>CAZDEF010000041.1:0-23431 GCA_964504385.1 uncultured Oscillospiraceae bacterium
ATGCAGAGAGCCTCCTTCGTGGTTGGGATGTGACAAACTCATTTTACCACTTGGCGCTCTGTTTTCTATTCCTTTTTTGTTACCTATGTATTGTACCTCAACAATCCTTATGTAATAAATGCAACGCTTTCAAAGAAACAAATCCAGCCCACCTTTCCTTTCGGTCGTCTCTCTGATGAAGACGTATGGGCGGGCTGAAAAGTTCACGCTTTGTTTGGATTTTTACGTTTGTTATGCGCCGATGCACTCTTTTTCCTTCAGTTCCCGCAGCACGCCCACAGTCAGCGGAATGGCCAGCAGGAACGACAGCACATCCGCCACCGGCTGAGCCAGCTGCACGCCCAGCAGACCAAGCAGCTTTTCCAGCCCGAGCACCGCCGGAATGAAGAACAAACCCTGCCGCGAAGCCGCCAGCAGTGTGGCTTTGCCGGCAATGCCCATGGTCTGCAGCATCATGTTGCTCAGACAGGAGAAGGAGAACAGCGGCACGAAGCAGCACTGCAGCCGCAGCGCCAACGTGCCGATGCGCTGCACCTCTGCATCCGATGACAGGAACAGCCCCACGATCTGCGGCGCCAGCACGATGGCGACCAGCCCCAGCGCTGCCAGCACGCAGAAGCTGAGCCGCACGCAGAACCAGAAGGCCTTGCGCACACGGCCATACAGCTTAGCGCCGTAGTTGAAGCCGCAGATGGGCTGAAAACCTTGACCAAAGCCGATGATCGCGCTGACGGTCATCATCATGATGCGGCTGACAATGCTCATGGCGGCAATGGCTGCATCGCCGTAGCCGCCGGCAGCCACATTCAAGCACACGGAGGACAGACTGTTCAAACCTTGCCGCGCCAGCGAGGGAAGACCGCCACGCACGATATGGCGCAGGAAATGCGCATTCGGCGAGAAATGGCGCAGGCGAATGCGGATGTTGCCACCTCTGCGCGTCATCAGCAGCAGAACAAAAAAGCTGACGGCTTGGCTCAGACTGGTAGCCAGCGCTGCACCAGCCACGCCCATGTTCAAGCCGAAAATGAACAATGGGTCCAACACTACGTTGAGCAGCGCGCCGGAGGTGATGCCGATCATGGCGTAGAAAGCGCTGCCTTGAAAGCGCAGCTGGTTGTTGAGTACCAGACTGCTCATCAGGAACGGTACGCCGGGCATGAGATAGACCGCATACTGCTGCGCATAGGGCGCAATGGTGGGCGTGGAACCCAGCAGATACACCAGCGGCTCAGAGAAGAACAGACCGCCAGCCATGATGAGCGTTCCCACCAGGAAGGAGAGCACAAAACCCGTGGAGGCCATGCGCTCCGCATCTGCGGTGTTGCCTGCCCCCAGCTGGCGCGAAATATAGTTGCCGGAGCCATGCCCGAGCATGAAGCCCACGGCCTGCATGATGGACATCAGGGGAAAGATGACCCCTACCGCGCCGGATGCGCTGGCAGAGCCGATGAGCCCGACAAAGTAGGTATCGGCCATATTGTAAAACGCGGTGATCAGCATGGAAATGATCGTTGGCACCGACAATGCGATGACCAGTTTGGCCAGTGGCGTTTCGGTCATGTAAACCAGTTTTTCTTCGGCGGTCATTTGCTTGGGCATAACGGACTCCTTTTGTAGCTTAGATGCGGTCGCTTCCGGTAGAGAGCGGACGGCGCGCGCCGCTTCGGCGCTGCTTGAGCATCTCTGCATAAGAGGGCATGGGCTTTTCCACGCTCTCTGTGCGGCGCGGCTCGCGGACTGCCGGTTTGGGAACGGCTGCCTTCACAGGCCGCTGCAGCGGTGTAGCGTGCATGGCTTGGGGTGTTGCCTTCTTATCCGGCATGGGCTTCTGCACCCGAACAGGCGCTTTGACCGGTTCCGGTTTGACGGCTGGCTGCCGCTGCTTTTCAGGCTTTGCTTCGCGTGCGGCGCGGGGCGGACGCGGTTCCTTCACGGTTTCCGTCAGCACCTGCATGGGCCATTCGCTTTCCAGCCGATGGAGGGTCTTGCCGATCAGCTTTTCGATCTGCTTGAGTTCCTTGACCTCGTCGATGCAGCAGAAGCTGATGGCGATCCCGTCCTTTCCAGCGCGGCCGGTGCGGCCGATGCGGTGAACATAGGCCTCCGGTTCGTTGGGCAGATCGTAGTTGAACACATGAGACAGGCCCGCAATATCAATGCCGCGCGCAGCAATATCGGTGGCTACCAGCACGCGCACGCGGCCGGTCTTGAAGTCGCTCAAGGCTTGCTGGCGGGCGCTCTGGCTCTTGTTGCCGTGGATGGAGCGCGCGTCAATGCCTTCCCTGCCCAGATCGCGCACCACGCGATCTGCTCCGTGCTTGGTGCGGGTGAATACCAGCGCGCTTTCCACATCCGGCTGCCGGAGCAGCTTGGCCAGCAAATGACGTTTGTTGACCTTATCCACCATATATAGGCTTTGGTCGATGCGGTCTACCGTGCTGGAAACGGGATCCACCTTGACCGTTACCGGATCGGTCAGCAGGCTGGTAGCCAGCTTCTCCACCTCGGCGGGCATGGTGGCAGAAAAAAAGAGCGTCTGCCGCTTGGCAGGCAGATGGGAAATGACCTTTTTGACATCGTGGATGAAGCCCATGTCCAGCATGCGGTCGGCTTCGTCCAGCACAAAGACCTGCAGTTGATCCAGCTGAATATATCCCTGACCGATCAGGTCGTTGAGCCGTCCGGGGGTGGCCACCAGAATGTCTACGCCTTTGTTCAGCTGATCCACCTGCGGCTGCTGGCCGACGCCGCCGAAAATGACGCAGGGCCGCATGGGCAGGCGCTTGCCATAGCCTTCAAAATTCTCGTAGATCTGCAGCGCCAGTTCGCGGGTCGGGGTGAGGATCAGTGCACGGATGGGGCGCTTTTCGCCTTCGGGTTTGCCCATCTGAAAAAGTTTCTGAAGGATCGGCAGGGCGAAGGCGGCGGTTTTGCCGGTGCCGGTCTGCGCGCAGCCCAGCACATCGCGTCCTGCCAGCACAGGGGGAATGGTCTGTTGCTGGATGGGCGTGGGGTGGACATAGCCGCAGCATTTCACGGCAGTCAGCAAGGGTTTGATCAGATTCAGTTCTCGAAATTCCATCAAGTCAGTCCTTTAATGTTGGGTTGGGGATCGTCCCATGCGCTTTTTGCGCTTGGGCGGGGTAAAGAGTGGCGCGGGCTTACGCTCCATTTGAAAACCTCCTTGCGGGATGAGCTGTTATCAGCATGCCCCAAAGGGGTCACAGCTCATGCACCGCTTTGGCCACGGCAAAGGGATCCTCCGCTTTGAAGAAGGCCGTTCCCATCACCAGCACATCCACGCCCGCATCGGCCAGCTGGCGCATATTGGCGGGGGAGATGCCGCCATCGGCTTCCAGATCGCCGGTGAAGCCCATCTCGCGTAGCTGCCGGGCTTTCAGCAGCACTTCCGGCATCAGCTTCTGCCCGCCGAAGCCGGGTTCGACCGTCATCAGCAGCACCCGGTCAAACCGGTTCACATAGGGGCGAAGCACATCGGCGGGCGTGCCGGGCTTGAGGGATACGCCTGCTTTGCAGTTCAATGCCCGGATCCTGTCCACCGCTTCCAGCCAGTCATGCGCTTCTGCATGTACGGTGATGAGGTCTGCTCCAGCATCGGCGTAAGGCGCAGCAAAGAGGAGGGGATCCGTCAGCATCAGATGTACATCATAAACCAAATCGGGCACTTCCCGCTTCATGGCTGCGAGAATGTGGGGCCCGAATGTAAGATTGGGCACGAAGTGACCGTCCATCACGTCGAAATGCAGTTCATCACATCCGGCTTTGTGGGCCAGAAGGGCGGCTTCGCCCAGTTTGAGCGGATCGGCTGCCAGAATGGAAGGCGACAACTTAATCATAACGGTTCCTCCATGCTTCTTTTGCTTTTGCGAGCAGCAGGTGATAGCGCTCCAGCCGAGCCTGACTAATGCGGCCGTCCTTCGCGGCTTCCAGCACCGCGCAGCCCGGTTCACTCAGGTGGTAACAGGGGGCGAAGCGGCATTGACCCTCATAGGGAAAAAACTCTGGATAATACGCTTTGAGCTGGATCGGCTCCAAACCATCCCACAGCTCCAGCAGGCTGAAGCCCGGGGTATCCAGCACGCAGTAGTCGCCGCTGTACAGCAGCTCTGCATGGCGCGTGGTATGGCGGCCGCGGCTGATCTTACGGCTGATTTCACCCGTCTGCAGCTCCAGCCCTGTGGCAGCGCTGAGCAGTGTGCTTTTGCCCACGCCGCTTTGCCCGGCAAAGCAACAGATGCCGCCGCGCAGAAGCGTGCGCAGCTCGTCCAGCCCTTCGCCGGTATGCGCGCTGAGCTTGAGAATGGGCGCGCCAAGGCAGGCATAATCACGCTGCACCTGTGCAAACAACGCTGGATCAAGGTCGGATTTATTCACCACCAGCGCGGGCTGAATGCCCTGCTTGACCGCCATCACGATCAGCGTGTCGATCAGCAGATAATCCGGCGCGGGTTCCGGAGCGATCACCAGCACGATATGGCGGATGTTGGCTACCGGCGGACGGATCAATTCGCTGTCGCGCGGCAGAATCTCTTCCACCCAGCCGTGTTCGTCGCCGCTGCCGGGGGTGAAGCAAATGCAGTCGCCCACCATGGGGGTCACACGCTGCTTGCGGAATTTTCCCTTGGCACGCAGCACATGCACCGTGCCTTCGGGATCGCGGGCGTAGTACAATCCGCCCACGCCCTTGACGATCACGCCCTGAGGCATGACGTTTTCACTCAAGAATCTTTCCTCCTGTTCCTCAATACAGCAGCACCGTTTCCTCACTGAACAGCTCGCCGTCCACATAGATGCGGCAGGTCTGTTCCCCTTCAATGGTGGAGCTGATGGGCACCAGCATCACACTGTCCATGTTGGCGGCGATGGTGCCTTCATATTCCGTTTTTTCTTCATCGTCCACCATCAGTGTGATGCGCACGCGGCGGTCATAATCAGCGCTGGGCAGGGAGAGGGCCACCTCGCCCTGATAGGGCTGGCTTTCGATGCCGATGGTCAGCGTTACCGGCGCACCCAGCACGGCCATGGTGCCGTTGGTAGGCATCTGGGCCAGCACCAACCCCACCTGCGCCGGATCGGAGGTTTCCACATAGGTGGGCGTTGCCTCCGTCAGCGCGCTTTCGGCCAGCAGGGAGGATGCTTCTTCACGCGTGCGCCCGGTCAGTTCGGGCACCATGGTGCTTCCGCCGGAGATGGTCAGCTCCACTGTTTGTCCCACGGTGAAGTGCTCGCCGGCATTCGGCGTTTGGGAAAGCACGGTTCCAGTCGGAGAGGTGGATACGGTCTTGACAGCGATGATGCTGCCGAAACCGCGGGATTTCAAACGTTCTGCCGCGTCCTCATAGGCCAGTCCGCCCATGTTGGGCATGGCGCTGTCCGCCGGGCCAAGGCTGACGGTGACCAGCAGACTGTCTCCCTTTTGCATGGGGGTATCGGCCTCCGGGATCTGAGAGATGATGGTGCCGGCGGGAAGCGTATCGTGGTTGATGTCGGTCTGCTGCCAGCTCAATCCCTCGCGCTGCGCCTGTTCGCGTCCGTCTTCTACCGTCATGCCCACCACATATGGGGCAATGGCGCTGCTGCTGATCTGCCGCACCACAAACACCACACCGACGGCCAGCACGGCAATGACCAGCAGCGCGGCAGCCAGCGACAGAATAAAGCCGGTTTTGCGTTTAGGGTGATGGCGCACATGGCCGCGGGGGGAGATGGGAGAATGGGAACTGGTCTCCTGAACCTGTCCGGACGATGCAGACTGGCCGGCGGGTGATGCAACCGGCGGTTCTGGAGGAACCACCGTAACAACACCTTCCTTGGCCAGCATCAGCGCATTGGCCATTTCACACGCGGACTGGAAACGCTGCGAGGGATCCTTGGCCATTGCTTTCATCACGACCGCCGTTACAGCGGGCGGCGTGTCCGGTGCAAAATCGGTGATGGGCGGGGGATCGGCCTGAAGGTGCTGCATGGCGATGGCGACCGGCGTATCGCCCGTAAACGGGACACGCGCGGTGAGCATTTCATACAGCACCACACCTGTGGAGTAGAGGTCGCTGGTGGCTTCCACCACATCGCCTGCAGCCTGTTCGGGCGAGGAGTAGTGTACAGAACCCACCACCGTATCCTTTTTGGCAATGGTCGCGCCGCCGGTCATGCGTGCAATGCCGAAATCGGACACCTTGACGTGGCCTTCTGCATCGATAAGCACGTTTTGCGGCTTGATATCGCGATGAATGATGCCGTTGGCGTGCGCATGCTGCAAAGCGCTCAGAATACGCACGGTGATGTCGATGGCGGTCACATAGGAAAGACGGCCTCTCTGATGGATAATGTCCTTGAGCGTGCTGCCATTTACATATTCCAGCACCAGATAACGATAATCGCCCTCTACCCCTACATCCAGCAGATTGACCAGATTGTGATGGTTCATCAGGCTGGCAGCTTGCGCTTCGCGTTGAAAACGCTCCAGAAATTCTTTGTCGCGGTTGAATTCGCTTCTGAGGATCTTGACAGCCACGCTGTGTCCTGTGCGGATATCCACCGCCCGGTATACCAGCGACATGCCGCCCTGACCGATAAAATCATTCAACTGGTAGCGCTCGGCAAAAATCATGCCCTTCATCATAAGGCGTTCACCTCCGCGACACGCCCGATGATGAAAGTGACGTTATCCGTTGCGCCGGCCTCCAGCGCCAGCGCCAGCAGTTCGTCGGCGGCGGCCTCGTCATCCTTGGCCTCGCGCAGGATATCGGCCATCACATCATCCGTCACCATGTTGTACAGCCCATCGGAGCATACCAGCCAGACGTCTCCTTCTTTGAGATCGTGGCTGAAAATATCCGCCGTCACAATGGGATCCACACCAACGGCGCGGGTGATCACGTTGCGATAGGGATGGGTGCGCGCCATATCGGGGGTGATGACCTTGCTGCGCAGAAGCTCCGCCACCACGCTGTGATCCTCTGTGATCTGCGTGAGCTTGCCATCGCGCAGCAGGTATGCGCGGCTGTCGCCCACATGGCACAGATAGACCTGAGCGTCATCCTCCCAAAGCAGGGTGACGGTGGTGCCCATGCCGCTCAGTGCGCTGTCGTGACGGGCCATATCAAAGATGCGTCGGTTGGCCGCTTCCATGCCCACTTCAAGCGCGCGCGGCTCCGGCTTTTTGCCGTGAAGCGCATTTCTGAGCACCTGCACGGCTACGCGGCTGGCCGTTTCGCCGCCGTTATGTCCACCCATGCCGTCGGCAACGCCCAATACGCTCCCGTCCACCAGCAGACTGTCCTGATTGCTGGCGCGTACCAGCCCTTGATGGGTCCTGTGACAGATGCGCATCGTATCGTTCACTCCTTTGCAGGTTTCAGCCGTTGTTTTCCAGATGGCGGCGGCGCAGCTGGCCGCACGCCCCGCCGATGTCCGAGCCCATTTCGCGGCGCACAGTGGCGGAGATGTGTTCGTTTTCGAGCGTGGTCAAAAAGGTCTGCACCGCCTTGGGGGAGGCGGGCATGAGGTGACGTTCGTCCACATAGTTGAGGGGGATCAGGTTGACATGGCACTGCAGCCCACGCACAAGGCGGGATAGCTCCCTCGCGTGCTCCGGCGTGCTGTTGAGCTGGTCGATCAGCGCATACTCAAACACCACGCGCCGCCCCGTGTCCGCCACATAACCGCGTACCGCCTGCATCAGCTCGTCGATGGGGTAGGTGTTGGCCACGGGCATGATCTGCCGGCGGATCTCGTCGTTCGGGGCGTGCAGGGAAATGCTCAGTGTGACCGGCAGTCGCTCGCCCTTGAGCCGCTCGATCTGCGGCACAAGGCCGCAGGTGGACAAGGAGATGTTGCGAAGACTGATGTTGAGGCCGTTCGGGTCGTTGATCAGCCGCAGAAAGCGCACCACGTTTTCGTAGTTGTCCAACGGCTCGCCGCTGCCCATCAGCACAATATGGCCCACCTTGCCCCTTTCCCCCAGAAAGCGGTTGGCCAGCAGGACCTCGGCCAGCATTTCACCGGCGGTCAGGCTGCGCACGCAGCCGTTCAGCGTGCTGGCGCAGAAGGCGCAGCCCATCTTGCAGCCCACCTGTGTGGAGATGCACAGCGAATAGCCATAATGATAGTGCATCAGCACGCCTTCGATGATGTTGCCATCATGACAGGCGAACAGGAACTTGACGGTGTCATCCTTCTGAGAAGGGAAAGAGGCGTGCAGCGCCATGGGGATATCCAGGCACTCTGCCGACAGCTGATCGCGCAGGGCGGCGGGCAGATTGCGCATATCGGCAAAACCGGCCCCTTTGTGCAGCCATGTGAATACTTGCTTGGCGCGGAAGGCTGGCTGCCCCATGCTCAGCAGATAGGCTTTCAGTTCATCCAGCGTCATGTCCAGCAGAATGCGCTTTGCCTCCATCAGCGAACCCTCCGCATGCGGGCGATGAAGAATCCTTCCACCCCGTCGCGGCAGCCCAGCAGCTGTAGGCCGTTTTCCGTCTGCTGCTTGCGCAGCGCTTCAGGGAAGGACGCGGGCAGCTCGGTCAGCTCATACTCGGGGTGCTCCGCAAGGAAGGTTTGGATCTGCAGCGCGTTTTCTTCCGGAAGGATGGAGCAGGTGGAGTACACTAGCGTGCCGCCTTTCTTCACATAGCGGCATACGGTGTTCAACAGTTTTTTCTGCGTTTCGGTGATCGCGGGAATATCCTCGGGCTTGAGACGCAGCTTTACATCCGGCTTCTGCGCAAGCACGCCCAGACCGCTGCAGGGCGCGTCCAGCAGCACGGCGTCCAGCGTGTCTTCGAAGTCCTCGCGCAGGATGCTGGCATCGCGCACGGTGATGCGCATATTGTCCAGCCCCAGACGGCGCTTCACGCCCTCCAGCAGCAGCGCGCGCTTTTCGTGCAGTTCCCAGCTGAACACGCGGCCGGTCAGCTGCATCTGCTCGCACAGATAGGCGCTTTTGCCGCCGGGCGCGGCGCAGGCGTCCAGGATCTTCATGCCGGCCTTGGCCTGCACAGCTTCCGCAGCCAGCATGCTGGACTGTCCCTGAATGGAGAACAGACCGGCCTGATAGTCGTTGTCAAACACGATCTCCTGCGCACCGTAGACCAGATAGCTGTACGGAGCCGATCCCTTTTCCACGCGCCACGCCTTCTTGGCCAGCAGCTTTTCAAAAGCCGCTTCGTCCGTCCTGACGAAATTGGGGCGGATGACGATGGGATGTTCCGTTTCACGGTAGAGAATAACGCGCTCAGCTTCGTCCTCGCCATAGTCGGCGATGAGACGATCCACCAGCCACATGGGCATGCTGCCCATCACGCTCAGGTATGTGCGCAGATCGTCTTCTTTTTGGGGCCATTCGATGGTCTCCTTGCCGCGGCTCAGGTTGCGCAGCACGGCGTTGATAAAGCCGGACGCAGCCTCCATGTTCAGCGCCTTGACCAGTTTTACGGCCTCGTTGACAGCGGCGCTGTCCGGCACACGCTCCAAAAACAGGATCTGATAGGCGCTCATGCGCAGGATATCGCGCTGCAAAGGCTGATGGGTGGGATGATCCATCAGCTTGTCCAGCGCATAGTCGATGCGCAGTTCGTTTTCCAGCGTGCCGTAGACGATGCTGGTGACCAGCCGCCGGTCTTCCGGACGCAGTTTTGCACTGCGCAGATGCTCATCCAGACTCAGCTGGGCGAACGCGCCGTTCTGGTGCACGTCGCACAGTACGTCCAGCGCCACGCGGCGCGCGTTCATGCTTAGACCGGTGGATTCCTGCGGCCCATCCTTGACGCTGCGGCCGAACATGCGCTCACCTTCCGCAGGCTTTTTTGCGGCGGGCCTGCCATAAGGCTTTTTGCCTGCGGCATTTTGCGTGCCTTCAAAGCGCTTCTTGGCAGGGAAGGACTTTTTGTCGCCGAAAGTGCGCGCCTGACCGGGTTTGTGGTCTCCACGCTGGAAGTTTTTTCGGGGCTCCGTGCGTTTTGTCGTCATATGCGTACCTCACTCAACAGCTTGCCTTCTTCGATCGCGTGACCCAGCAGGAAGGCGCGTGCATCCATGTGCTTGGCATTGGGGGCCTGGATCTCACATAGTTCCATTGCACCGTCGGATGTGGCCACGATCAGCCCAGCCTTGCGGTCGGCCCGGATCACCGTTCCGGGCGCGGCAGTCGTCTGCTCGTCTGCCTTCTGGGCGCGCCACACTTTCAGCACGCCCTCAGCCAATGCAGCGTAGGCGCAGGGCCACGGCGACATGGCGCGCACACGGCGCAGACATTCATCCGTTTTTTCGTCGAAATGGAGCAGTCCCATTTCTTTTTCAATCTTGGGGTCGTAGGTAGCCTGCGTTTCGTCCTGCCGGATGCGCGGGCAGGTTCCGTCTTCCAAACGGCGGAGGGTCTCCATCAGCAGGTCAGCGCCCAGCCGGGACAGCTTATCTGTCAGCGTACCGGCGGTATCATCCGGCAAAATGGGGATCTTCGCCTTCAGCAGCATATCGCCGGTATCCACGCCTTTGTCGGAAAACATGGTGGTTACGCCCGCCGTTTCATCGCCGCACAGCAGCGCCCATTGAATGGGGGCCGCGCCGCGGTGACGGGGCAGCAGGGAAGCATGCACATTCACCACGCCCATGGGCGGCACATCCAGCACAGATTGGGGAAGGATCTGCCCGAAAGCGGCGGTCACGCACACATCCGGCTGCAGCTCGCGCAGCGGCTCAAGACCGTCCAGCTTCATCTTGGTGGGCTGAATGACGGGAATGCCGTGCTTAAGCGCCAGCTCCTTCACCGGGCTCATCTGCACCTTGCCCCCGCGTCCCTTGGGACGGTCGGGCTGGGTGAATACGCCCACTACCTCATAGGAACTGTCGATCAGCGCCTGCAGAGTAGGTACGGAAAAATCCGGGGTCCCCATAAAGACAACTCTCATTCTTCTTCCTCCTCGCCCGTCTCATATTCTTCATCGCCGGGGAAGATCTCCCGATCCATCTTATCCACATACAGAATGCCGTCCAGATGATCCAGCTCGTGGCAGAAGGCGCGCGCCAGGAATTCTTCTGCGGTCGCCTCGTATTCATCGCCGTTGCGATCCTGATAGCGCACGGTCACAACATTGGGACGGGTGACGACGCCGCTGCGCCCCGGCACGGACAGACAGCCCTCCGCACCGGTCTGTTCCCCCTCGGTGTGGATGATCTCCGGATTGACCATTTCGATCAGCCCGTCGCCTACGTCCACCACCACCACGCGGCGCAGAATGCCCACCTGCGGCGCGGCCAGTCCCACGCCGTTGGCCTTGTACATGGTGTCCGCCATATCCTTGAGGAGGATGCGCAGCCGCAGATCAAACTTTTCCACGGGCTTGCAGTGCTTGCGCAGTTTATCATCGCCAATTTCTACGATCTTGCGGATTGCCATAAATCTTTCCTAACTCCTTCGCGTATCAAAACGTTACATCATAGTAGCGGGGTTCACTTCACAATAGACGTGGCAGCTGTCTCCGCCTACTGCGCTCAGCTCAGACAGGAGCGCCAGCAGAGGCGCAATGTCCGGATGGTCGAATACCTTGAGCAGCACATGGTAGCGGTATTGACCGCGAATGCGCTTCACAGGCGCTTCATCTGCGCGCAGCAGGAGCGTGCGCTTCTTCTGCGCAGCATGGGAGAGCAGGTAGGTCTGCACGGTGGTGTAGAGCTGCTCGCACATGGCCTTCGCATCGGGCTCGCGCTCGCTTTCCACCAGCAGCCTTGCCAGCAGGGTGAAAGGGGGATAGAGTCCAGCCCGCCGACGGCTGAATTCCATTTCGAAGAACGCGCGGTAATCTTGCGCAGCGGCGGCCGTAATGCAAGGATGATCCGGCTTGTAGGTCTGCACGATGACCTCGCCCGGCTTTTCCGCACGGCCCGCGCGGCCGGCTACCTGCGTGATCAGCTGAAAGGTGCGCTCCTGCGCGCGGTAGTCCGGCAGGTTCAGCGTCATATCCGCCGCGACCACGCCCACCAGCGTTACCTTGGGAAAATCCAGCCCCTTGGCGATCATCTGCGTGCCAATGAGCACCTTGGCTTCACCGCTGCCAAACCGCGCCAGCAGCTTGGCGTGCGCATCGCGTTCCCGTGTGGTGTCGATATCCATGCGCACGGTCGGCACGCCGGGAAAGAGCTTGTGCATCTCCTCCTCCACGCGCTGGGTGCCGCTGCCGAAATAGCGGATGTACTTGCTGCCGCATTCTGGGCAGACGGCGGGAGGCGGCTTCACATTGCCGCACATGTGGCAGCGCAGCTCCTGCGGGCCGTCTTCGCCATGCTCACGGTGCAGGGTCATGCTCAGGTCACACTGTTCGCACTTCACCACATAACCGCACTGCCGGCAGGATACAAAGGTGTTGTAGCCGCGGCGATTCAGGAACAGCATGGCCTGCTGTCCGCTATCCACACATTCCTTCAGCTTTTCGATCAGCACGCGGCTGAAAATGGAACGATTGCCGCATTCCAGTTCGCGCCGCATATCCACGACGGTAACGGCGGGCAAGGGCCGGTCGTTGACACGGCGCGGCATTTCCACCAGCGTGTAGTCGCCTCTGCGGGCCATGGCGAAGGAAAGAATGCTGGGTGTGGCGGAGGAAAGCACCACGGCTGCGCCCTCGCGCCTAGCGCGGCTCACGGCTACACGGCGCGCATCGTAGCGGGGATGCTTGTCGCTCAAATAAGTCTGCTCGTGTTCTTCGTCAATGACGATGAGCCCGAGATCTTCCACCGGCGCGAAGATAGCGCTGCGCGCGCCTACCACCACGCGCGCCTGTCCCAGACGGATACGCCGCCACTCATCGTAGCGCTGCCCATCTGTCAGGCGGCTGTGCAGCACGGCGGTTTCGGGGCCGAAGCGGGAACAGAACCAGCGCACCATCTGCGGCGTAAGGGCAATCTCCGGCACAAGGATGATGGCTCCCTTGCCCATGGCGAGAGTCTGCTCTACCATGGCCAGATACACCTCTGTCTTGCCGCTGCCGGTTACGCCGTGCAGCAGAAACGCGCCTTTGCCCGCTTTGAGCGCCGGCAGCATGGTGTCCAGCGCATCCTGCTGATCGCCTGTGAGCGGCGGTGCTACGGTGCGCGCAATGCCGTCCACACCATCCGGCGCGCGAAAAACTTCACGCTTGAACAGCTCGATCAGTCCGGCTTTTTCCAGCGCTTTGAGCGCATCACGCGGATCGTTGACCAACTGCCCCAGCTCAGCAATGCTTTTCTCTGAGCCTTCAGACAATAGCCGCAACAGAGTGGCGCGTTTGGGCGCCCGGCGCTGGCCGTCAGCCGCCTCCAGCGCGTTTACGTCCGGAGACAGCCGAGCGAAGGCCTCCTGCTTCAGCTGGATGCGCCCGGTGCGCATGGCGGCAGGCAGCATCAAGCGCAGGGTCTCAGATAAGGGACAATGGCATTCCAGCGACAGCTCCTCCGCCAGTTCCAGCAGCGGAGACAGCAGCGCGGGATAGTCATCCAGCGCCCGCACAATGGGCCGCAGCTTTTCGCTGGGGACATCGGACTGGTCTTCCGCTACGAGTGCGACGATAAAGCCGTCCACCTGCCGCCGCCCCAGCGGTACCAGCACGCGCAGCCCAACGCACACGCTCAGCCCATCGGGAATGAGGTAGGAGAAGGGCTTGGCCACATTGGTGTGCACCACGTCCACAATGACCTGTGCGATCATGCCCCGACTCCTTTCCAACAACGACGATCAGCGATAAAAACGGTTGCGCGGCTTCGGCACGCGGCTCTTTTTATGGCGGCCTGTGCGGCGCAGCGCACGGGAGAGCAGCCGGAGCGCAAGGAACACGCCGCCCACGGGCAGCAGCACCAACATCACCATTTCCACAGAAAGCGGCGGGAAGGGGTTGGGATCCGCGTACACCTGCGCTTCAATCTCCTCCAGACTCAGCGGTGCGTTTTCACGGCGCTCAATGGAGCGGCTGGCGATCAGATCATAGGTGACGGGGTCGCCGCCATCGGTGGGGTAATAGGTCATGGCGCCCATGATTTCGCCCTGCGTAATGGGCGTGACGAAATCGCGCGTGTATTCGATGAGCACTGTCTGGCGCAGATTGCGCGCCATGGATTCCATCTCATCCTTGGTGGCAACAATGAAGGTGGACTTGGTCCCGCTGCGGGCTTGGATCCCCAGTTCCAGCCGCCCGTATCCGGGGTCGTCCAGCGAGAAGCCGGAGGTCTCCACCGTGATGGGGTTTTCCAGATACAGCTCCTGCGGCGTCATGCTTACGAACTGGGAAAAACCGTACTCCATCAGCTTTTTGGTGTCCGTCCAGCGTCCGTTTTCAGAGGTATAGAATACCACTGAGATCAGTTCGATGCCGTCCTTTTCCGCCGAACCCACAAAGCAGTAGCCTGCGCGGGAATGATAGCCGGTTTTGATACCGGTGGCATATGGGTAGTAGTACTCGTTATCCTCCAGACTGGGGTTGAAAAAACGGCGGGAGGAGTGGGTGAGCACGCGGGCACGGTGCAGGTTGCTTTCCGGCAAGGGGTAAGTGTAGGTTTTGGCGATATCGCGAAAGGTTTCGTTCTGCATAGCGGCCTGTGCGATTTTGGCCATATCGCGCACGGTGGACACATGATAGTCGTCGTGCAGACCATTCGGGTTGACAAAATGGGTAGAGGTACAGCCGTACATGGCGGCAGCCTCGTTCATTACCTGCACAAAAGCGTCCACGGAACCGCTGACGCTTTCGGCAATCAGATTTGCGCCTTCGTTGGCGGAGCGCACGAATGTGCCGTAGAGCAGATCCTTGAAGTTGATGCTTTCCCCGATATCCAGATCCATGGTCGCATCGCCGTCCTGAATGCCCTGCATGGCCGACTCGCTCAAGAAAACGGTCTGGCTCATATCGCCCATCATGATGCCCAGCAGCACGGTCATGATCTTGGTCGTGGAAGCCGGGTACATCACTTCATCGGCATCCTTTTCAAAAATGACATTGCCGCTGGAGGCTTCGATCAGAATGGCGGACTTGGCGTAAAGCTGATCCTCGCTCAGGTTTTCGGGATGCTCAGGATCATATGGCTCGGCGTCGCTGGGCAGAGTGGGCGCGATATAGCGTACCTCCTCGGCCACGGCGCTTATGGATACCGGGAGCGAGCATGCAAACAGCATGGCCAGCGCAAAGCACAGGCAGCGCTTGATCCAAGTGCGGCTTGCAGTCATGGCATTTCCTCCCGTTTCATAGCATTCAGCCTGATGGCCCAAAGGGATAAAGGCACACCATAGCACTATATTATAACACTAAAGAAGGGCAATGCACAAGCATTGCCCGCTCTTTTACATCCGTCCCGTTTCTAAGCGGATTCTCAGAATGCTTTCAGGCGGTTTTTATGCGTTTTTGAGCGCAAAGCGCTTTTCAGCGTTCCATCGTTCTGATACAATGGACAGCGTACGAGGAACCGAAGGAGGAAACGGCATGAACAATGGTTTGGGCCCGGAGGGCAGTTACTATGAAAACAAAGCGCGCGAGGAAGCAGAACGCCGCAAGCGCAAGGCCGATGCGGCCTATCCCATGACGATCACGATCCTGTATCTGGTGCTCGGTTTTGTGTTTGACCTGTGGCATCCGGGCTGGCTGATCTTTTTGACCATTCCGCTGCGCTATATTCATTTCAAAAGCGAGTGGGACCGCTGGACCCATCCTGTGACCATCACGCTCATCTATCTGGTGCTTGGCTGCTTCTGGAACCTGTGGCATCCCGGCTGGATGATCTTCCTGCTGATTCCGATCCTGAATATCTACCGAAAATAACAAATCAAAGGGAAAGGGACGGTACGCATGATGCGACCGTCCCTTAGGCTTGTTTCTATTTGTTTTAGCAGCCAACATCCTCCGGCTTTAGACCAGCCATCAGTGCAAGACTGCGGCCGCATGCGCGATCCCAGAAAACCCAATCGTGTACACCGGGCCATTCTTCATAGATGGAATCAAACCCGAGCTGCTGCACATGCTGGCAGAATTCGTGGTTTTCTGTAATGAGAAAATCCTCTGTTCCGCAGGCAATATACAGCTTTGGTTTATGAGCAGCCTGCGCCGCATTTTCTGCTAAAAGCATTAAATTGTTTTCGGGCTCACACCGCAGATCCATGCCAAGCACGGCGCGGTATTCATCTGCGGGGAAGACATCAGGCCACTGCTGAATATGCTCCATGCATCGCAAAGCACCAGAGTAGCTGAGAGCACCGGCAAATTTTTCCGGATAGGTCAGGGCGCATTTCATAGCGCCAAAGCCTCCCATGGAAAGACCGGCTACATAGAAATGATCTGGGTCAGTGGGGATGTTAAAAACCTTTTCCAACATCCACGGCAATTCGTCAGCCACATAGGTGAAATAATCCAGACCATAGGGCATGTCGGTATAAAAACTGCGTTGCGCTTCGGGCATAACTACGTTGAAGCCGGTCATGTGCGCAAACTGCTCAATACGGCTCATACGGCACCAAGTGTCGGCATTCTGCTTCATGCCGTGCAACAGGATCACCGTTTTGTTATGAGGAGCCTTTGGGGGCATGTAAAAGTCCTCGTAAGGAATGACGATGTTCACTGTTGTGTCCATCATGAGACTCTTGGATCGAATACTTCCTCGAAAGATGCCCATATTTATCCGTCCTTTGCTTTATGAGTGTTCAAGGATTTCGGTTACCTTGTGGGCCACGGCATGGCCCAGCGCGATATGTGATTCATGGGTTAGATGCAAACCGTCTTTTTCAGAAGGCTTTCCGTAAAGCGCGGCATTCAGAAAGTGGCAGCCCAGTTCGTTGGCTGCCTGCTGATAAGCTGGGGCAAACCGGCGAGCCTGTTCGATGCAGATTTCTCCCCCACGGTCATTGAAATAATCAGCTCTGCCAGTGGGTTTGCAGATATCGATGGGGGCAACAATGAGGATCTCGGGCACTTTGGTACCAACGCCGCATTCAGGACATTTCTGAATTATATCAATCAACCGGCGGATCCCCTTGTCAGGATGATCGATATCTGCGTGATAACACAGGCGCAGGTCATTCGTGCCAAGCATCATGACAACTAGGTCGATTGGACGATGGCTGAGCAAACAGGGCAACAGGTAGGTTTCACCGCATTTATACCATTGGTCGGGAATGCTATAGATTGTAGTACGTCCACTGAGACCTTCTTCAATAACGCGATAGTCGCTGCTCAAATCATCCCGCAGCACGCTGGTCCAGCGCACATGCTCCGGATAGCGCAGGGAAGGATCGGTTGTTGGACAGTGATGGGGAACACTGCCCCAGACATTAGAATCACCGTAGCAAAGGATTGTTTTCATTCCAAGGTTTCCTTTCTGAAAAGTTCATCCTTCCCGAATGGGAAGGATGAACTGAGTAAACAAGACTGAAACTACATTACTGCATTACGGCAGAATGATGGAAGCTTCGTCCAGCATGAGCTGCATCGCTTCTTCGGGCGTGATGCTCTGGTCCTGAATGAGCAGCGAACAAGCCTCGTTCAGCGGCTCCATCATATCCGTGGTGTATTCAGAATTGTGGGAAACAGCTTCGCAATCCATCAATTGATTGAAAGCCACTTCGTACTGGGGATACTGAGCCCACAGTTCCTTGATGATATCGGAATCGACCACCGTCTTCAGCGCGGGTACATAGCCAGTGTTCTTGGAGGTGGTAGCAGCCTGATCGGGGGTGCAGAGGAACTCGATGAAAGTCCAAGCGGCCTTCTGAACTTCCTCAGAATTGGCGCTCAGAATGCCCAGCTCATTGCCGCCGATGGGGCAGCAGCTGATGCCGTAAGTAGGAACATAGGCAACACCCACTTCGAAGGGTGCATCGCAGCTTTCAACAGCGGACAGAATACCGCTCATGGAACCGCAGGAATAAACGAAGGAAGCTACGCGACCCATCGTGAAGTTTTCACGCAGAACCGAGCCAGTGTTCGTGATGGCGGGAACAGAGCACCAGCCTTCGTCCACCCAGCGCTTCCAGTCCTGGAAAACTTTTAGCATGGAGCCGTCTTCCAAGCAAGGCATGGCCTGTCCATCTTCCGTGAAGAGGTTGGAACCCAACTGAGTCAGCATGTTGTTGAATACCCACTGACCGCCGCTCATGCAATACATTTCAAAACCGGCCACACCGGGTTTGGCGGCAGTGATCGCCCGGCCTACTTCTTCCAGTTCACTGATGGTGGAGGGAACCTGCAGCCCCAGCTCATCAAACATCGTCTTGTTGTAGTAGTATACAGCGCAGGAACGCATGTAGGGGATGGCTACAACCTGATCGTCGCGTTTGGAATGATACATCAGGATGTCAACGAAATCCTCTGCTTTCACACTGTCAGAGGCAGCAAGGAAGTCATCAAGCACAACCAAAGCGCCGTTGTCATACAGAGAAGAAACGCCGGTAGCGCATTCAAGCTGAACCAGCGCCGGCTGATTGCCTGCGGCAATGGCATTCATGGTCTTTGCCAGTGTTTCATCGTAGCTGCCCTGATAGCTACCCACGACTTCGATGCCTTGTTCAACGCCTACGGTAGCATTAAAAGCAGCAATGGCTGCGTCGATCGTCGTTCCGACAACGCCAGAGCCGGCATGCCAGAATTCGATGGTCAGTTTCTCCTGAGCAAGGGAAGCGGGAACCATCGCCACGAGAAGGACTAGAATGAGAAGAGCACCAACCAGTTTCTTCATAAGGGATACCTCCTGTTTTTTATCTTTGCGGAACTCACGCCCGCAGAAGCCTGAAAGAAGTGGCACTTACTTCATGCCGTTGTAAGTGAATGCTTTGATGATTTTTTTACTGGCAAACAAGTATACGGCAATGACCGGAATAACCAGAAGCACATTGCTGGCCATGATACTGTTCCAACGCACGCCCTGCTCATTGCTTTGGATTCGTTCGATGGCGATCGTGAGAGGGCGATAGGCGTCGTTGGTAGTAATGACCAATGGCCAAAAGTAGGAGTTCCAAGTGGCGATGAAAGAGAAGAGCGCGATGGTGATCATGCTGGACTTGGCCATAGGTACCATAATGCGCCACATGATCTTCCAGTCACCTGCGGAGTCCAAACGAGCGCTTTCAATGATTTCATCCGGAATCTGCTTGAAATTCTGCCGCAGCATAAAGATACCGAATGCATTGGCGCCGAGCGGGAGAATCTGCGGCCAAAGGGAATTGATCAGTCCCCACTTCGACATCATCAAGTAAATGGGAATGAAAGTGACCTGCACCGGCATCATGAAAGCCACCAGAATAACGCCAAAAAGAAAACCCTGTCCATAGAATTTGGTTTTGGCAAAAGCGTAGGCAGTTGGAACCATGATAACCAACTGCAGCGCAATCACACTGAGCGTGACCACAACGGAGTTGCGAATGTAGACCCACATATTGATATTGTAATTGAAGAAGATATCTTTGTAAGCTTCAGTTGTGAACAACTTCGGCCAGAATGTGGGCGGGGTGAGGATGGATTCGTTATAGGTTTTGAAGGAAGTCATCAGCATCCAGTAAAAGGGGAAAACAAAGCAAAGAATCACGAAAATCTTAAGCAAATCGCTGGGAAGATGGGGCAGGTAGTTGCGCAACTTACGCTTGATCTGATAATCTTTCATTGCTGTGCTCCTTCCTGTTTACTGGTAGTGGACCTTGCGTTCCACCATGCGGAAGTACACAAAGGTCATCACGATGAGAATCAACATCAGGACAGCTGCGGCTGCTGTGCCAATGCCCAACGAATTCATTCGGATAACCGAATAGTCGTATATATACATGGCGATCACGTTGGTGGAATTGCCGGGGCCGCCGTCTGTCATAACACGAATGGTATCAAACACCTTGAAAGAGCTGATTGTGATCGTAATGAGCAAGAAGAACAGCTGCGGAGACAGAAGTGGCAACGTGATCTTGAAGAACTGACGCAGCTTGGGCGTGGCGTCCAGTTCGGCTGCTTCATAGATCTCGCGCGGGATCGATTTCAACGCTGCCAATACGATAAGCGTATAATAGCCTACGTTTTTCCAGATAACAACGAAAACAATGCAGGCCATAGCCGACGCGGAGGACTCAAGCCACTTGAATGGTCCAAGGCCAAAAGCGGCAAAGACGGTGTTGAACAGACCGTACTCCTGCTTGCTCATGATCCAAGCCCAGATGAAGCCGGCACAGACAGAAGCAATCAGATGCGGTGTAAAAATGAAGGTTTGTGCGATGCTATTGATCTTGCGCTCTTGGAAGAACCAGAGGGCAAAGAACACTGCAAAAAAAATCAAGAATACGACGACTGCAACGGAATACACGGCTGTGTTGCTCAAAGAGGCCTTAAAATCGTTCTTGACAAAGAAGATGTCATAGTAGTTTTTCAGGCCTACAAAAGCTTTAGTAGGTTTCATGAGGTTACCTTTAAAAAGGCTCAAATACACGATTTCGATCATCGGGTAGATGACGAAAAGTACGATGAAAACAAAGGCGGGAATAATAACCAGATAAGGGAGAAAGGAACGCAGCGAGAAACCGCCGTGGAGTCGAATATTGCCAATCAGAATCGACAAGAGTGAAAGAAAGATGCCCACAATCAGCATGAGAATAGGTGAAGCGGTCATCAGAGCAACCAATGCGTTCTCAGGTAGTTTGGCGCCGCCGCTGACGATTTCGAAGCCCAGAAAACCGATCAGTACCAGCATTAACCCTATGAAACCGCAGGCGGCTACAGAAAAATCGACTGCCTTGCGCTTATACATGGCTCATCCCTCCAGCAGTCATGATCAGTTGATCTGTGTTGGTTCGAATTCGGGTACCGTTTGCATCAAAAAAATACAGGTTTTTGGCTTCTACACCCACAATGATCTGTTCACCCATATTGAAGTCGGGAACGGCACTCTTGACCATAATGGGTTCTTCGCCTTCAAAATGGATCTTGTATAGTGTTTCGCTTCCGAGCATTTCACGGGTCAGAATCGTTGCCTTTCGTTTGAAAACACTATCGGAGCTTTCAGCACCCATATGTACCTTTTCAGGACGGAAACCAAGATAGTTGCCATCCGGCATGGACAGAACATTCATTGGCGGCGTACCGATGAACTGAGAAGTAAAAACATTGCTGGGATTGTTGTAGATCTCCGCTGGAGCGGCTTCCTGCTGAATAACGCCGTGATCCATCAGCACGATCTGGTCTGCCATAGACATTGCTTCCGTCTGGTCATGAGTAACATAGACAAAGGTGGTCTTAAGCCGATTGTGGAGCTCGATCAGTTCCGAACGCATCGCCACGCGCAGCTTAGCGTCCAGATTGGAAAGCGGTTCGTCCATCAGAAAGACAGCCGGCTTTTTCACCATTGCACGCGCCAACGCGATGCGCTGACGCTGACCACCGGATAGAGTACCCGGCTTGCGGTCCAGATAATCTGTCAGACCTACTACTGCACTGTATTCAGCGATCAAACGATCTCGTTCGACTTTGGGTACACGCTTGTTTTTTAAGCCAAATTCGATATTTTCACGAACGGTCATGGTAGGATAGATGGCATAGTTCTGAAATACCATGGCAATATCGCGTTTGGCTGGCGGTGTGTCCGTGATTTCGTTGCCGTCCATATAAATATGTCCACTGCTGGCAGGACCGATGCCTGCGATCATGCGCAGGAGGGTAGTTTTGCCGCAGCCAGAGGCACCAACGAGTACGGTGAAAGAACCATCTTTGATCGTCAAATTTAGGTTTTCAATAACTTTGGTAGCACCAAAAGATTTGCATACATTTTCAAAGCGAATTTCACCCACCTAAATGCCTCCCATCGTTTTGCATTTTTGTCCTAAGTGTATAGTACCATCCGTATTGGTTATATTACTTGTACCATATCTATTTGGGGAATGTCAATAGTTTTTATTGATTCAAGGAAAAAAGTAGTTGAAACAAATGTTTTATTTAATATATCGATAAAATAATTGTTGAAATGAAAAATATAGCTGGTTAAATATGGACAAATAAGAGAAAAAGCATTATACTGGACAAGAGATTAGCTGAAGGCAAGCAGGAGGATCCCATATGCACGAGCCGCGCCGTTCGCAGATTGTAGACTATATCAATCGTGAAGGATATGTTTCGTTTTCTACGCTTAAAACCGCCTTTGTGGATGTGTCGGAAATGACGCTTCGTACAGACCTGAAGTGTTTGGATCGCGAAGGGCGGGTTGTTCGTATTCATGGCGGCGCAAAGTCTATTGAGACGCTCATTCGCCTAGATGATGTGTACAACAAAAAAGTGGGACGCAATGTGGAGAAAAAGCAGCAGATTGCGCAGAAGGCATGTCGTCTCCTGTGGCCGGGAGCATCCATATTTATTGACTGTGGATCCACGCTGATGTACTTTGCAAAATCCATTCCGGATGACGTCTATTTTATTGTTACGAATAACATCAGTTCAATGTATGACTTGGCCCGCTTGACTCAACCGGATATTCATATGCTGGGAGGAAAACTGAACCGGCTGAATTTGAGTGCTGCCAGCAGCCACAACAACGCTGTGTTAAAACAGTATAACTTTGATATTGCTTTTATCGCTGCCTCCGCTTATAGCGCAGAATGCGGCTTTACAGGTCCGCTTGGTGTTATTGATGAATCACGGAATATTGTTTTTGAACGGTCGCAGAAAGTGGTTGTGCTGATGGACTCTTCTAAAATTGGCCGTGTTTTTCCGATGACGACCTACCCGACGGAAGCGGTTGACGCGATTGTCTGCGACGATGAGCTGCCAAAAGAAATGGTGGAGCATTTCCACAATAAAGGAATCACGGTGTATTAAAACTTTTTGCGCTTCATCAATTAATTAAAGAAAAGTGGCTAAGCGGATGCTGATAGGGGGTGTTATATGGAGAGTCGTTATCACCATGAAGGGTGGAATCCGTAGGTTATCGAAAGTTTTTGTCATACGGTTTCCAGAATGGGGCAGCCATCATGTAGATAACGCTCCAGCTGTGAGCGGTTATACCGCATCACTTTGCCTTTAATTGGCGTACATGCGATACAAAACAGGATAAAACGAGAGAAAACATTTTGTATCTGTGAAAATGCATAGCCTTTTTGTACGTAATTGCGACAAAACGACAGTATAAGTATATAATCACATCAAGCACTTTTAAAATAAGGCGAAGATAGTAAAATCAGCAAGGACGAATGATGGAATCTATATTGATCTCGATTCATACAAGCATTACGTTTCCTTGAAATGATCAAGGCATAGGTGCTTTGCTCAGAGTAGGCACCGAGGATGCGGGTATCGTGAGTATTCGTCAATAGCAGTGTACTGGTACAGCTTCAGCTCCGGATTTGCAATGCAATGGCGCGGTACCACCTTCACATCAATCTGGAGGCGCTGACCGGGGTACTGCATCTGTTCATAAGGCTTGGGCTGATATTTCTTCTTGG
>CAZDEF010000042.1:0-22961 GCA_964504385.1 uncultured Oscillospiraceae bacterium
GCACGCTGGTCATGGCGGTGCGGTTCCAGCCGGCCTGAATGATGGTTTCCAGCGTGTAGGTGTATTCGTTGATGACGTTCAGGCGCAGCGCCGCCTCGCGGCTGTAGGCGCGGAACCCGCTGGGCGCATCGGGAATGTGGGTGTTGGACGCCTGCCGCACCACCCAGCTGCCCAAATGCTGAAACAGCTTTTTCTTCTTACTGAAATGCTCCGTTTCGTCAATGGGCCGTTCGCCGATGACGATATCGCTTTTGCCCTCCAGAATGGGCTGCACCAGCTTGGCGATATCGGCGCCGCAGTACTGGTCGTCCGCGTCGGTGTTGACGATGATGTCCGCGCCTAGGTGCAGGCACGCGTCGATGCCGGCCATAAACCCGCGGGCCAGCCCTTTGTTCTGCTTAAAGGTAACGATATGGTTCACGCCCCACTCGCGCGCTACCTGCACGGTCGCGTCGGTGGAGCCGTCGTTGATGATGAGTACCTCGATGACGTCGATGCCGTCGATCTTCTTGGGCAAATGGTCCAGCGCCACCTGAAGTGTCTCGGCCTCGTTGTAGCACGGAATCTGAATGATCAGCTTCATTGGCAATCCCTTTCTGTAAGCACAATGATGGCAGTATATCTTACCTAAGTTATCATATTCCTTTTTGCGGGCGCTGTCAACGAAAAGACATGAGCGGTCACATTTGAAATGGAAAAAACAAGAAATGCAGCAGGGCATTGGGGGCTGCGGAGGGTTTGGCTGACTCTTTGCAAAAAACTTTCGAGAAAAATTGAAAAGGGTGTTGACAATCCAACTGCACCGTGCTACTATACTATCGTGTTAGCGCGATAAAGCGTTAAGAAAAATTTGAGGAGGAAAAACCGATGAAGAAACTGTTCACTGTCGCCCTGATCCTGATGATGCTTGTGTGCGGTTTCGCTCACGCTGAAGATAACTCCGTGCAGGCCATCCTTGACAAGGGCACCTTTATTCTGGGCCTGGACGACAGCTTCCCGCCGATGGGCTTCCGGGATGAAAACAACGACATCGTGGGCTTTGACATTGACGTGGCCAGCGCTGTGGCCGAAAAGCTGGGCGTGGCGTTCGTCGCGCAGCCCATTGCATGGGACGCCAAGGAGCTGGAGCTCAATTCCGGCAACATCGACTGCATCTGGAACGGCATGTCCATAACGCCCGAGCGTGAAGAATCCATGGCGATGAGTTTCCCCTACCTGAACAACCAGATGATCTTCTACGCCAAGGCCGACAGCGGCATTACCGCGGTGGAAGACCTAGCCGGCAAGGTGGTGGCCGTGCAGAACGGCTCCTACGCCGAAGAACTGCTGAACGGGGAGTACGCCGAGCTGGCCGCTACCATGAAGGAAGTCATCGGCTACGACGAGTACCTGACCGCGCTGATGGATCTGCAGCAGGGCGGCTGCGACGCCGTGCTGGTGGACCGCGTGGTGGGCGAATACAAGATCTCCGGCATGGGCGCGACGGATCTGGTGGCCGCCATTGCACTGACGGACGATAACTACGGCATCGGCTTCCGCAAGGAAGACATCGCCCTGCGCGACAAGGTGCAGGAGATCCTTGTGGAGCTCAAGGCGGACGGCACGCTGGCGGAAATCTGCCAGAAGTGGTTCACCGAAGACATCACCGTGGTGCCCTGACACACAGGTGATCGACCTGAAAATGTAAGCAAGACCGCCGGAGGTCGGAAGGATCTCCGGCTCGCTTGCGCGTTACGACCGGCTGAAGGAGACTGAACATGACCGTTAAGTTTTTCAACAATCCGGAGAAGCTGTGGAAGCTGGTAGGGCTGATGGTGGAAGGCGTGGGCACCACGCTGAGCATCTTCTTCCTTACGCTGCTGCTGTCCGTGCCGCTGGGCATGCTGGTGGCGCAGGGGCGCATGAGCAAGCGCCGTGTGCTCCGCGCGCCGGTGAGTTTTTACATCTACATCATGCGCTCCACCCCGCTCATGTTGCAGATCATGTTCATCTACTTCCTGCTGCCCATGGTGCTGCCCTTCCGGGTGGACCGCTTCTGGGCGGTCATCTTCTCCTTCGTCATCAACTACGCCGCCTATTTTGCCGAGATCTTCCGCTCCGGCATTCAGGCCGTCCCGCAGGGACAGTACGAGGCGGCCAAGGTGCTGGGCTATACCAAGATGCAGACGTTCTTCCGCATCATTCTGCCGCAGGTGGTCAAGCGGGTGCTGCTGCCTGTGTGCAACGAGGTGATCACCCTCATCAAGGATACGGCGCTGGCTTCCACCGTGGCAGTGGTGGATCTGATGACCGTTGCCAAAAAGCAGGTGGCCTCTTCCTCCTCCATTGAGCCGTATCTGGTGGCGATCCTCATGTACCTCGTCCTCAACGGCGTGGCCGAACAGCTGTGCAAGCTGGCGGAGCGCAAGATGGACTATTACCGCTGATGGAAGGAGCGATGAACGATGCTACAGGCAAAGGAGATCTATAAAGGCTTTGGCGAGCTGAGCGTGCTGCGCGGCATATCGCTCACCATCCATCCCGGCGAAGTAGTGGCCATCATCGGCCCCAGCGGATCGGGCAAAAGCACGTTCCTGCGCTGCCTCAACCAGCTGGAGACCATCGACCGGGGCGAGATCACGCTGGACGCTCAGCCTGTGTGCCGCATGGAAAACGGCCAGCTGGTATATTCCGATGAAAAGGCCCTGCGGCAGATCACCCTGCGCATGGGCATGGTCTTTCAGTCGTTCAATCTGTTCCCGCACATGAGCGTGCTGCAGAACCTGATCGACGCGCCCATTCGCGTGCGCCGCATGCCGCGGGAGCAAGCCATTGAAAAAGCCCGCGCCCTGCTGGCGAAGGTGGGCCTGTCCGACAAGGCGGATCAGTACCCGTATCAGCTGTCCGGCGGTCAGCAGCAGCGCGTGGCCATCGCCCGCGCCCTGTGCATGGATCCCGAGATCCTCTGCTTTGACGAGCCCACCTCCGCCCTCGACCCCGAGCTGACGCAGGAGGTGCTCGCCGTCATGCGCGATCTGGCCAAGGAGCGCATGACCATGGTGATCGTCACCCATGAGATGAGCTTTGCCCGCGAGGTGGCCGACCGCGTGGTGTTCATGGAAAACGGCGTGATCGTGGAGGAAGGCCCGCCCGAGCAGGTGTTCCAGTCGCAAAACCCCAGAACGCGGGCGTTTACGGGACAGTAAGTCCCCGCAGAAAAAGTCACCCCTCTCTTTCTCCTGAATGGGAAAGAGAGGGGTGTGCGTTTATCCCTGAACCGCTGCATACACCGCGTTGTGCAGCAGCCGCCGGATCCGATAAATGCCGAGGCTTTCGCGCGACGGGCAGACGCGGTTGGTGAGGAACACCACATACAGCCCGCTGGTGGGATCCAGCGTGATGCTGGTGCCGGTGAAGCCCGTGTGGCCGATGGTCTCCTTCGGGAACAGATCGCCGATATAGCCGCCATCGTACCACGGCAGATAGAACCCCAAACCGCGGCCCTGCGCCATGCCGGGCGTGCGGTTGACCATGGCTGCGTCCAGCGTGGCGCGGCACAGGTAGCGGCTGCCGTCGGGCAGCTCGCCCTTGGCGGCCAGCATCTGCAGGAACAGCGCCAGATCATCCATGGTGGAGAATACGCCCGCGTTGCCGCTCACGCCGCCGAGAAAGCGGGCGTTTTCGTCATGCACGATGCCCTGCAGACAGCGTCCGTCATCCTCCATCTCCGTGCAGGCGATGTTGCCGTCGATGGGGTTGAAGGCCGTATGCCGCATGCGCAGCGGGGCAAACACCTCACGCCGCGCCAGCTGATCGAGCGGCTCGCCGTACAGGCATTCCAGCAGCTGCCCCAGCAGGATAAATCCCGCGCAGCAGTACAGCTCGCGCAGGCCCGGCGGGGCCACCAGCGGCGTGCGCAGGATGACCTCTGCCGCATCTTCCGGGGTGCGCGCCTGCTCCCACAGGTGGATGCCGGTGGGGAAACCCGCCGTGTGCGTGAGCAGCTGCTCAATGGAAATGTCGCATTTGTCGCGCGGAGCATCCAGAAAGGAGCCCAGCTTGTCCCACAGGCACAGGCGTCCTTCCTCCAGCGCGCGCAGAGCGATCATGCCCACGGTGAGCGGCTTAGTGATGGAGGCAAGGTCGTACAGGGTCTGCTCAGTGGTGGCGGGCGCATCGTCCTCAATGCCCAGCCGACCGTAGGCGCGGCGGAACAGCACCTTTTCGCCCCGGCCTATCAGCAGACAGGCGGAGGTGAAAGCGCCGTCCTCCAAAGCCCGGAGGATGAGCTGATCGGCGTGGACGAAGGTGGGGGTGGGACGCATGGCGGGGAACACCTGCCTTTCTTTTGCAGTGAAAACTCAGTCTACCGTGAACGGGCCGAAGGCTGCGCTGCCGCCGTCCGCATCGCCGCCGGGCACGCTGAACAGCGCCACGCGCGCGCCCACCCATGTGTGGCGCGCAGGGGCGAACGGCTTGCCCACCGGCACCCAGTCGCCGCCGTCGCGGTAGGCAAACTGCGCTTCGGCCTCGGCATAGGCCGTGCGGGTCAGCACCATGCGCAGCTCAGCCGCCGTGCCGGACAGGGGGGCGATCTCCACGCATTCCTCGCCCTTGCCATTCCCGCAGGAGAGGATGCTGCACAGCGTTGCGCCCTGCTCGCCACGCACCACGGCGATGCCGCCGTACTGGCCGCCCACCAGCGCCATCCCGGCGCGGTCACCGGGGTGCAGGTCTGCCGTGTCCAGCGTGACCTGCGCGGTGAAGTCCAGCGCCGCCACCTTCTGGCTGATGACCTGCGGGCAGCGCCACAGCGTGCCGTCCGGCTCGGGCACCCTGCAGGCGTGCAGCACCAGCCGGCCTTCGCCCACATCGTAAAACGCCTTGCGCCATGTGCCCATGAACTGCCACTGCAAGCCGAGCGGGCCGGTAAAGTCGTCGCTGGTCTGCTCGCCCGTGGGCACGCTGACCAGCTGATTGGGCTTTTCGTGCACAAGGAAGGGTTTGCCGTTGTTGCCCATCACGGGCCAGCCGTCTTCGCCCCATGTCATGGGCTGCAGGTGAACGATGCGGCCGTACAGGCCGCGGCTCTGGAAATGCATGAACCAGTCGCTGCCGTCCGGTGCAGTGACCCAGCCGCCCTGATGGGGGCCGTTGATCTCCGTATCCTCCTGCCGCAGGACGATCTTTTCTTCATAGGGGCCGCTAATGCTGCGGCTGCGCAGCACTGTCTGCCAGCCCACCTCCACGCCTCCGGCAGGAGCGAAGATGTAGTACCAGCCATCGCGCTTGTAGATTTTCGGGCCTTCGATGGTGGGCTGCGTGGCCAGACCGTTGTAGATGAAATGGTCTTCGCCGGTCGCGCGCAGCCCGTCCCAGCTCATGGGGAACATGCCGAGGATGCTCTTGATGCCGCTGCGGCTGCGGGCATAGCCGTGCACGACATAGGCCCTGCCGTCGTCATCCCACAGGGGGCAGGGGTCGATGAGACCCTTGGCCTCCAGTAGGCACACAGGCTTTTCCCATTCGCCCAGCGGATCCTGCGTGCGCACCATAAAGATACCCTCATCCGGCATGCCGTAGCAGATGTAGAAGTAGCCGTCGTTGTAGCGGATGGACGGCGCCCACACGCCCTGCGCATGGCGCGGGGTGCGGTAGCGCTCCTCGGGAATATTGGGCAGGGTGTAGTTGACCAGCGTCCAGTTCACCATGTCCGCAGAAGTCAGGATGGGCAGACCGGGCACATAGTTGAAGCTGGAGGCGGTCAGGTAGTAGGTGTCGCCCACGCGGATCACGTCCGGGTCGGAATAGTCGCACAGGAGCACCGGGTTCTGATACTGGCCGTTGCCCAGATCCGGCAGATACTTCATTGCTTACGCCTCCATCCACTTGTCAAAATCTTCGCACAGCAGCTGCGCATATTCGCCGCCCAGCTCGTACAGGCCCTTGGCCACCAGCCCGGCAAACTTCAGCGCGCCCAGCGGCTGCAGATGGGTGTTGTCGGTCTTTTCACCGGGAAGGTTCATATACCACTGCCATTCCACCTCGGCCGGGTCGCTTTGGGCGATCAGCTGTTCGCTCATGGCGGTCAGGTCGATCACCGGCACGTTCAGGCGCGCGCCGGTGCGCTTCATGGCCTCGGCCCATGCCGTGTGGCGGTAGGTCTCATCCTTTTGGGCAAAGAGGCGGCGCGCCAGCGGCGTGATGAAGACGGGCTTTGCTTTTTTGTTGTGCGCGCTGTTCACAAAGCGCTCAAGATTGTCGCAGAATTCGCCGTCCGCAGCCGAATAGCGGGCGGGATCCTCGCTCTTTTCATCGTTGTGGCCGAATTGGATGAACAGATAATCGCCCGCCGTGATGCGGTCGTAGATCATGGCCAGCCGCCCTTCATCGATGAAGGATTTGGTGGAACGGCCGTTTTCGGCGTGGTTTTCCACACGCACGTTCCAGCGGTCAATGTAGCGGTCGAACATCTGGCCGATGCCGGTCTGCGGATAGGTGAGGATGGTGTTTTGCTTGGCGGTGGAATCGCCTGCCCAGTAGATGGTCGTCATGCAGATGGCTCCTTTCAGTCAAACAGCGCGGTGGACAGATAGCGCTCGCCGGTGTCGGGCAGCAGCGCCACGATCACCTTGCCTGCGTTTTCGGCGCGGCGGGCCAGCACAGCGGCGGCGTGCAGCGCCGCGCCGGAGGTGATGCCCGTGAGCACGCCCTCGCAGCGCGCCATCGTGCGTGCGGCGGCATAGGCCTCCTGCGTGGTCACGGTGAGGATCTCATCGTAGACGGAGGTGTCCAGCGCCTTGGGCACAAAGCCAGCGCCGATCCCCATCAGCCCGTGGGGCCCGGCCTTGCCGCCGGAGAGCACGGGGGAATCCGCCGGTTCCACGCCCACCACGCGGATGTGCGGATTCTGCTCCTTCAGGTAGCGGCCCACGCCGGTGATGGTGCCGCCCGTGCCGATGCCCGCCACAAAGACATCCACCAGACCGGCCGTGTCGTTCCAGATCTCCGGGCCGGTGGTCTCGTAGTGCGCGCGGGGATTGGCAGGGTTTTCAAACTGACCGGCGACAAAGCTGCCGGGAATGCTGGCGGCCAGCTCGTTGGCCTTTTCGATGGCGCCGGCCATGCCCTTGGCGCCGTCGGTGAGCACCAGCTGCGCGCCATAGGCCGCCAGCAGCTTGCGGCGTTCCACGCTCATGGTATCCGGCATGGTGAGGATGACGCGGTAGCCGCGCGAAGCAGCGGCGCTGGCCAGCCCCACGCCGGTGTTTCCGCTGGTGGGCTCGATGATGGTCGCGCCGGGCCGGAGCACGCCTCGCGCTTCCGCGTCCACGATCATGGCCAGCCCCACGCGATCCTTCGCGCTTCCGGCAGGGTTCATGCATTCCAGCTTGGCCAGCACGGTGGCGTTCAGTCCTTCCTGCCGGGCAAAGCCGGATACCTTGAGCAGCGGCGTATGGCCGATCAGCTCCGCCGCATTTTCATAGATCCTCATGCGTTTTCCTCCTTCATTTGAGCACCACGTTCTGAGATTCGAATTCCGCGCGGAATTCCTCCAGCACGTCCATTTGGCCGCTGCACCAGTACTCCCGGCTGAGCAGCAGCGTGATGCCCTCGTCCGCCAGCTTGGCGTACACCGGCACCTCGCCGGGATACCAGCCGCACAGATCCTTGACTGTCTCCATGGCCTTGCGGTTGGGAATGCGCAGGTAGACCTTGTGCTCGGCCTCCTTGGCCAGCTGTGCGTCGGTCTTCTGCGGCTGGCCGTCGGCGGCGCGGCGGCGCTCCTCACGGGCTTTTTCGCGCGTCTGCGCCGCTTCCTGCGCCTGCGCTGCCGCTTCCTTGGGCGGCTTCACCTTCACCCCGGCGCTTTCCGGCGTGAGCGGGCGGATGCTGTCCACCAGCAGCTTGGGTTCTTCCTCCTCGCGGAAGGACAGCTTGCCCTCGGCAATGACCATCGCGTCCACGCTCATCAGGGCTGCGCAGCGCTCGTATACCTTGGGGAAAACCAGCCCTTCGATCTGACCGGTCAGGTCCTCTAGCGTGAAGAAGCCCATCATCGCGCCCTTTTTGGTGATTTTGCCCTTGCTGTGGGTCAGGATGCCCGCCATGCTGGCCTGCATGCCGTCGTATTCCTGCCCGTGGTTTTCGCTCTCCGCCATGTCCTGCACATCGCTCACGGTGGTGAAGCCGGCGTGCAGCAGGTCGGCCACCTCATCCAGCGGGTGCCCGGTGATGTATACGCCGGTCATTTCGCGCTCCATGCTCAGCAGTGCTTTCAGGTTGTGCTCCGGCACATCAGGCACGCGGTACATGTGCACTGTTTCACGCTCCGGGGCAAAGGTCATGTCGAACAGCGAAAGCTGTCCGGCCACATTGTTGCGGCGCTTGTTGGCCGCATCGTCCATCACGGGTTCGTACACCTGAAGCAGCTGGTTGCGGTTGTGCTCCATGCGGTCGAAGGCGCCGGCCTTGATGAGGCTTTCCACCGTGCGCTTGTTCAGCGCTTCGCAGCAGCAGCGCTCGGTGAAATCAAAAATATTGGTGAACGCACCCTTTGCGCGTTCCTTTTCGATCAGCTGCACCGCGCCGCGACCCACGTTCTTCACCCCGCCCAGCCCGAAACGGATGCCGAGCGTGCCGTTTTCATCGCGATCCGCGCTGAAGCGCCACACGCTCTTGTTCACATCCGGGGGCAGGATGGGGATGCCGTTCTGGCGGCAGTACTGAATGTAGCCCGCGATCTTGGGGGTGTTGTCCAGCATGCTGTTCATGAGGGCGGCCATGAAGGGCACGGGGTAGCGCTTCTTGAGCCAGCCCGTCTGCACAGCCACCATGGCGTAGGCCGCCGCGTGGCTTTTGTTGAAGGCATAGGAGGCGAAGGCGCTCATCTCGTCGTAGATGCGTCCGGCCACGTCCTCCGGGATGCCGCGGAGCACGCAGCCGTCCACGATGATGCTGCCGTTTTCATCCGTCATTCCGTGGATGAAGTGCTCGCGCTCCTGCGCCATCACGTCCTTTTTCTTTTTGGCCATGGCGCGGCGCATCAGGTCGCTGCGGCCCAGCGAATAGCCCGCCAGATCGCGCACGATCTGCATCACCTGTTCCTGATAGACCATGCAGCCGTAGGTCACGTCCAGGATGGGCTTGAGCTTCGGCGTGAGGTACTGCACGGTGGAGGGATCGTGCTTGCCCGCGATATAGCGGGGGATGGAATCCATGGGGCCCGGGCGGTAGAGCGAAATGGCGGCGATGATATCCTCAAAGCACTCGGGCTTCATGCTTTGCAAAAACTGCCGCATGCCGCCGGATTCCAGCTGGAACACGCCGTCCGTATCGCCCAGTGAGATCATCTCATACACGGCGGGGTCGTCCAGCGGGATCTCCTCCGCCTTCATCGTCACGCCCATGTCCTTCATCATGTCCAGCGTATCACGGATAACGGTGAGGGTGCGCAGCCCCAGAAAGTCCATCTTGAGCAGCCCCAGCCGCTCCAGCGTGCCCATGGGGTACTGCGTGGTCACCACTTCGTCGTTGAGCTGCAGGGGCACATATTCCGTGACCGGCTGCGCGGTGATGAGCACGCCGGCGGCATGGGTGCTGGCGTGGCGGGGCATGCCTTCCAGCGTGCGGCTCATGTCGTAGAGCGTTTGCACCTGCGGGTCGCCAAGCACCAGATCGCGCAGCTGCGGGCTGACCTCGTAGGCCTTTTCAAGGGTCATGTCCATCGAGAAGGGGATGGCCTTGGCCACCTGATCCACGCTGGCGTAGCTCATGCCCAGCACGCGCCCCACATCGCGGATGACGGCCTTGGCCTTCATGGTGCCGAACGTAATGATCTGGCTGACATGATCCTGCCCGTATTTGCGCGCCACATAGTCGATGACCTCCTGGCGGCGCTCATAGCAGAAGTCGATATCCAGATCGGGCATGGACATTCGCTCGGGGTTGAGGAAGCGCTCGAACAGCAGGTTGTATTTGAGGGGATTCAGCAGGGTGATGTGCAGCGTGTAGGCCACGATGCTGCCCGCGCCGCTGCCGCGCCCGGGGCCAACCATGATGCCGTTGCGCTTGGCATAGTGGATGAAATCCCACACGATCAGGAAGTAGTCCACATACCCCATGCGGTGGATCATGTCCAGCTCGTAGGCAAGGCGCTTGCGCGGTTCGCTTTCGGCGTCGTCCGCCTGCCCGGGATAGTTTTCGCGCAGGCCTTCCATGCAGAGCCGGGTGAGCATTTCCAGCGCTGTTTCGCCGGTTTCCACGGGATAATGCGGCAGGTGGAGCTTGCCGAATTCAAACTGCACATGGCAGCGCTCCGCAATGGCCTGCGCCATGTCCACCGCCTGCGGACAATCACGGAAGAGATCGCGCATTTCCGCCTCGCTCTTTACATAGAGCTGATCGCTGTTCATGCGCATGCGGGTCTCGTCCTGCAGGGTCTTGCCCGTCTGGATGCACATGAGCACCTCCTGCGCGGGCGCGTCCTCGCGGTAGAGGTAGTGGCAGTCGTTGGTGGCCACCAGCGGAATGCCGGTATCGCGGCTGAGCTGCTTGAGGCGCGGCAGCACCATGCGCTCCTCCTGCAGGCCGTGATCCATGATCTCGATGAAATAGCGCCCCTTGCCGAACAGTGCCTGCATGTCCAGCGCGTATTTCCGCGCGTCTTCCATCTGCCCGGCCAGCAGCATCTTGGGCAGATCGCCGCTCAGACAGGCGGACAGGCAGATCAGCCCCTCATGGTGCTCCCGGAGCAGGGCATAATCGATGCGGGGACGGTAATAGAAGCCCTCGGTAAAGCCGGCGCTGACCAGCTTGATGAGGTTCTGATAACCGGTGTTGTTTTCGCACAGCAGGATCAGATGGCTGTATTCGCGCGCCGCGCCGTGCTTTTCAAACCGATCGGGGCAGATGTACACCTCGCAGCCGATGACGGGGTGGATGCCCGCTTCCTGACAGGCATTGTAAAAATCGATCACGCCGTACATCACGCCGTGGTCGGTCAGGGCGGCATGGGTCTGCCCCAGTTCCTTCAGCCGCTTCACCAGCGGCTTGATTCGGTTCGCACCGTCCAGCAGGCTGTATTCGCTGTGCAGATGGAGATGAGCGAAGGGCATGGGCGGGCCTCCTTGCTAAAAGAAAAGATCAGAAAGATGAGCCTAAAAAACCAGTTTCTATTTTAGCATCCGCATCGGCACAAATCAACCAAGGACGCTGCGATCCGGTATTTTTCTTGCATTTCCCTGCTTTTATGATATCATCGTTCTGAATGAAAGCGTCTGATGGAAGAAGGAGGGAGGCACGGCTGCCGCCCTTTGGCCAAAGAACGCAAAAAAAGAAAGCTATGGGGGTGAGCAACGGTGAAAGACAGGATCCGTACCCGGATCGAAGCCTTGCTGGCTAAGGAATTCTGCTGCACGCCGGAAATGCTGAACGGCAAGGGGACCGTCTATACCATCGACCCTGCCGCCAAACGGCCGCGCATTCAGATCATGGCCTACCGCAACTGTGTCGCGGTGTGCACATCGGCGGCGCTGCACGCCGATATCCAGCGCCTGCTGCAGGGAAAGAGCAGGGACGAGATCTTTGAGCTGCCGCTGGTGTACGGGCAGACCCTCCATTATGTACCTGCCGCAGAGGCCGCGATGCAAGCCATGCCGCCGACCGGCTTTCCATGCGAGCTTCTCTGGGACAGCGGCGTTGCTGCGCTGGCGGGGCTGACAGGCTTTGAAAATGCGTTGGCTTTTGACGAGACCGGCGCGACGGACACCCGTGCAGTCTGCGTGGCGCGCGACGGGCAGCAGATCATCGCTGTGGCCGGCGCTGCGCCCTCCGCCGTGGCGGAGGTGTGGGAGGTGGGCGTGGACGTGCAGGAGGCCTACCGCAACGCCCGCCTTGGCACCCGTCTGGTGCAGGGGCTGACGAAGGCGCTGCTGGAGCGCGGCATCGTGCCCTTTTATTCCGCCTCGACCACGAATGTGGGATCGCAGATGGTGGCGGCCCGCTGCGGCTATCAGCCGTGCTGGGTGGATACTTACGCCACCGTGCTGGGCGGCGGATCGGTCTATCAGGAACTGGTGGATCCAATGCTGCGGGGATGCACGCGGCCAAGCGGGGAGGAAACGATGCGCCCTTCTTTTGGGCGTTGACAGCTGCGCGGCCAGCGTTTATCATTCATTTTGCGGAGGCGGCTGCTTCCGCCGATCATTCGTACTGACGGAGGGGTTTCCTAATGAAGCTGAACACAAAACGCACCATTCTGGTGGGACTGGCGTTCCTGTCCATCAGCGCCTTTTGGCAGGCCTATGACAATGTGGTGCCGCTGATCCTGAAAAACACCTTTGATATGCCGGACGATATTGCCGGTGTGATCATGGCGCTGGACAACATGCTGGCGCTGTTCCTGCTGCCCTTTTTCGGCAAGCTGTCGGACCGCTGCCGCAGCCGCATCGGCAAGCGCATGCCCTTCATCTTAGGCGGCACCGTCTGCGCAGTGGTGCTGATGAACCTGCTGCCCATGGCCGACCGGCTGCACAGCCTGCCGCTGTTCATTACCGCGCTGGGGCTGCTGCTGGTGGCGATGGGCACCTATCGCTCGCCCGCTGTGGCGCTCATGCCGGACGTGACCCCCAAGCCCCTGCGCAGCAAGGGCAACGCCATCATCAACCTGATGGGCGCGCTAGGCGGCGTGTTTACGCTGGTGATGGTGAGCCTGCTGGTCACCAAGGACGCCGCAGGCAAGGAAGACTATGCCGCGCTGTTCTTGGCGGTATCCGGGCTGATGGTGGTGTCCGTGGCCGTGCTGCTGTGCACCATCCGTGAAAACAAGCTGGCGGCGGAGGTGACCGCCATCAACGACCAGCTCGACCGCGAAAACCCCGTGCAGGAAGAGGAGCAGCCGCAGGCTGGTGCGCAGGGCTTCAAGGCGCTGCCTGCTGATCTGCGGCGCAGCCTGATCCTCATCCTGTGCTCGGTCAGCCTGTGGTTCATGGGCTACAACGCCGTGACCACCGCCTTCACCAAATACATGAGCGTGCAGTGGGGCTATGATATCAAGGCCGCTTCCCAATGCCTGATGGTGGCCACCGTGGGCGCTGTGGTCAGCTACATTCCGGTGGGCTCGCTCTCCGCGCGCTTCGGGCGCAAGCGCATGATCCAGAGCGGCGTGGCCGTGCTGGCGCTCAGCTTTGCCGCCGCAGGGCTGTTCACCACCTTCCACCCGCTGGCCTATGTCATCTTTGCGCTGGTGGGCATGGCGTGGAGCATGATCAACGTCAACTCCTATCCCATGGTGGTGGAGATCTCCAAATCCAGCGAAGTGGGCAAGTTCACCGGTTACTACTACACCTTCTCCATGGCGGCGCAGATCGCCACGCCCATTCTGAGCGGATGGCTGCTGGAGCATGTGGGGTATCACACGCTGTTCCCGTATGCGGCGCTGATGGTGGCCGCTTCCTTTGTGACCATCAGTCTCACCCGCCACGGCGACAGCCGCCCCGACAAGCCGGGCAGCAAGCTGGAAGCCTTTGATGCGGGAGATGACTGATGATGTGGGCCTTGCTTGTACTGATCGTACTGATCGCCATCTATCTGTTCCTGATCGCCCCTGCGTGCAGAAGGCCGGATACCGCCCGGCTGGACGGCTGGCTGTATGCCCACCGCGGGCTGCACGACGGCAATAAAAACGTGCCTGAAAACAGCATGGCCGCTTTTGCGCGCGCCGTGGAGCAGGGCTTTGGCATGGAGCTGGACGTGCAGTTGACCCGCGACGGACAGCTGGTGGTGCATCACGACGGCACGCTCAAGCGCGTGTGCGGCGTGGACAGGAAGATCCGCGAGGTGGATCTTGACGACCTGCCCCTTCTGCCGGACGGCAGCCGCATCCCGCTGTTTCGCGATGTGCTGACCATGGTGGACGGGCGCGCGCCCATCATCGTGGAGGTGAAGCACTACGGCGGCGCGGCGAAGGTGGCTAAAGCGGCGCTGGAAGCATTGCAGACCTATGGCGGCGCGTATTGCGTGGAATCCTTTGACCCGACCGCGATGGCCTATTTCCGCAGGCACGCGCCGAATGTGGTGCGCGGCCAGCTGGCCAGCGGCGGCCGATGGGACAGGAGCGCGCTCAATCTGCCGTCCTACATCGCCCTGAGAGGACTGCTGGTCCATGTGCTGAGCAGGCCCCATTTTGTGGCCTATTCCGTGCCGGAGGATCACACGCTGTCCATGTGGCTGATGAAGCGCGTATTCCGGCCGAAGCTGGCCTGCTGGACGGTGCGCAGTCAGTCCGTGCTGGACGAAAGCCGTCAGAAGGACTATGCATACCCCATCTTCGAAGGGTTTCTGCCCAAGGAGCACGCATGAAAGCGCAAATTTCCCGAAAGCTTTGCTGCCTGCAGTTTGTGTGCGCGCTGATGATCATCACGCTGCACACGGCGCTGCCCGGTAATTTTGACCGCGATCTGCCCCAGTGGGCGCTGACGCTGAACCAGTACTGGCGCTATCTGGCCGATGCGGCGATCTCCACCTTCTTCTTCCTGTCCGCCTATCTGTGCTACCGCCGGGCGGATGAGCGCCGGTACGGCAAACTGCTGCTGGGCAAGCTGCGCACGCTCATTCTGCCCTATCTGCTGTGGAGCGCGCTGTACTACGCCCACGGCCTGCTGCGGGATCATCTGGTTTGGGGCACGTTCATGCAGCCCACGGACGCGTGGACGGTGTTTAGGCGCATCACCTATGATTCGGCGCTGCCGGTGCTGTGGTATATCCGCACGCTGCTGGGGCTGATCCTGCTGTTCCCCGTCATCCGCTGGTGCGTGCGCCGCAAATGGCCGGCGCTGCTGGGCGGGCTGATCTGTCTGACGGCGGTGTGCATCCCGCAGACGAACATCCACTATTCCACCATGGTCTACTGGGCCCCGGTGTATGTGCTGGGTGCGTACACGGGCTACTGGCACAGGGAGGCGTTCGAGCGCATGCCGGATGGGACGCGCCGGTGGAGGGCGCCGCTGGCGGTTGTACTGTTGCTGCTGCTTTGTCTGCTGCGCCCCACCAGCCATCAGGCGCACTATTTGTTCTGGCTGCCCGCGCCGCTGCTGCTGTGGACGATGGCGGATGGCTTTGTCAAGCTGCGCCGCCTGCCATGGTGGGTGGACACATCGTTTTATCTGTACTGCTGCCATCTGGTGATGGAGCCCTATGCCGTGGCGCTGTACCGCAGGGCGCTGGGCACGGGCACGGCGGCATTCGTGCTTTCGGGCGTGCTGCTGCCGCTGCTGTGCGCGGCGCTGTGCCTTGCCGGTGCAGCCGTTGTGCGCAAGCTGTGCCCATGGCTGTATGCGCTGTTTACCGGCATGCGGCCTCAAAGAAAATAAGCCAAAAGCACGAACCGTTTCGAATGCGGTTCGTGCTTTTGGCTTATTCGCTTTTGGTCTGCGCCACCAGCCACAGCAGGAGCGGGGCGCTCAGGTACAGCGGCATCGCGTAGCGGAAGTAGCCGTTTACGGCGGAGAGCATGCACCCGGCCAGCGTAAACAGCGCGGGCACGGCGCTGAGCAGCTCGCGCCCGGTGCGCCTGCGCATCAGCCATGCGGCGCACAGCAGGGTGATCCACCCGTACAGGCCGGGCGACACCAGGATGCGGTACAGCGCGTTCTGGTTCAGGCGCTCTGTGAACGCCTTGAGCCGCACGCTCAGCGGGTTCACGGAATAATCATACAGCCCCTTCACGCTGGCCGTGCGCGTGGCCTGATCGCCAATGAGCAGCGTAGGCTTGATGGTGCTTACATAGCCGGGGTACAGGTAGCCGTAGGTGTTGTGGAAGGTGGCGCTCAGGCAGGTGGCGGGATGACTGCGGAGCACCTGCGTCCACGTCCGCCAGAAGGCGGCCTTCTGTTCGTCCGTTGCATCGGCGCGCCACAGATCCTTCACGGGGTCGCTCAGCTCGCCGTTGTACGCCCCCTTGAGCTCGTCCACGGGCAGCACGCCGTTCACGGCTTCGCGCTGCTCCGGGGTGAGCGCATCGCCAGCCGCCACGCGTGCGATCTGCTGCAGCGGCAGGGAGTATTCCTCCGTTTCCGGCATGGGGGCGATGTCGAAGCAGGGCAGCACCGCCAGATGCAGTACGGCGAACACCGCCGCCGCGCTCAGCAGCCCGCACAGCGGAGCCGTGTGCAGCCTGCCCCGGCGCGCGGCCCACAGCAGCGAAAGCAGGAGCGTGAGGACCGCCAGATAGATGCCCGGATTGCGCAAAAGCACGCAGCCGACCGCCGCAAGGCAGGTACAGGCTACGCGCTGCTGCCCGGCCTGTCCATGGGTGGTGCGCCATGTTTCCAGCGCCAGCCAGAGCACCGCCATGGCAAAGTTGGTATCCTTGCCAATGCAGAAAGCGAACACCGGAAAGATGGGGCAGAAGGCGTAGAAGGCAAAGCTGCAGCCAATCAGCCAGCGCGGCGCAAGGGAACGTTCCATTTCGGCCAGAAGCGCGCCCAGCAGCCATGCCATCAGCGCCGCCTGCACCATGCAGTACAGCGCCACGCCCAAGTCCGCACTGTGCGCAAGGCTCAGCCCCAGCCAGCGGAACAGCGCCACCAGCCCGGTCTGACAGATGGGGTTGGCGTTGTTCAGTGCCTTCAGCCCGAGAATGCTCATCAGCTGCGATACGCTGTCGTTGCTCACCGTGCCGGGAAACAGGCAGACGTACCACGGCAGCCAGCACAGCAGCAGCGCCGCGCCGATCTTCCAGCCCTGCACAGGCCGGGCGGGCTGGGTTCGCTCGCGGCACAGCGCCTGCAGCAGCAGCCGCATGCCCGCATGATACAGCGGCACGCGCCCCAGCAGATACAGCAGCGCAGCCGCCCGGCTGCCCGTTGCCCACTCTGCCGTGCCAAGCGCTGCAAAGCTCTGCCCCAGCGTCATCACGCCGGAAAACAGCAGGCTGAGCGCCCACAGCCGTTTGTGGGCGAGGGGGCGTTCCAGCCGGAGCCACGCGCGGTACAGCCGCCACAGCGCCCAAAGCGCCAGCGCCCACACCGCACCGTAGGGCAGCACGGCCGATGGCTCTGCCGCGCCCGGGACGACGGCCAGCGCCGCCAGCGTGAGCGCGCAGAGCGCGGCGCACAGGATATTTTTCTTCATGATCGTCCCCCTTAGGGATAGATGGTGCGCCCGTGGGCGTCGTCCACACCGCTGAAGCGATGGAAGAAGGTATTGGTGATGTCGCACCATTCGCGGGCGTTCTTCAGCTGCATCTGCATGCGCTGGCCGGCCAGCTCACGGTCGGGCTGGGGCAGATCCAACGCAGCCAGCTTTTCAGCCAGCTTTAAGGTTTGCTCATATCCTTCAAAATGGTCGTCGTACAGACGCTGGATCAGCGTGCGGCCGTCCTTCATCACATAATCATAGGGCAGGCGGTGGAAGAACAGCTTGAGCTCGTCCGGGCAGGTCTCCGGGCTGTTGTAGCGGCTGCGGAAGGGCTCCGGGTACTGCTGCGCATAGCCGGTCCCCCGGTCGGAGCGGTCCACGCCCACCGCGTTGCGGTCGGCCTTGTGGTAGGTGCCCCACGGCGAGTATTCATAGCCGCCGGGGTTGGGGCCGTAGTGCTGATGGGGCGTGACCATCCAGCACAGCCCTAGGTTCGCAGCATACTTTTCATACACGGCGCGGCTGCGCAGCAGGATGTCCGTCAGAGCATCGCGCTGCGGCTCGCTCAGGCGGTAGGTGAGCGTGGCCCACAGACGGATGACGCCTTCCGGGTCGCAGTCCGGCTCCCATGCCATCAGGCCGTAGCCGAACAGATTGACCGCCGCGAAGGGGTGGCCGGTGTAGTTCCAGTCATTGCCCAGATTGCTGACCGCCGCCACCGCCATGACGGTTTTGGGACTGAGATCGCGGAAGATCTCCTGCCACACGGGCGGCATGGCGTACAGGTCGATCTGCTGGCCGGTGTATTCCTGCGCCAGCTGCACCTCCATGGCCAGATGGGTGTTGGGCATGGCGTACAGCAGGGGGGAGACGGGCTCGCGCACCTGAAAATCATACGGGCCGTTTTTGATCTGCAGGATCACATTGTCATCAAACTGGCCGTCCAGACCGGCATAGTGCTGGTAGGCAGCCATGGGGCGATCGGTGGAGGTATCGCGCCAGTCCTGCATACAGTTGTACACAAAGCAGCGCCACACCAGCCAGCCCCCGTGGGGTTGGAGCGCGCGGGCCAGCATGTTCGCTCCCTGCGCGTGGTCGCGGCCGTAGGTGAACGGGCCGGGGCGATGCTCGCTGTCCGCCTTCACCAGAAAGCCCGCCAGATCCGGCACATAGCGGTACACCGTGTCCGCCTGCCGCCGCCACCACTGCTGCACCCGTTCGTCTAGCGGATCCGCCGTGGGCACGCCATGGCGCATGGGCTGCGCGTAGTCGATGGAGAGCATCAGCCGCACGCCGAAGGGGCGGAAGAGATCCGCCAGCTGCGCCAGCTCCGGCAGCCATTCTTCTTCGATCAGCAGATGCGCCGGTTCATGCACGTTGACATTGTTGATGCACAGCACGTTGACGCCCACGGAGGCCAGCATGCGGCCCAGCTGGCGCATGCGGCGCGGATCGTAATCGAATCGGCCGTTTGCAAAAAACAGCGAAGCTCCGGCGTAGCCGCGCTCCACGGTGCCTTCGGCATTGTCCCAGCAGTTGAGCATGCGCAGCGCGTAAAACGGCGTGCAGGCCCGCTTGGAGCAGCAGACCTTTTCCCCGGCGTACAGCGCCATGAGCAGACGGTACACGCCGTAGAGCAGCCCCGGCTCGCCGCCGGTGACGGCATAGCCGTCTGCGGTTTTTTCCACGCGGAAGCTTTCGCCCATGTCGGCACATGAGCATAGATCGATCTGCGGCAGAGGCATGCCGCCTTCGCGGGCAATCTCCAGTTCCTGTTGCGCCATCTCTGCTGCGCAGCGCGCGTCCCCGGCGGGATCACAGGGCAAAAATGGCAGCCAGCTGCGGCATACGTCCTTCGTGCGGTTCATGCACAAACGCTTCCTTTCCTTGACACTGCATGCATTATACCATGCCTTGTGCAGCGATAACAAGACGAATTTGCATTCTGGCAAGAGGAAATGAAAGGTTGTTGTCGAACCTGTTTAGTCAGAAGCCGTGCTCAGACGGAAAGGAGAACCGCACATGAACACCTATCAGCAGGTACTTCCCGGCGTGTACCACATTCAGGATCCCATGGACGTATGCATGACGCTGCTGGTGGGCAGCCGACGCGCGCTGCTGGTGGATACCGGCTACGGGCTGACGGATGTGCGCGCTTTTGTGCGCACGCTTACAGACCTGCCGCTGCAGGTGGTGCTCACCCATGCGCACCACGACCATGCTGCGGGGGCCGTCTGGTTTGACCGCGTGTGGGTGCACAGGGACGAGCTTCCCTGCTATGCGCTGTACACGGATCGCGAGCACCGCAGGAACGTGGCGCGTCAGGCGCGGGAAAAGGGGCTGAGCGTTCCGGATGATTATGCGGACAGATCGGTGGCGGAGGCGGCTGTGCTGGAAACGGATGAGCTGGATCTGGGCGGGCTGACCGCGCGCCTGCATCCCTGCCCGGGACACACGCCGGGATCGCTGGTGGTGGAGGTGCCCGAGCGCGGGCTGCTGCTGAGCGGCGATAACTGGAACCCCTGCACATGGGCGTTCTTTCCGGAAACGCCGGGCGTGACGGTGCTGCGGCGCAACATGCGCCGGGTGCTGGCGCTGCCGTTCACGCAGGTGCTGTGTTCTCATCAGCCCTGTCTGTTCCCGCGCCGGAAGATCGATGATTTTTATGCGCGCCTCACGGACGAGGCGCTGCTGGCCGCCCCGGCGGTGGACATGGGCTGGCCGGTGGACACGCATTGCCTGAAGATGGACGACGGACAGTTCATCGTGTTTGACAGGGCCAAGGTACAGCGGGAGGACTGAAGCATGAAACGCATCGACATCACCCCGGACAGCCGGGCGTCATTTACCAATAACGCTTCCTTCTGCGTGGGCACCGGACGCATGGGGCTGGCGCTGCACAAGGAATATCTTGACCAGCTGCGCATGGCGCAGGAGACCGCGCACTTCCGCCACATCCGCGGCCACGGCCTGTTTTGCGACGATATGGCCATCTATCAGCCCTATACCGATGCGGAGGGCGTGCAGCACGAGCGTTACAACTTTACCTATCTGGACCGTGTGATGGACAGCTACCGCGATGCGGGGTTGCGTCCGTTTCTGGAATTGGGCTTCATGCCGGAAAAAATGGCTTCCGGCACGCAGACCATCTTTTACTGGAAAGGGAATGTGACGCCCCCGGCCGACGAGGAAAAATGGGCGGCGATGGTGCGCGCCACGCTGCGCCATCTGGCGGAGCGCTACGGGGAGGACGAGGTATCGCAGTGGCCCTGCGAGGTGTGGAACGAGCCGAACCTGTCCAACTTCTGGGAAAATGCCGACAAGGAGCGCTACCTGCGCCTGTATGCAGTCACGGCCCGCGCTGTGCGGCAGGCGCTGCCGCGCATGCGCATAGGCGGCCCGGCCATCTGCGGCGGCGAGGGTTCGCAGCAGTGGGTGCGCGATTTTCTCACCTTCTGCCGTCAGGAGCAGCTGCCGCTGGATTTTGTCACCCGACACGCCTATATGGGCAACGCGCCCGAGCACAGGGGGTGTTATCTCTACCACGACATGCGCACGGTGGACAGCTTGCTGGAGGAGATGCAGACCACGCGCGATATCATCGACAGCTTTCCCGAATATCGTGGCATGGAGCTGCACATCACTGAATTCAACACCTCCTACAATCCCTTCTGCCCCATTCACGATACCAACCTCAACGCCGCGTTCATCGCCGGGCTGCTGGCGCGGCTGGGGAATGTGGCTGCGTCCTATTCCTACTGGACGTTCGGCGATGTGTTTGAGGAGCATGGCGTGCCGCCGCGCCCCTTCCACGGGGGCTTCGGCCTGATCGCCGGAGGGCTGATTGCCAAGCCCACGCTGTGGACGTTTGCCTTCTTCAATCATCTGGCGGGCGAATGCGTGCACCGCGATGAAAACGCGGTGCTGCTGCGCCGCAGCGACGGCAGCTACGAGGGGGTGGCGTGGAACCTGTGCCGTGAGAAACGCGCCCCGCTCCCGCTGCGCATCAGCCTGCCGGTGGCGGGCGAACACACACTAATCACCCGCACGGTGGATGAGACCGTGTGCAACCCGCTGAAGCTGTGGCACGAAATGGGCCAGCCTGAAAGCCTGACCCGCGACCAGCTGCTTCTGCTGCGTGAAGCAGGGCAGCCGCTGACGCAGAGCCGCGTGGTGAACGATGCATTCGAATTGCTCCTTGGGGAGAACGCCGTGGTGCATTTCACCGTATCCCCGCGCGTGTGCCAGCCGGATGATGGCTATGCGTATGACTGGTATGCGCAGGAACATGTTTAATTCCTGCACTTTTTAGCCCGAATCATTGAAAGGGACGCTTGCTTTCCCTTATACTGAGTCACGGCGGGGCCACGGAGCCGCGCCGTGATTTTTGTTGTATGATGAAGAGAGATAACGGAGGAGCTCCCCCATGAATGTTACGCAAAAGATCCTGTCAGCCCATCTGGTTTCGGGCGAGATGATCCCCGGAAGCGAGATCGCCATTCATATCGATCAAACCCTCACGCAGGATTCCACCGGCACCATGGCCTATCTGCAGTTTGAGGCCATGGGCATCCCGCGCGTCAAGACTGAAAAGAGCATTGCCTACATCGATCACAACACGCTGCAGACCGGTTTTGAAAATGCGGATGATCACAAGTACATCGCCACGGTGACGGCCAAGCACGGCATCTACCTGTCCAGACCCGGCAACGGCATCTGCCATCAGGTGCAGCTGGAGCGGATCGGCAAACCGGGCAAGACGCTGCTGGGCTCCGACAGCCACACGCCGACCGGCGGCGCGCTGGGGATGATCGCCATCGGCGCGGGCGGGCTGGACGTGGCCGTGGCCATGGGCGGCGGCGAATACTACCTGAACTGCCCCAGCGTGGTCAACGTGCATCTGACGGGGGCGCTGTCCCGCGGCGTAGCGGCCAAGGACGTCATTCTGGAGCTGCTGCGGCGGCTGTCCGTGAAGGGCGGCGTAGGCAAGGTGATGGAATACACAGGCCCCGGCGTGGCCACGCTGTCCATTCCGGAACGCGCTACCATCACCAATATGGGCGCAGAGCTGGGCGCTACGACCTCCGTGTTCCCTTCCGATGACGTGACCCGCGCGTTTCTCAGAGCGCAGGGACGCGAGGAGGATTTCGTGGCGCTTTGCGCGGACGAGGATGCCGTTTATGAAGAAACCGTCGAGATCGACCTGAGCAGCCTGACGCCCATGGTGGCGCTGCCCCATATGCCCGACAATGTCAAAACCGTTGAGGAGGCCGGGCCGATCCGGGTGGATCAGGTGTGCATCGGCTCCTGTACCAATTCCAGCTATCTGGACATGATGCGCGTGGCCGCCATCCTGAAGGGCAAGACCGTGCACCCGGACGTATCGCTGGTCATCGCGCCGGGCAGCCGTCAGGTGCTGTCCATGCTCAGCCGCAACGGCGCGCTGCATGATATGATCGAGGCCGGCGCGCGCATCTGCGAAACGGCGTGCGGCTTCTGCATCGGCATGGGGCAGAGCCCTGCCACCAACGCCGTGAGCGTGCGCACCAACAACCGCAATTTCTTTGGCCGCAGCGGCACCAAGAGCGCCGGCATCTATCTGGTCAGCTGCGAAACCGCTGCCGCCACGGCGCTGACCGGCGTGCTGACCGACCCGCGCACCGTGGACGCCGATATGAACGTGGACATGCCCGATACGTTCCTCTACAACGACAACATGATCCTGCCCCCTGTGGACGAGGCGCACGCCGCCGAAGCGCAGGTGGTGCGCGGCCCCAACCTCAAGCCCGTCCCGCAGGCGAGCGCGCTGGAGGAGAGCGTGGGCGGCAAGGTGCTGCTCAAAA
>CAZDEF010000043.1:0-22428 GCA_964504385.1 uncultured Oscillospiraceae bacterium
TCTCCAAAAGAGCGGCTCTCGAGCTTCACTGTACAAGATGTTTGACAAACCTACATTTGCCGATTCGGAAGACATGGAATGAATGTGAAAAGAACATGTCGAAAATGTATCATGCAAACAGAACTATTACTTAAGTCTTACAAAACACGAACGGATGCCGGAAAAGGATGGAAACGTTCGTTGAATTTGCGTATACTTGCGGGTAGGGAATACCCGTCATTGACGTTTAACGAATAGGGAGGAATGAAACGATGAAACGTTCTTTGATCCGTATGCTGACATTTGTGTTTGCACTGATACTATGCCTGTCCGTGGCGCTGACTGCACTGGCCGATTATAAGACCATTGCATACGGCTCCACCGGCAACGATGTGCGCAAAATGCAAAGCGCGCTGAAAACCAAGGGCTTTTATAAGGGCACTGTGGACGGCGTGTTTGGCGACAGCACCCGCAAAGCGGTCATCAGCTTCCAGAATTCTGTGGGAATCCGCGCCGATGGCAAGCCCGGCAACAAGACCCTCACCGCTCTTTATGATGGCAAGAGCGCCATCAACCAGACAGCGGATACTGAGCTGAAGCAGCAAACCAAGCCCAGCAACCCCAACACGCTCTACTACGGCTGCAAGGGCGACCGGGTGAAGAGCCTGCAGCGCGCGCTGCGGGCCGCTGGCGTGTACAAGGGATCGATCGACGGCGTATACGGCGATTTGACTCTGGCGGCGGTGAAGGCGTATCAGTCCAAGAAGGGGCTGCATGTGGACGGCATGGCCGGAACCAAGACGCTCAACAGCCTGAATCAGACCACTGACAAGCATGTGAGCACCAGCTTTACGCTGGATATCGGCAGCAAGGGCGCTGAAGTGCTCAGCGTGGCGCGCCGCATGAAGCGCATGGGGTACTTGGCTGAAGTCACCAGCGTGTATAACGAAGAACTGGCCAGCGCCGTGAAAAAGTGGCAGAAGGCCACCGGACGGACGGTGACCGGTGCTGTGACGCAGTCTCAGTACAACAAGCTGATTCTGGATGACTGATTTACGACAAGCTGGGGCTTGCCGCATGGAATGTGCGGCAAGCCTTTTTTATGACCGCTTGCGGTGATTGGAGGGGGATACGCCATAGAAACGCTTGTACATGCGGGAGAAGGCGAATACATCCGGATACCCCACGGCCAAAGCGGCTTCGCCGGGCGAAAAGCCGTATTTCTCCAGCATTTCTCTGGCATGGTTCATCCGGCACTGAATGAGATACTGCTGCGGCGACAGACCCGTGTGCTGCCGGAACTGTTTGCTGAAGTACGAGCGGTTCAGGTTCATTCCGGCGGCGATCTCGCTTACAGAGAGCGGCTTCATATAATTGCTGGCGATGTAGGTCGCAGCCTGCTCGATCGGGTCGTTTGGTGTTCCCTGCATGCTTTGCAGCAGCGCCAGCAGTTGGTAGATACATGCACACAGATAGAATTCGCGCCCGAGCGACATGCTTTCTGCACGCTGAATGGCGGCAAAGAGATCGTCCAGACCGTTTGCCTGAATGACCGCCTGATGCAGCAGGCTGTCCGGCAGCGCTACACTGGCGGTGAAGCCGAGCCAACAGTATTCCCACGGGTTCTGTTCATCGGCCTGATAATAGGTGATCTCCCATGGGCGGATCACGAACATTTGCCCTGCGTGGACCGGATAACGTCGGCCGCCTGTTTCAAAGATACCTTTTCCCTGAATAACATAATGCAAAAGCCAATAGACACGCGCTGTCGGGCCAAAGGCATGGGACGGCTGGCAGCTTTCCCAGCCGAAGTCTACGGGGTTGATATCCTTCCAGTGCTGATCTGAAAGGTAAAAAATCTTTCTCACCGGTGATCGCTCCGTTCGGGATCTGTTTGGATGATTAAACACATTATGCCAAAAAGTAACCACACAATGCAATGGTATAAATGCGCTTTATCCGTAATAATAAAAGCAGGTGCTGAACCGTTTTCGATTTACGTCAGGCGAACAAAGGAGGAACCCACATGAATAAGCTTACCTTTATGGGCGCAGGCAGCACAGTGTTTGTGCGCAATGTACTGGGCGACTGCATGTGCACGGATGCGCTGAAGGACTGGGAATACGCGCTGTATGATATTAATCCTGAACGGCTGGAAGAAAGCTACGAGATCATTACCGCCATGAACGAGACCAAGGGAGGGCATGCACGCATCACCAAACACTTGGGCGTGGAAAACCGCAAGGAAGCCCTGCGCGGCGCTCGCTTTGTCATCAATGCCATTCAGGTGGGTCTGTATGATCCCTGCACCATTATTGACTTTGAGGTCCCCAAGAAATACGGCCTGCGCCAAACCATCGGCGATACGCTGGGGATCGGCGGCATTATGCGCACGCTGCGCACGATCCCTGTGATGGATGACTTTGCCAAGGACATGCGGGAAGCCTGCCCTGACGCACTGCTCCTGAATTACACCAACCCCATGGCCATGCTGAGCGGCTACATGCAGCGCTACACCGGCATTGAAACGGTGGGCCTGTGCCACAGCGTGCAGGTGTGCTCTGAAAACCTGCTCGCCAAGCTGGGCATGGAGGATAAAATAGAGGGCCGCCGGGAACTGATCGCCGGCATCAACCACATGGGCTGGCTGCTGGAGCTGCGCGACCGGGACGGCAATGATCTTTACCCCGAGGTGCGCCGCCGTGCGCTGGAAAAGAACGCGGCTGCCATGCAGGAGGGGGCGGAGAAGCATGACGATATGGTGCGCATGGATTACATTCGCCGCTTCGGTTACTACTGCACGGAATCCAGCGAGCACAACGCTGAATACAACATGTTCTACATCAAGTCCAAGTATCCGGAATTGATCGAACGCTACAATATCCCGCTGGATGAATACCCGCGCCGCTGCGTCAGGCAGATCGAGGGCTGGGCCAAGGAACGCGACGAGCTGAAGCAGAGCAAGCATCTGGATCACCAGCGCACCCGCGAGTATGCGTCCTACATTATGGAATCCATCGTCAACAATACGCCCTACGAGATCGGCGGTAATGTGCTCAACAAGGGCGGACTGATCGAAAACCTGCCGCAGGATGCATGCGTGGAGGTGCCCTGCCTGGTGAACGGCAAGGGCATTCACCCCTGCCATGTGGGACGGCTGCCGGTGCAGTGCGCCGCCATGAACATGACCAATATCAATGTGCAGCTGCTGACCATCGAAGCGGCTGTCACCCGCAAGAAGGAACACATCTATCAGGCAGCTATGCTGGATCCGCACACGGGCAGCGAGCTGGATATGGACACCATCGTGCGCATGGTGGACGACCTGATCGAGGCCCACGGAGACTGGCTGCCGAGCTACCGTTAAGCCGGAATACAACAAAGCACTGAACACGCCCCCTTTGCATGGATCGAATCCTGCAGAGGGGGCGCGCTTTCAAAATAATGTTTTTTATGCAGGACTGTGAAGAGAACCCCGAACTTCTTTTGTGAAATTTGGTGGAGTTTTGTCCAACAGACTATATAATAAGGTAGCAACCCCTTTCTTTTCAACGTGAAAAATGGTATAATAATAAGGATGAATCCGCCTCTTTTTGGAGGGGCGTTTTCCATGCCCGCCTATTGGGCGAGAGCCGGCGCATCAGCGCCGAAGGGAGTGGACTTTTGGTGACCGAATATACCCCCGACACGAATGCTATGCCGGAGAACGAAGCGTCTGTTCAGAGCGTGACCGCTGTGGAAGAACATGTATATGACGAAACGCAGATTCAGGTGCTGGAAGGCTTGGAAGCTGTGCGCAAGCGCCCCGGCATGTATATTGGCTCGACGGATTTCCGCGGCCTGCATCACTGCGTATATGAGATCGTGGATAATGCCATCGACGAAGCGCTGGCTGGCTACTGCACGGATATCAACGTGATCCTGCATGCGGACGGCAGCTGCGAGGTGCAGGACAACGGGCGCGGTTTTCCCGTGGGCATTCACCCCAAGCTGGGCCGCCCTGCCGTGGAAGTGTGCCTGACGGTGCTGCATGCCGGCGGCAAGTTTGGCGGCGAAGGCTACAAGGTATCTGGCGGCCTGCATGGCGTGGGCGCGAGCGTGGTGAATGCGCTCAGCCGCCACCTGAAGGTGACCGTCTATCAGGATGGCAAGATCTATCAGCAGGAGTATGCCCGCGGCAAGGTGCTGTACGACCTGAAAGTGATCGGCGAGACGGAACGCACCGGCACCACCATCCAGTTCTGGCCGGATGCCCGCAACGATACGGATAACCCCGACGGTGTGTTCGAAACGGGGGAATTCCAGTACAACATTCTCAAGACCCGTCTGCGTGAGATGGCCTTCCTCAACAAGGGCATCCGCATCACCTTTACAGACGAACGGACCGATCCTGTGACGGAGCGTGTGTTCCATTACGAGGGCGGTATTATCGAGTTTGTCAAATACCTCAACAAGAACAAAGAGGTGCTGTTCGAGGAGCCCATCTACATGGAGGGCGTGGTGAAGGGCACCACGGTGGAAGTGGCGTTCCAGTACAACGATACCTATCAGGAAAACATTTATACCTTCGCCAACAATATTCACACGCCGGAGGGCGGCACACATCTGACCGGCTTCTCCAGCGCGCTCACCCGCGCCATCAACGAATACGGCCGTCAGTTCAAGTTCCTCAAGGACAGCGATGCCAATCTCAAGAGCGAAGATGTGCGCGAGAGCATGTCGGCCATCGTCAGCGTCAAGCTGATGGAGCCGCAGTTTGAAGGCCAGACCAAGTCCAAGCTGGGCAACAGCGAGGTGCGCGGCATTGTGGACGGCATTGTGTACGACAAGCTGTCCACCTTCTTGGGGGAGAATCCCGCCATTGCCCGCATCATTCTGGACCGCTGCGTGGGCGCTGCCCGCGCTCGCGAGGCTGCCCGCAAAGCGCGCGAGCTCACCCGCCGCAAGACGGTGCTGGAATCTGCCTCCCTGCCCGGCAAGCTGGCTGACTGCACCGAGCGCGATCCTTCCAAATGCGAGATCTTCCTCGTAGAAGGCGATAGCGCCGGCGGCAGCGCCAAGACGGGACGCGACCGTTTCTTCCAAGCCATCCTGCCCCTGCGCGGCAAAATCCTCAATGTGGAAAAAGTGCGCTTTGACCGTGCACTGGCCAATAACGAAATCAAGGCCATGATCACCGCTTTCGGCTGCGGCTGGGGCGATGAGTTCAACATTGAGAAGCTGCGCTACCACCGCATCGTCTGCATGACCGATGCCGACGTGGATGGCGCGCATATCCGCATTCTGATGCTCACCTTCTTCTATCGCTACATGCGGCCGCTGATCGAAAAGGGCTATGTGTACATTGCCATGCCGCCGCTGTACAAGGTGACCAAGAACAAGAAGGAATACTACGTTTACGATGACGCCGAGTTGGAAAAGCTGCTGCAGGAGATCGGCCGCGAGCCCAAACCGGACATCCAGCGCTACAAAGGTCTGGGCGAGATGAGCGCCGAGCAGTTGTGGCAAACCACCATGAACCCCGAAACCCGCACCATGATGCAGGTGACGGTGGAGGACGCCATGGCCGCCGACGAGGTGATGAGTCTGCTGATGGGCGACAAGGTGGAACCGCGCAAGGAATTCATCGAAGAAAACGCGAAACTCGTGACAAATCTGGATATCTGAGTTCGAGCTGCGGGGCGCATGCCCTGCAGCACCTCTTTCCACATAAAAGGAGTGAACCATTTCAATGGCTTCCACCATCAGCGATAAGCTCATTCCCGTTGATCTTGAGCAGGAAATGAAAAAATCGTTCATCAGCTACGCCATGGCGGTGATTATCAACCGCGCGCTGCCGGATGTGCGCGACGGCCTGAAGCCCGTACACCGCCGCATCCTGTACGCTATGAACGAACTTGGCATGACGCCGGACAAGCCCTACCGCAAGAGCGCGCGTCTGGTCGGCGATGTGCTGGGTAAATATCACCCCCACGGCGACAGCAGCGTGTACGACGCCATGGTGCGTCTGGCGCAGGACTTCAACATGCGCTATCCATTGGTCGAAGGACAGGGCAACTTCGGCTCCGTCGATGGTGACGGCGCAGCGGCCATGCGTTATACCGAAGCGCGCATGGACAAGCTCACCCTGCACCTGATCGGCGAGATCGACAAGGACACGGTTGATTTCTATCCCAACTTTGATGAAACGCTGCTGCAGCCCACTGTCATGCCCAGCCGATTCCCCAATCTGCTGGTGAACGGCGCCAACGGCATTGCGGTCGGCATGGCCACCAATATCCCGCCCCATAATCTGGGCGAGGTGGTGGACGGCTGCATTCACATGATTGATCATCCGGACTGCACCACCGATGATCTGATGCAGTTCATCAAGGGCCCGGACTTCCCCACAGGCGGCATGATCTTGGGTCAGAGCGGCGTGCGTGCAGCCTATCACACGGGACGCGGGCGCATTATCGTGCGTGCCAAGACTGAGATCGAAAGCATGGCCAACAACCGCAGCCGCATTGTTGTGACCGAGATCCCCTACATGGTCAACAAGGCCAAGCTGGTGGAGAAGATCGCCGAGCTGGTACACGAAAAACGGCTGGACGGCATCAGCGATATCCGCGATGAGAGCGACCGCAAGGGCATGCGCATCGTCATTGAACTCAAGCGCGATGTGCACCCCACCGTGGTGCTCAACTATCTGTACAAGCATACCTCCATGCAGGAGACCTTCGGCGCCAATATGCTGGCGCTGGTGAACGGCGAACCCAAGGTGCTCAGCCTGCGCGAGATGCTGTACCACTACATCCAGCACCAGAAGGACGTTGTCACCCGCCGCACCAAGTATGATCTGGCCAAGGCGGAGGCGCGCGCCCATATCTTGGAGGGCTTGCTCAAGGCGCTGGATCACATCGACGAGATCGTGTCCATCATCCGCGGCAGCGCGGATACGCCCACGGCCCGCACCGCCCTGATGGAGCGCTTCGCCTTTACCGACAAGCAGGCGCAGGCTATTCTGGATATGCGTCTGGCCCGTCTTACCGGTCTGGAGCGCGACAAGCTGCAGGCTGAATATGATGAACTGGAAAAGAGCATTGCGTACTACCGCAGCCTGCTGGCTGATGAAGCCCTGCTGATGGGCGTGATCAAGCAGGAAATGACGGAGATCCGCGATAAGTTTGCCGACCCGCGCCGCACGGAGCTGACCGTGCTGGAAGGCGAGATCGACATTGAAGATCTTATCCAGTCCGATGATATGGTAGTGACCATGTCCCACCTCGGCTATGTAAAGCGCCTGCCCAAGAGCACCTATCGCGCGCAGCATCGCGGCGGCAAGGGCGTGACCGGCATGGTGACCCGTGAGGAGGACTTTGTGGAGCGCATGATCGTGGTGAACACCCACGATGAGATCATGTTCTTCACCAACCGCGGACGTGTGTACAACCTGAAGTGCTACCAGATCCCCGAAGCGGGACGCACTGCGCGCGGCATGGCCATTGTCAATCTGCTGCAGATCGCGGCGGATGAAAAGGTAACGGCCATGATCCCCGTGCCGCGCGAACTGGACACGGCCAATCTGGTAATGATGACCAAGCGCGGCCTGATCAAGCGCACGCCGTACAGCGAATTTGCCAATCTGCGCAAGACTGGCCTCATCGCCATCACTCTGCGCGAGGATGACGAGCTGTGCGCGGTCAACCTCACCGACGGCGATACCAGCTTGATCATTGCCAGCCGTCAGGGCCGCGCGCTGCGCATTCACGAATCCACCATTCGCGTGATCGGCCGTACCGGTATGGGCGTGAAGGCCATGAAGCTGCGGGAGGATGACGAGCTGATCGACATGAGCCCCATCCGCGAGGGACAGAAGGTGCTTGCCATCACTGTGGGCGGCTACGGCAAACGCACCAATCCTGAGCAGTACCGCGAACAGGGCCGCAACGGTATGGGCATCCGTGCCATGGCGCTGACTGAAAAGACCGGCGAACTGGCTGCACAGCTGGGTGTGGACGAGGACGAAGACATCCTGCTCATTACCGATGAAGGCACCATCATCCGCATGCATGTGGCTGATATCCGCGAAAGCGGCCGCGCGACGCAGGGCGTGCGCCTGATGCGCTTGGGCGAAGAGACCAAGATCGTCTGCGTGGCCCGTGCCGAGAAAGAAGCCGAGGAAGAAGCGGACGAAGCGGCGTTTGAGCAGAGTATCGAACTGCCGGAAGAAGAATAAACGCAAGGCTTGACCTTCGTCAAAAAGTGATCGAGGCCGCAGAGAAGATGCTCTGCGGCCTCAGGTCTTTTCAGAAGCAAGGTTCTGCGGTATAATCGTGGGGAGAGAGGTGCTTTGCATGAAGAATTGTCCGCGTTGGGCGGGTGCACTGCTGTTGGCAGTCTTTCTGCTGCTGGGGCTCTGTACGGCGGGAGATTATGGCCCCTCATGGGATGAGCAGGATGAAATGGACATTCTGCGCATGAATCTGTGGGAATACAGCCGCGCGCTCGGATGGGACGAGACAGCATTCCAGCGCCGCGCAGCCGAGGCGAGTGAGCTGACCATCAGCGTGCTCACGCCCATTTCAGAAAGCATCGAGCAGGATCACGGCATTGCGGCGTTCTATCCCATGGCGGGCGTGGTAATGAGCGAAAGCATCAGCGAAGGGCAGCGTTCCCTGCTGTGGCATATGTGGTGCTGGACGGTGTTTACACTGGGCGCTGCGGCGCTGTATGGCGCGTGCCGCGAACTGGGATTGGAGCGGGGTTATGCGCTGCTGGCACCTGTTATGCTGCTGCTCAGTCCGCAGTTCTTTGCGCATGGCCACTTTAACAACAAGGATATCGTACTGTTTACCCTTGCGCTCTGTGTGCTCTGGCAGGGGCTTAGGCTGATGAAGAAACCGGCTTTTGGAACAGCAGCGGCCTTTTCCTTCTTCGGAGCGCTGGCGGCCAATACCAAGGTGGCTGGTGCGGCGCTGTGGGGGCTTTGTGCGCTGTTTGTGCTGGTGGAACAGCTTCGGAAAAAACGCATGACCCCGCGCGTGTGGGGGATAGCGCTGACAACGGCGGCCGCGTTTTTTGGCTTCTATGGGCTGCTGACGCCGGCGCTGTGGGCAGATCCGGCTGCCTTCGTGCGCTATCTGGTGAGCAATGCGCTTTCTTTTTCTCGCTGGCAGAACAGTCTGCTGTTCCGCGGTACGGTGTTTGAATTGTGGCATGAGAAACTGCCATGGTATTATCTTCCCTATATGATTGCAGCGACCACACCGCTGTGGGCATTGCTGCTGATGCTGGTGGGCGGTGTGCGCGCGATAGGGGAGAGGCGGCTCCCGCTGTTACTGACGGCGCTGATGGCACTGCTGCCGCTGGGCTTTGCAGTGGTGACACGCACGCATGTGTATAACGGCTGGCGGCACTTCTATTTTGTCTACGGGCCGCTGCTGGCGCTGGCGGCGGTGGGGCTGCGCTGGCTGATGCGCCAGCGTTTCCGGCGTGTCACGGCGGTGCTGTTGGCGCTCTGCATGCTTTTGACCGGTATCGGAATCGCTACGCAGCACCCCTATCAGCAGGCGTATTATCAACCGCTGGTACAGCTTTGCGGCACGGATTACAATGAGCTGGACTATTGGAACGTGAGCGCAAGGAACGCGTTGCAGACGCTGGCGCAACAGCAGGAAGGCGACCTGACCATCCGCGCGGCGGATCTGTGGACAGAGGATGCGCTGGCCAAGGCCCTCCTTACGCTGGATGAACAGACGGCCACCCGCTTCAGCCTTACACCGGATGCGGCCTATGTATTGGTGAATCCGACCTATGCGCATTTCAGCCGCTTTGATCCTTCCGGTATGACGCGCACTGTATGCCTGACAGCGTACGGACAGCCCATTATGGAAATCTACAAAGGGGATGAACCCTGATGAGCAAGCAAAAAGTGGCCAGCTTTGCGGTGGTGCTATTCTTCGCGGCGCTGACGGTGATCGGCTTAGTGGCCAATGATTACGGCGTTCCGGTGGATGAGCACTGGGAGATGCAGACGTTGCAGGAAAACCTGCATGAATATGCTGTGCATCTGGGTGCGGACGACTGGGCCGGCTGGTTTGAAGAAAAGCAGATCGGGCTGATTTCGCAGAGCACGGAAAAAGACCATGGCCAAAGCGCCTATTATGCCTTTGCGCCAGTGCTGGTAGCGTATGCGAGGCAGGCGGACGTGCTTACCACGGTATGGCATGCATACACATGGCTGTGGTTTATGCTGGGCGTGTGGTCGGTATATGGCTTCAGCCGCGATACAGGGCATCGCCGCATGGTGAGCTGCCTGGGGGCGCTGGTATTGTATCTTTGCCCGCGCTTCTTTGCCGAAGGACATTACAATAACAAGGATATAGTGCTGCTGTCGCTACTGCTGTGCACACTGTGGCTGGGCGTGCGCTTTCTGCGCAGGCCAACGGCGCTGCGGGGCGTGCTGCTGTCCGTGGCCGGAGCCATGGCGGCGAACACGAAGATCGTCGGCGCAATGGGCTGGGGGCTGATTGGGCTTGCAGCCGTGGTGATGGTCACGCTGGATCGCCGCTGGAACAGGCGCATGGCTGGGGTGGCGGCAGTAACGGTCGCATCGTTTGCTGCAAGCTATGTTTTGCTGACCCCAGCCTGCTGGACGGAGCCGCTTGCCTATCTTCGCTATCTCATGGAGAATGCCTCCGGTTTCACGCGCTGGACCGGCGTAGTGGTGTTTCGCGGACAGATCATCGATCAGCAGGTGCAGCGCCTACCATGGTACTATCTGCCGTGGATGATCGCCGTTACGCTGCCGCTGTTCGTGCTGCCGCTGGCGGCTGGCGGCCAGCTGTTTGTATGCAAACGGCTCTGGAAGCAAAAGACACAGGCCCTGCGCGATCCGGTCAGCCTTGCGCTGATAGCGGCCAGCTTATGCTGGATGCTGCCGCTGGCGGCGGCGATCCTCCTGCGGCCGACCTTGTACAACGGCTGGCGGCATTTCTACTTTCTGTTCGCGGGATTGGCGCTGATGGCGGCGCAGGGCGTGTGCGGCTGCTTCCGCTTTGCGCGGCGGCATGGTGGAGATTGCAGCATGCAGTATGTGTTTCTGGCTGGATTGCTGCTGTATTACGGTTGGACAGCGAACGGTATGGTGCATAATCACCCGCATCAGTATGTTTACTATAATCTGTTGGAAAACGAGAACGCGGAAACGGATATGGAGCTGGATTACTGGAATGTGTCCGACGTGGGTGCGTTGGAAGCGCTGCTGCAGGTTGAACGCAACGAACAGCTGCCTCTGGTGCTGGGCGCGCGCGAATCTATGAGCTGGTTTGGCGTATATGACGGCTATTCCGCCCTTACGGCCGAGCAGCAGGCACAGCTGACCATTGAGGAAGATGCGAACGCACCGTATCTGCTGTATAACACCACCTATGCGCGCATTTATCAAACGGAACCGCCGGAGGGATATCACGAATTGCTGACCATTGAAAGCTATGGCTTGACGGTGTGTACCATTTATGAAAAAGATGAATAGAAAAAGAGGCTCCGGTCGCTCATAGACACCGGAGCCTCTTGGTATATCTATTCCATTCGAATCAGACTCAGCACGTTCTCCACGCCGCCTGCGTAGCAGAACATGTCCACCGGCTGGCAATGCTCCAGCCGGTAGCCGCCTTCGTACAGCAGCTTGACGTCTCTGGCCTGCGTGGGCACATGGCAGCTGACATAGACCACGCGGCGCGGGCGGGCCTTCAGCACGGCTTCCACCACGGCGGGTTCCACACCCTTGCGGGGCGGATCAAGCACGATGACGTCCGGGCGGAGCCCATCCGCCACCAGCTTGGGCAGCAGGTCTTCCACAGCGGCAACATGGAATTCAGCGTTGACGATCCGGTTGCGCTGCGCATTGCGCCGCGCGCCCTCAATGGCCTGCGGAACGATCTCGATGCCGATCACGCGTTTGGTCTTGGCGGCCATGCACAGGGAGATGGTGCCTGCGCCGGCATAAGCATCCACGACAGTATCCTGCGGCGTGAGCGCGGCAAAATCGATGGCGATTTGATAGAGACGCTCGGTCTGTGCAGGATTGACCTGAAAGAAGGAGAGCGGCGGGATCTCGAAAGTGAGCCCGAGGAGCTGTTCATATACCGCGTCTTCACCGTAGAGCTTGCGGCTGCTATGGCCAAGGATCACGTTGTTGCGCGCGCTGTTTACGCTCAGGTGCAGGGCGCAGAAACCGGCTGCCTGCTGCAGCGCTTCGGTCAACACGGAAATGTCCGGCAGCTGATCGCGGGTGGTCACCAGAATGACCATGCACTGACCGCTGCGCGTGGTGCGCACCACCACATGGCGCAAAAGACCTTTTCCGGTCAGCTCGTTGTAGGGCGGCACATGGCTGCGCTTCATCCACTGCGTAACGGCGGCAATGACGCCCTGCAGACTGCCCATGGCTACGGGGCAATCCGTGATGGGCACGATGGCATGGCTGCGGCGGCGATAGAAACCCAGCTGCGGCTCCTGTGCCGTTCCGCCCACCGGCAGCGCCGTTTTGTTGCGGCAGTGCCAAGGATCGTCTGCGCCGATAACAGGCGGCACGTCTGCTTCCGTTAGGTTCAGCCCGCCGATGCGGCTCAGGCAGTCGATCACCTGCGAACGCTTGGCGGCAAGGGTCGCTTCGTAGCGCATATGCTGACCGCTGCAACCGCCGCATTTGTCGTATACGGGGCAGAGCGGCTCTGCACGGTCGGGGGAGGGGGCAAGCACCTTCAGCAGCTTGCCAAAGGCGTAGCGCGGCTGTGTTTTGACGATGAGGGTTTCTGCGTCCTCGCCGGGCAAAACGCCGGGCACGAACACGGCCATGCCTTCGTGCGAGCATACGCCTTCCAGTTCACTGCCAAGCCGGTCGCAGCGAAGGGTGATGTGCTGATTCTTCTGGATCATAGGTTCTCCAATCGTTGACTTACAGGATAAGTGGCTCGACGCTCCAGCCACAGTTCGCACAGTGCCAGCGCCACGGCGCTTTCCACCACGGGCACAGCGCGTACCACCACGCAGGGATCGTGACGGCCGTGCACCCTGAGCGTGGCGTTTTCCTTGTGGGAAAGCGAAACGGTGGCCTGCTCCCGACTGATAGACGGGGTAGGACGGAACGCTGCGCGCACGATCACGGGCATGCCGTTGGTGATGCCGCCCAGCAAACCGCCCGCATTGTTGCGGGTGGTGACCACATGACCGTCCTGCATGGCGTAGGGATCGTTGTAAGCACTGCCCATCATGGCTGCGGAGGTGAAGCCCGCGCCGAATTCCACGCCCTTTACGGCGGGAATACTGAACAGGTAGCTGGCCATCACGCTTTCTACGCCTTCAAAGAACGGGGAGCCCAGCCCCGCAGGAACACCCACAGCCACGCATTCCACCACGCCGCCGATGGAATTCTGCCGTTCGCGCGCTTGCAGGATCTGCTGGTACATCGCCTCGCCCTTGACCGGATCCACGGTCGGCACGGCGCGCTTGTGGCATTCAAACAATGCATCCATATCTGGATGGGTCCAGTCGATCAGATCATGCTCGCCGGAGTGAAGGATCTGCACATGCGCCGCAATGCGAATCCCCTGCGTTTGCAGCAGCTGCATGGCTACGCCGCCTGCGAACACATAGGGCAGCGTGAGCCGTCCGCTATGGTGTCCGCTGCCCCGCAGATCATCATTGCCGAGGCTGCGCATGATGGCGGGATAATCCGCATGCCCGGGACGGGGCCGATCCGGCAGAAAACTGTAATCAGAGGAATGGGTATCGCCATTTTCAAAGATGACGGTCAACGGCTGGCCGGTGGTGACATCGTCCCACACGCCGCTGAGAATGCGGGGAATGTCCGCCTCGTGCCGCCCAGTGGCGATCGCGCTGCGTGCGGCGCGGCGCTGCACAAAGGCGTTTAATGCCTCCATGTCCAGCCGCAGTCCGGCGGGAAGGCCGTCCAGCGTTGCGCCAACGGCTTGCCCGTGGCTCTCGCCGAAGATCTCTAAGCTGAGGTTGCGTCCAAAGCGGCTGCTCATTCGGCGATCCCTCCCAGTTGACGATAGTTTTCTACAAATCCGGGCCATGACTTGGTGATGCACTCTACCCCCTGCACGGTGATGGGCGCATTGGCGATCAGCGCGGCGGCAGCAAGAAACATGACCAGTCGGTGATCTCCGCGTGCATCTGCCGTAAAGCCGCCTTGAAGCTGGACGGGGCCGAAAACGCGCAGGGCGTCGCTGTCGGCGCTCACTTCCGTGCGTACACCCAGCCGCTGCAGCAGCTCCGTGGTGGCGGCCAGCCGGTCGCTTTCTTTAATGCGCAGTCGGCTTACGCCGGTGAGCGTGGATACGCCCTCTGCTTGCGAACAGGTAAGCGCCAGAATGGGGGCAAGGTCGGGAATATCGGAGCAGTCGATCGCGACGGCCCGAAGCCCGCCGCCGCTCTTCATGGCGTTCAGCACCTCGACGATGCGCGCATCGCCCTGCAGGCCATCCGCACCATCGTGCAGATTGTCCACTGTGATATCCGCACCCATGGCGTTCATGCACAGGAACACGGCCGCCTGCGACCAGTCGCCTGCCACGGCGGCTTCAGCCGGGGAGGAATGCACGGTGGAGAGGGTAAAAACACCTTCCTCGTTTTCCGTGAAGGAAACGCCGAACTGCTTCATCAGTGCCAGCGTCATGTCCAGATAGGGACGGCTGACGATGGGGCCTGTCACGGTCAGTGTGGATGGAACCGCCTGCGAAAGTGCGATGAGCATGCCGGAAGCAAACTGACTGGAGCGGGAACCATCGATCTCGTAAGAACCAGCAGGCATGCGCCCGGAAAGCTCCACCACGGCCTTGCCGCCATCGGATGCCGGAATACGCGTCATTGCAGCGCCAAGCTGTTTCATCAGGGGCTCAAATGCGTCCAGCGGACGGGCGAACAGCCCGGGCTCCATCAGAAAGCGCACAGACTGTCCTCTTACCAGAAAGGCGGGAATGAGCATGCGCAGCGCCGCAGCGCACGCATGCACATAACAATCCACCATGGGCTGCACAGGAGCCGCTTTGGGAATGGGGGAGATCACCAGCTGTGTGCCCTCCTGCCGCACGGAACCGCCCAAAGCGGTGATGCCATTCATCATGGCGAGCGTGTCATCGCAGAGCGGCGGAGGGAAGCCATTCAGGCGGCATTCGCACGTTCCAAACGCAGCCAGCAGCAGCGCGCGGTGCGCCTCGCTCTTAGCTGGCGGAACCAGCGCATGGCCGCGAAGCTTTGTGGGAGAAAAGGTGATGGAAGCCATATCAGTAACGCCTCCGGATCGATCAAAATGGAGAACATCAACGGCAATCATTATAGCATACCTGCGGTGAAATGCCAAACGTGATGCCCCCCGGAGGTTCCCGTTTCGGGAAACCATTGCACAGGAAGAAAAGAACGTGTATAATTCTCTTCAGCAAGCCAATTGGATGGCGCGTGCCAATACTTTACAAAGAAAGAAGTGGATTCAGCATGCTTTTTGACAAGGGAGACAAGATCCTTTTTATCGGCGACTCGATTTCAGACTATGAGCGGAAGCGGCCGGTCGGCGAAGGGCTGTTTGACGCATGGGGCCGCAGCTATGTGGCGGACGTGGGAGCCCTGCTGGGCTGTATGTATCCGGAAGAACAGCTGCGCGTGGTAAACATGGGCATCGGCGGCAACCAGACGCGGGATCTGCTGGCACGCTGGCAAACGGATGTGCTGGACTTGAAGCCAGACTGGGTGAGCATGCTGATCGGCATCAACGACGTATGGCGGCAGTTCGACAGCCCCTATGAGAAGGAGACGCATGTGCCGCCGGAAGAATACCGGGCCAACTGCGTGCGCCTGATCGAGCAGACATTGCCCCATGTGAAGGGGATGATTCTTATGACGCCCTATTTCATGGAACCGAACCAGCAGGATCCCATGCGCGCCCGAATGGACGAATACAGCGCCATCATCCGCGAACTGGCGGAAAAGTACCAACTGCCACTGGTGGATCTGCAGGCCGGTTGGGATCGGCTGTTCCAGTATATGCATCCGTGCAACATCGCTTGGGATCGCATCCATCCCAATCAGACAGGCTGCATGTACATTGCCAAGCAGTTCCTGAAGGTCGTAGGCTTTGACCGCTGACAGGATATAACAAGAGCAAGTGATCCCTATTTCCATTTTCGGGGATCACTTGCTCTTTGTATGTTCATTTTTCCCAGACCAGATGAAAACAGCCGTCGAATGCTTCATGCTTCAGCAGCCGCAATCCGTTTTCGAGGCAGAAGGCACTCAGGCTTTCTGCACTTTGTGCATCGCGTTTACCCACACCATAGGTGGTGCAGATACGCTGCCCAGCCGCGTCGATGCACAGATCGATCAGAAAGGGCTGCGGAAAGGCAGAGATGATGTCTGCATCCCAAATGTGCAGACGACCGCCATGGCGCAGCACACGCGCCGCTTCACGAATGGCGGCACGCTGCGTAGCTTCGTCCATGAACATCAAAGTGAAAAAAGAGGTGACATGCTGAAAGGAGAGATCGGCGAAACGCAGTTCCGTAGCATCCATCAGCCGTTTTTCAAATCCGTCAGGGGCTTCATCCAGCTCTTCCTGCCGGTTGTCAATGGCTGTGACCTGTGCGCCATAGATGCGGCCGATGATACCTTCTCCGCCTCCGCCAATGCCCAGGATCGAGCCGCAGAGTTCTTTGAAAAGCTGTATCGAGATCATTGCTCATCCTCCAAAGGCGCTCAGGGCAAGGCAAAGCTGCGCCAGATAGTAGACCCCCAGCACGCCAAAATCAAACGATTTGGAGCGGTTCACCAGCATGCAGTGGCAAACGCCCATATCCGACAGGACAAACAGCACGGTCCCCGTGGCGGAGAACACCGTGCGCGTGGAAAACGCAAGGAAAGGCAGCGGCAGACTCAGGCACAGCAACAATGCCAGCGCACCGCTGTAAGTGAAGATCCCCAAAGCGATCAGACGGTTCTGCAGCAGCGGCAAATACCGGCAGCAGAACAGCCACAGACTGGGCAGGGCCGCCGCCAGCACCAGCAGATTGGGCCAGCCGAGCGCTTGTTGGCTGATGAATGCCGTCATATAGCAGAGGTGACCGAGAAAAAACAGCACACCGCCAGCCGCAAAACAAATCCCGAGCACCACATCTGCCGCAGCGCAGGCACACAGACCCGCGAAAAGGAACAGCGCATAGCGGTCATTTGCCTGCCCGAAGGCAGCCCATGCAGCCAGCCCTGCGGCCATGAGCGTGGGGATCACCTTCAGCCCGAGATCATACCTTTTCGGCCCGTGGTAAAAGCGTCCAAAGCGCAACGGCATGATCAGCAAGGCGGTCGTCAAAAGCATCAGCAAAGCGAGAATCCAGCGCATAAGCTCCTCCTGTCACACATCTGTCGATCCCTTGGTTCAGTATATGCGGGGAGTATAGAAAGATCAACGCATGCAAACAAGAACAGTGGAGAGCTGCAGCTCCGTCCTCCGCCGCAAAGCAGCTCACCCGACGCGAGAGCTATCCGTTTCTTCTTCCCACTTTTCCTTGGAAAACACAATGCGCTGAACGCCTTCGTACAGGCTGAAGTGCCCGGACAGCATGTAGGTCATGCCGCACATCAGTGCAAAGTAGGGCAATGCGCCGCTGCCAAACAGTTCAATGCTCAGGAAGATGGAGGCGATGGGGCAGTTGACAACGCCGCAGAACAGCCCCACCAGTCCCAGCGCCGCCGCCAGCTCTGCCGGCAGCCCCAGCAGCGGGCCGATCACGCAGCCGAGCGCGGCCCCCATGAAGAACGTTGGGACGATCTCGCCGCCTTTGAAACCGAAGCCGATGGTGACAGCCGTGAATACCAGCTTCCACAGGAATGCCAAAGAAGCCGACTGACCATTCAGCGCACGGGCGATGACCTCTCCGCCCGCGCCGTTATAATCACGGGTGTTTGCGATTAAGGTAAGTGCAATGAGGATCACGCCGCCGACTGCCGCGCGAAGATAGCGGTTGCGGATCTTCGCAGCCAGATGCTCTGTGCGGTGCAGCGTCACGCACTCAATAATGCTCATCAGCGCAACGATCACCGCCAGCACAGCCGTTCCGCCGAGGACGCATCCATCGATGGCTTGCACAACGGGCGCATAACCGGAACCGCTCAGCCCGCATAGCAGCGCCACGCCGTAAGCCGTGACCGAAGAAAGCAGACAGGGTACCAGCGCCGAATACTGCAGCAGCCCCACGGCGGACACTTCCAGCACGAATACCGCAGCCGTTACCGGTGTGGCGAACAGTGCGGAAAAGACCGCCGCCATGCCGCACAGCGTAACGGTGCGCATGTCCTGCTTATCCAGCCGAAGCGCTTGACCGACGCGCCATCCCAGCCCGCCGCCGATCTGCAGCGCAGCGCCCTCGCGGCCGGCGCTGCCGCCAAACAGATGCGTGAGTGCGGTGGCGATAAAGATGACCGGAACCAGCAGCGTGGGAATGGGGGAGCCGCTCCGGATGGAGCGGATGATATGATTGGTGCCCACGCCGTCTACCTTCAGCGCATGGTACAGCGCCGCGATGACTATGCCCGCCAGCGGCAGCAGATACAGAAGCCACCCGTGCACGGTGCGCAGCTCCGTCGCCCAATCCACCGCCATGTGGAACGCTGTTCCCACCGCGCCGCACAGCGCGCCGGTGCCTACGGCGATCAGCGCCCATACGGCCAGATGCTTGGCATGCGCCGCCGCTTGCTTCATGGGTTGCAACATTTGCATGAAACCTTCATCCTCTTCCTTTTGTACATTCGTTTTTTATTATCGGCGTTTCGTAAGGGGTTGTCAACCCAACATTGCACAGGAAGTGTTTTTTCATTGCCCGCATTGCGCGAATGTGGTAGAATAACAGCATTCTATGGTGCCAAGGAGGAAACCCGCATGCCGAATTTTGCCCTGAATGACGCTGTATTTCTGGAGGCGGCGCAGCAGTTTTCCACGCCGTTTCATCTGTATGACGAAGCCTGCATTCGCCGCACGGCTCGCCGCTTTCTCAAGGCGTTTTCCGGCGTGCCTTCTTTTCGCGAGTATTTTGCGGTGAAGGCTTTGCCCACCCCGGCCATTCTGCGCATCCTGCGCCAGGAAGGCTGCGGCGTGGACTGCGCCAGCGAAACGGAGCTGATGCTGGCCAAGGCCTGCGGCTTTGCCGGGCAGGATATCATGTTCAGCGCCAATGATGTGCCGCCGCATGAGTTCGTTTTTGCACGCGAACTGGGTGCTTACGTCAATCTGGATGATTTCACCCATGTGGAGGTTTTGCGCCGCAATGGCGGCATTCCGCAGGAGATCTGCCTGCGGTACAATCCCGGCGGAGCCTTCCGCATTGGCACCACCATCATGGGCGATCCCGGCAACGCCAAATATGGCATGACGCGCGATCAGCTCCGCGAGGCGCTGCTTATCTGCAAGGCGAATGGCGCCACTCGCTTCGGTCTGCATTCCTTCCTCAGCAGCAATACCACCGATCCGGCCTACTATCCCACACTGGCCCGTCTGCTGTGCGAAACGGGGCGTGAACTGATGGAAGAGACCGGCGTAACGCTCAGCTTCATCAACCTGTCCGGCGGCGTCGGCATTCCCTATCTGCCCGATGCGCCGGAGGCGGATATCGAGGCTATTGGCGCGGGCGTGGCGGAGGTGTACCATGACGTGTTCACCCGCAATGGCATAGAAGACGTTGCCATCAAGAGCGAGCTGGGCCGCTACATCACCGGCCCCAACGGCTGGCTGGTAACGCATATGGTCAATGAAAAGAACATTTACAAGCGTTATCTGGGGCTGGATGCCTCTGCTTGCGACCTGATGCGCCCGGCCATGTACGGCGCGTATCATCACATCACGGTGCCCGGCAAGGAGCACTTGCCCCATGATGAACGGGTGGATGTGACGGGCAACCTGTGCGAGAACAACGACAAATTCGCCGTGGATCGCATGCTGCCGCATTGCGAGGTGGGGGATCTGATCGTGATCCACGACACGGGCGCGCACGGCCGCAGCATGGGCTACAATTACAATGGCAAGTTGCGCTGCAAAGAGGTGCTGCGCTGCGAGGACGGCAGCTTCCGCCTGATCCGCCGCGCCGAAACCCCGGCGGATTACTTTGCCACACTGGATCTGGATCCCGATTTCGATCAATTGCACAGATAAAGCCAACTCCTTGGCGCGCGTTCCAGTGGACATGCTGCCCGCAAATGCGTTTAACAAACCGGTAAAACCATTCATCCTCTGCATGGTCGATCACAACCATACAGAGGATGAACTGTTTTATGGACGCCGCGTACTGCTCATCAGCGGCTTTGCTCATTCAGTTTCCGTCTTTGAATTTCACATTCACGCCGTTGACCTCCACCTCGCCGTCGGCCAGCACCAGAATATAGCACTTGCCATCGATCATGCGGGTTTCGATCAGATCGCTCCGCTCTGGATCCACCCGGATGGACACGCTGGGCGTTGTCACCTGAAACTGCTTCGGAGTCACCACGTTCACAGCGGGGATCTCCGCATACGCGCCAAAGGCCTCGCTGTACTTGTCCTCGAAAGCCGCTGCGCGCTCCATGCTCACGCCGCAGCTTTCCAGCACCTCGCGCACGTCCTGCTTGCTCAGCTTGAGCGGCTCGGCGGTCTTATCGGCTTTCTGCTCTTCCAGCCGCGTGCGCACGGTTTCATGCACAGCCTGCACCACGTCCATGCTGCATTCTTCCTCCAGCGCGTCCTGCAGCACGGCCTGAAAGGTTTCCTGCTGCTCTTGGGCAGGCATGGGCAGCTCGCTGCCGAATACGCCGCTGATGAATGCGTCGTGCATATCGGCGCTGTCCTTGGTGTAGAACATGGCGCGGTAGATGTTGGCGCTGCGCTCCTCATAAGCGGGGAACAGGAAGCCCAGCTCCGGCGCGCTCACCACCCAGTCCGCCATGCGGCTGTGAAACTCGTTTTCGGCCAGATAATAGCTCAGCGCCGGTTTGTTCTGCTTCACAGGGCACACGGCGCACAGAATGTAGCTGAACACAGCGGTGGACTGCTCATTGTCCGCGTCGCCGTTGCTGTCGCGATAGGCGATATCGTAGCCATCGTGCAGCAGCAGGATGAGGTAATTGCAGGCGTTCTGCTGCTCCGTCACGCTTTGCGCCTCCGCGCCGCCGCTTTGGCGGATGTAGGCAAGCACACGCTCATAAAAGGCGTTCACGGCCTCCTCATCGGTCAAGCCGCTTTCGCGCATGGCGGACAGCATTTTGTGCTCTTCCCCCTCCATGACCTGAGCGGCGGAGAAATCGATCTCCTGCAGGTTCTGCCCCATGGTGCCGCCCAGCACACGCTTGAACAGCGCCATGTACTTCTCGTTTTCCTCAGCTGGCAGGTGAAACACCGGCTGCGCAAAGCTGGAGATCACCTGCCCGTCGTTGGTCACATAGCATCCGCGGATCACGGTAGGGTTGCGTTTATCGGGGTTGAGCCTGCGCCGCAGTTCCGCCAGATCGCGCTGGTTCATGTCAAAAACACCTCGCATCAATCAGGATTCCCTGCCATTATACCGCATTCTGCCCGGAAAACCAAACAAATTTACGGCTGATCCACCGGTGCGCACCACCACGGGGTGGCGCGGGCGATGGCGATGTAGCGGGCGTTTTCGAAGGTGTAGGCGCAGGTGGAGAGGGTGGCGAGGTGGTCGCCGGGCAGCACCTGCACAAGGGAGAGAAAGTTGGATTTGCGCTGCGCCTCGCTCACGAAGCGCAGCATGTCTGCTTCGCCGGACAGGGCGATGTCGTAGCAGTGGTCGGTGCTGGTGGTGGTGTAGGCGGCGAACAGCTCCAGCAGCCACACCTTTTCCGGCGAGATCGCCAGCATATACGGGTGCGATTCGTAATACGCCTGCTCCTTGTAGAACACCAGCGTGCCGAACATGCTCTCATTGCGCATGTGGTGGCCGTACACCAGCGTGTTGGGGTCGCGCAGCTCCGTCAGGTTGCGGCAGTCGATGAAAAGCGTGCCGCTGGCATTGCGGCGGCCGTCGAACAGGTGGTTCAGGTAGCGTTCGTTATTGCTGCACTGCACCACCGGGTAATCGATCTGCGTACCGGGCGCATACAGCCACAGCTGATAATCATCGTTGATCTCCCTCAGCTTTTCGGGGCGGATCTCGCCCAGCCACTGCCGCGCGATCCTGCGGCTGATGTCAAAGCAGCTTTCGCCATCCGCCGCGCCGAAGGGCTCAATCATTTGCAGATACTGCTGCCCCAGCGGATTCTGGCGCAGGGCTTCGTAGCAGCTGCCCAATTCAACGGCTTCCGGCTCCGTGTCCGCGTCCGTCCAGCCTTCCGGCTGAAAGCACGCCTTCACCCACGGCAGCACGGCGGCGCGGTATTCGGCGTTGGCGGCGTTGCGGGCCAGCTGTTCCTCGTCGGTCA
>CAZDEF010000044.1:0-7066 GCA_964504385.1 uncultured Oscillospiraceae bacterium
TCTCCAAAAGAGCGGCTCTCGAGCTTCACTGTACAAGATGTTTGACAAACCTACACGCTCAATTCAACACGCATGCATTCGTGCCCATGAACGCGAAGCTGCGCTCCTCATCGCCCTGCCGGATGGCAACGCTCACGCGCTGCGCCTGCGACGGATCAATGCTGAGTTCGGCGGCGTTTGCTTCGCTCCAATCCTGCGCCACCGCCCCGTCCAGCAGGAAGCGGTACTGCACGCTTGCGCCGGTGGACGCTGCCTCGTAGCGCCACAGGCCATCGGCGGAAGGCGTCACGCGCTCGCCCGCATACAGCGCGGCGCGGTCCAGATCGCACTGCAGCCCAAGACGGTCGCCCAGCCAGAGACAGAACGCGCGGGTGAAGCGCGCCGCGCCGCTGCGGCTCAGGTGGCTGCTGTCATAAAAGTCCGCCACCTGCAGATCCATGGCTTCCACATCCAGATGAAAGTCATGCAGGCCCAGGTAGATCTCGCCGTATTGCTGCGCCGTCAGATCCAGATAGTTCAGATAATCGCAGCCGTATTGTCCGGCGGCTGTGGTGGGCGCTTTCACCAGCGCCACCTGCACGCCGCGCTCCTGCGCCAGCCGGAGCAGACGGTCAAACTGGGCCAGATCGCGCAGATTGAACTGCCATTTGTCCATAGCGGCCCCGCCGGTTTGCAGGCTCTGCTGCCACATTGCTTCGGCCTCGGCCTGTGCCTGATGGGCATCGTAGCTTCCGGTAGCGTGCCATTGCAGCAGACTGCTGCCGTCCGCGTCAGTGGCGGCCTCGCCGCCCCGCCAGCGCTTCCACATCAGATCGGCTCGCAGCAGCTGGTAAGCGCCCTGCGGGATGCTCTCGTAGCCAAATTCACGCCATGCACAGCGGATGCGGTTGAGCAGCCCCGGCATGCCGTTGATGTTGCTCAGCGCCGATGCCTTATGGTACAGCGCGGTTGATTCGTAGTCAAAGGAGTAGGCGTTGGCTTCCACGATGATCAGTCTGGGCGTGCCCTTGCTCAGCGCCGACGCGAAGCTGTCGGTCGTGCCAATGCTGTTCAGGCCCGATGTGGCCAGCACCGCCGCGTCCAGCCCCAGCGTCGAGCGGATCATCTCCGGCATGAAGGAACAGAACGCGTGCGAGTTGCCCAAGATCAGCACTTCCGGCACATCGCCCTTGCGGATGCGTACCCATGTGGCGGAATACTCCTCCTCGCGGTGCAAAAGGCCGTCCGCTGCAAGGAACAGCAGCACAAACGCCAGCGCGAAGCACAGCACGCTTCGAACGTTCTTTTTCGTCAAACTGCGCAGCCTCCTCGCATCAGAACTGGAAATAGATAAACGCCGGAGATTCGTTGTATTTGCCAAACAGGATCAGCAGGAACAGCAGCGCCAGACACGCCAGCGAGCGCAGCGGCCATTTGGTCTGCAGCAGCCGCTGCAGGAGATCGCCCCTGCGCCCCGGCCACTCCGCCAGCAGCAGTCCCGCCGCCAACAGCGCCATCAGCAGACATTCGCTGCCGTTCACCAGATAGATCAACTGGCGCAGGGAAGCAAGCTCCCAGCCATGAACCAGCGCATCCAGCAGCAGCGAAAGCTGTGTAAAGCTGTCGGCGCGGAAGAACATCCATGCAAACACCGTCAAGGCAAAGGTGCAGACGGTGGCGATGCACATGCGCAGTCGCCCCTCCGGATCCACATGCAGCCTGCGGTAAGCGCCGTCGCGTGCATGCTTGGTCAAGCGGCCGATCACCTGATACAGCCCGTTGAGCGCGCCCCACGCCACAAACGTCCAGTCCGCGCCGTGCCACAGGCCGCTGCACAGGAAGACCGTCATGATATTGAAGGCCCACCGCCCCGCCTTCACGCGGCTGCCGCCCAGCGGAAAGTAGAGATAATCGCGGAACCAGCTGGACAGGCTGATGTGCCACCTGCGCCAGAATTCGCCAATGGAACGGGAGAAGTACGGACGGTCGAAGTTCTTCATCAGACGGAAGCCCAGCAGCTTTGCGCTGCCGACGGCGATGTCCGAATAGCCGGAAAAATCGCAATAGATCTGCAGGGCAAAGCAGGTGGTTGCCACGATGATGGCCGGCGCGCCGTAGGCGGCTGCGTCACCGTACACCTTGTCCACCAGCACGGCCAGCCGGTCGGAGATCACCAGCTTTTTCACCAGTCCCAGCAGGATCAGCACCGCGCCTTCGCGCATCTGCTCGTAATCCGGATGGTGCATCTCGTCAAACTGGCGGATGAGATGGCCAGAGCGTTCAATGGGGCCAGCCACCAGCTGCGGAAAGAAGCTGACAAACAGCGCGTATTTTCCAAAATGGCGCACCGGCGGGATCTCGCCACGGTACACATCGATGGTGTAGCCCAGCGCCTGAAAAATGTAAAACGAAATGCCCACCGGCAGCAGGACATTCAGCTGCGGCAGGCGCACGCTGCCGCCCAGCACGCTTTGCAGCGTGCCGGCAAACAGCCCGTAATACTTGAAGAAAAACAAGATGGACAGGTTCAGGCACAGGCTCAGCGCCACCCAGCCCTTTTTGGCCTTTGCGGCTTGCGCGCGCCCCACCAGCAGGCCGCAGGCGTATGTGACAGCTGTAGAAAACAGCATCAGCAGTGCATACGATGCGTTCCAGCACATGTAGAAATAGTAGCTGCCGCCCAGCAGCAGCGCCCAGCGATAGCGGTGCGGCAGCGCGTAGTACGCCGCTATCATCAGTGCCAGAAAGGTAAAATAGCTGAATGTCTGGAATGCCAAAGCCGTATCCTTCCCATCATCAGAAAGCGTTGTTGGTGGAGATCAGGTAGTACAGGTAATACACGCCGGAGAACACATGGTAGCCAAACAGCGCGACCGTCGCGCCGCAGGCCGCCTTGCGCCACAGCGGCAGCTCCTGCTTCGCATCGGCAATAAAGGTGCGCAGGAAGATGCCCATCATCGTCACCCACAGGAAGAAGGAGCTGCTGTTGGCGGCCCATGTGAAGTTGCCGTGGCCTTCGCGCTGCCCGGTTTCGGAAAAAGCCATAGCTTCCAATACGCTGAAAAGCGTCATCAGCAGCGCCAGCACCAGCACGCGATCCTTGAACAGCCCTTTGCGCCAGCAGGCGATCACCGCCATCAGCGGCGCGGCGGACATCATCAGCGTGTTGCGCACCGCCAGCCATGCCGACCGGCCCGTAATGCCGATCGCCACGCCGCTGGTGAACTCCACCACCACGCCGGTGTAATACAGGTACTGCAGCAGGAAGTAGGCGACCGAGGGCAGGAACGCCAGCACGATCTGGCCAAAGTAGCGCCATTCGCGCCGGTTGCGCAGGAGCTCCGCCAGATACATCACAAACGCGGCGGGCAGCAGCGCCTGCATGAAGGTGGGCTTGCACGCAAGGCTGCCCATGCACAGCACAGCCAGAACGGCCACCTTCCACCACGGCAGGACAACGCCGGTCTGCCCCTCGCCCAGCATGCGCTCAAACTCATACCAGCAGTGCAGCAGCCACGGCATCACCATCATCATGGCCACGGTCACAGCCAGCTGCGTGGGGTTGTGCCACACATTGGGCGAGCCCACGCCCTTGTACACGAAGTACGACACCGGGCGGATCCACAAGCAGGTAAGGATGAGCGCGGCGGTGCTCAGCAGCGTGACCACCCAGCTGCGTGCCTTGCCATGGCACAGGGCGGTGATCATCTCATACACCAGCACGAAGGTGAGCCCCTTGCAGGCGGCGCTCACGCCGGCGGCGGCCCACTCCAGCGGCACGCCCAGCTGATAGACCACCGCCACCAGCAGGTGCCACAGCGGGTAGGCCAGACGGCTGGTGATGGAATGCAGATCGGTAAAATCAAAGTCACCGGCGATCATCATGTGCACACGGAAGTCCACAAATTCATAGGCGCTCTCCCGCCAGAACATATACAGGGAAAACGCCACGATCGCCAGCAGGGCGATCCAGGCGGACAGGTCAAAGCGTTTCTTCGGCTGCAGTTCCAGCCGTGCGCGGATGGGATCAAGCGTCATGGGTACTTCTCCTTACAGTCGTGGGATCAGGGCATATCAAACCAGTATTCAGTGTATCAAAAAGGACGCTGGCTGTCAATGAAATCAAAACGCAGCACCCAGCCGCCGTCAGCCTTTCGGCTGGGTGGGAAGCTGGGTGCTGCTGCACGCCTGCGCACAGGCGGCTGTGGATCTACTCGTTGCCCTCCTCACCGCTGCCGGCTTCGTGATAGCGCTGCATGCGCGTGGCGCGGCGGCGGGGAGCCTGCGCATCCGTCTGCGCAGCCTGCTGGGCAGGCGCGGGGCTGATGGGGCGGGCGTAGGGATTGGTCTGCTGCGGCTGGGCGGCGGACGGCTGCACCGGAGCGGCGGAAGTCGGCTGGCTGCTGTAGTCTGCTGCAGGACGGCTATAGGGATTGCCGGTCTGCGTGTCCATGGCGCCGGTAAAGCTGCCCGTGGCATAGGGATTGCCTGTGGTGCCGTAGGGCTGCTGCGGGCGGGCGCTCTGCTGCTGCGCGCCGGTCACAGGCGGCGCGGCCACGGCGCGGCGCGTGTATGGGCTGGCGGCTCCGGCTGCTGCGTTCCCGGCTGTGCCGGTCGCGCCGGCAGCGGCTGCCTTGGCGCGGCGGCTGGCAGCGGCGCGGGCTGCTGCGGCCTTGCGGCGCTTGTTCTGGTGGAGAGCGTAGGCATACACGCCGCCTGCACCCACAGACAGCACTGCGGCTGCGCCGCCAAGAATGGTGCCGATCGGGATGCCGGTCTGGGTCTCCTTGCTCTCGTCATCGTAGCTGATGGGGATCATGGTGCCGATCACAAAGGTGGGCGTCGGCGTGGGCGTGGCGGTCGCCGTGGCTTCCTTGAGCGAAACACCCGCCTCCATGTACTTCTGCTGGCCGTTGTAGAGCACCGTGTACCAAGTGGCGCCGTTGAGCACCGTCGTGCCGGTGATCTCCACCTGCGTCCCCTGCGGCAGCGTGGTGGAAGCCGCCTGTGCGCTGGCGGAATCATACAGCTTCACGCCTGCGGTGCTGGTGGTGTACTTGCCGGTGGGGCTCATGGTCGCCGCCGGGGTGGCGTAGGGGTTGAAGGGCTCGTAGCTGGCCTGTGTGGTGGCCCCTGTATTCTGCCATGTGCCCACATTCCAGTCCTCCACGGAGGACACGCTGCCCTGCGAAGCCGAACCCGTGGATCCGCCGGTGCTGCCGGTCGTGCCGGAAGAAGGCTTGGCAGTCGTAGCCGTGGTAACGGTGTTGTTGGTAATGCCTTTGTAGTACTCAGTGCTGCCAACGAAGGAATTGAATTCGTTGATCGTCATCTGGTGGAAGTAATCGCCATGGATCCATCCGGTCTGGCCGGAGTAGTTGACGTTATACCATGTGACGCCATTGACTTCCTTCGTATCCAGAATGAGTGCCATGGCATACTGGTTCAGCATCTTGATGCGCGTGCCGTTGGGCGCGGAGCGGAAGTTGACGCTGTTCTTGGTCACATAGCCGTAGCTGGATGCGCCGTTGGCATCATACTTGCCTTCGTCTTCGCCCGGCGTGATGGGATTGCCGCTGGACAGGTATTCGTCCACCTCGTCAGCGGTCAGCTTGCGCAGCTGGCCATCGCGCACATAACCGGTCACGCCGTCGTATGTGGTCTTGTGCCACAGGTAGCCGTTGGGATCATAGGACTGGGCGCTGACATACACCACCGTGTTCAGCTTCAGGTACTTGGCCTGTGCGGCGGTGTCCATGTAGCGGCGCAGCGGCACGTTGTTCACCACGGTGATGTAATAGCCGGGAGCCTGATCGGGCTCCTTCTGCTGCTCCTGTTCTTCCAGACGGGCATTGGCCTCATCGGCGGAGATGCGGCGCACATCGGCCCCGTTCACCCAACCGGACAGGCTGGAATCCGACGCTACCTGCGAGCTGTTCCACTCGATCGCGCCGGACTGGTACTGACCGGCCGTCCACAGCACGGTATCCACCGGCAGCGTGGCCACGCTCTGCGCGCCCTCGGCGGGCTGCTTGCGCAGCGCCGTCTGGCGGGTGACCAGCAGGTAGCCCTGATACACGTCGATATCCACAGGCTTGTAGTAGAAGTTGACCACGGTGGGCAGCACCTCGCCGGTCTCCTTCACCTCTACCTTGGTGTTGCTCAGCACATCGCTGCGTTCGTAGCTGCCCTTGGCGGTCACAAGGCTTTCATTGGGTTCCAGATCGTAAACACCGGGCGCGAGCGTGCTCACCTCGCTGGTGATGAGCTGGTTGGTCTGGGTATCGTAGTAACGGACGGTCACAGAACCGGTGATATCGGAATCGTAATAGGTGAACACCACGCTGTTGGGATAGGCCACCAAATCGCTGCCGACGGTCACGCGGTAGCTCTGGGTGCTGCCGCTGAGGGTATAGCCGGAGGGCGCATAGGCAGCGTTGGGCGTGATGGTATGCTCGCCCGCCTCCAGCTCGCGGATCTCCGGCGAGCCGGGCAGCTCCGCACCGATGCTGTTGCGGTAGTGCACCTTGAGAATAGCCGTGTGGCTGACTTCCTCATAGGTGAAGGTAACAACGGCGGGGCTGGCCTTTCCGGTTTCATCCACGGTCACGGTCTGGCTGCTGACGTTCTTGAGCAGGTAGCCTTCCGGATTGGCGGCGTACTCGTTCACATCGTGCGTGCCCTCGGGCAGCTTCACGGTCAGCGGGCTGGCCACTGCGCGGCCGCTGCAGATGTACTCAAATGTCACGCTGGCTTCGGCCTTGGGCTTCTCCACAAAGGTGAGCTCCAACACCTCGGGCGTGATGCCGCCGTACGCGTCGATCACGATTTCCTCGGCATTCACACCGGCATAGCGGTAGCCGCTGATCTCCGTCAGATACGCCTCGCTGCCGTAGGTCTGGCCGAACTGGCTGTAGCGGAAGGACACGCTGCTGTCCGGCGCGATGGGGTTGCGTTCCGCATCCAAATAACGCACGGTCAGCGTTGCGCTGTCCGGCAGCTTGCGATAAACGAAGGTGACGGCATTGGGAACCGCGCCGGATCCATCCACCGTGATGCTCTCGGCGGTGGCATAGCTGAAGGCATA
>CAZDEF010000044.1:7166-21370 GCA_964504385.1 uncultured Oscillospiraceae bacterium
CCGCGCCGGATCCATCCACCGTGATGCTCTCGGCGGTGGCATAGCTGAAGGCATAGCCTTCGGGCGCATCATAACGATACAGAGACAGATCATTATAAGTACCGGCTTCAAACGGCGCGGTGTATGCTGGGAACAGTTCCTTGCCGTTTTCGTCTGTGTAACAGAAAGTCACATCTGCGCTCACAGGCTTGATCTCGCTGTACACGAAGGTGACCGTTGCGGGATCCGCGCCGGATCCATCCACCGTGATGCTCTCGGCGGTGGCATAGCTGAAGGCATAGCCTTCGGGCGCATCATAACGATACAGAGACAGATCATTATAAGTACCGGCTTCAAACGGCGCGGTGTACGCTGGGAACAGTTCTTTGCCGTTTTCGTCGGTGTAACAGAAAGTCACATCTGCGCTCACCGGTTCGGTGCTGTCAATCACTTCCAAACAATCGGCACGCACATAGCAATCCACATCGTTATAGCGGATGCTGTACCATTCTTCCCCGTTCTGGTTGAGCAGGCGGCTGTACACCCATACAATGGTGCCGCTGTTGATCCCCTTGAACACGATATTGCTGTCGCTGGTCGTGCTCATGCTGGAACGGAAACGCAGGCCGCCCTTGACAGTCCGGCCCTCACTTTCGATGGTTTCTGCCAGTGTGCCTTCGTCCTCCGGCTCCTGCTGCGCCTGACGGATGGTAAACAGAACCGGATTGCGCGAAGCCGTGCCGTCCGCATAGACTTGAATGGAGGCCGATACGCTGTCGCCGCCCTCCAGCTCATAGCCGTAGCTGCGCACAGCCTCTGCATTGGCGTAAATGGTGTGTTCGCCTTCGTACAGCGTCCGGCTCTCCTCAAAGAGCACCGTACCGCTCGGCTCGGCATAATGGATGACGATCAGCGTCGGCTGCGCCTCCGGTGCGCTGCCTTCGGGCTGCTCGGGCCACCCGGTCTCGCCGCCTTCCGGCCACTCCGGCCACTCGCTCTCACCGCCGCCGGGCTGCTCGGGCCACTCCGTCTCGCCGCCTTCCGGCCACTCCGGCCACTCGGTCTCACCGCCGCCGGGCTGCTCGGGCCATTCCGTCTCGCCGCCTTCCGGCCACTCGGTCTCACCGCCGCCGGGCTGCTCGGGCCACTCCGTCTCGCCGCCTTCCGGCCACTCCGGCCACTCGGTCTCACCGCCGCCGGGCTGCTCGGGCCATTCCGTCTCGCCGCCTTCCGGCCGCTCTGGCCATTCGGTCTCACCCTCCTCGGGGGCCGGCATAGAAATGCTGGAGACAAACAACGGATAACTGCCCACCGGCTGGTCTCCGTCATAGACTTGGATCTCAGCGGCAGGGCTTTCCTGCGGCGATCGTGCATCCGCCGGATACAGGGTGTCGCCAGCCGTGGATATGCCGGTAAACGGGCCGTCAGCGTCAATGATCAGCCCCATCGGCTGCGCAAAAGCATCCTGCGGCACCATCAGCCAGTAAACAAGGCCTTCTCCGTACTGGCTGGCTCCGCCGTGCGTTTGCTGCTGCTCGCCGTCCAGCATATAGTACAGCGTCACTCCGGGCAGCTGCGCCGCGTTCTCCGCCAGCGCGGCCAACGGCAGCGCCAGCTGGCTCAGCACCATCAGCACGCTGAGCATCCAGGCAGCCGCCCTTTTGATTCCGCCATTGCTTTTGATCATGTATAGATCCTCCTTATCCGGATTTTTCCTTCCGCAGAGCCCTCTGTTTCTATAGAAGGCCAGTTTCTATTGTACGGTGTTTGTTACGAAGTGTCAAGAAAACTTTCTGTTTGTTTTCAAACTATTTTCGCAAAAACAACACCAAAATGAAATAAAACAGAAACAAATGAAAGGTTTTCGCTTTCTGGCAAGGGGAATAGCTGCCGGTAGCGAATAGATATTAAGATAGACCTTTTTACAGGAGGCGAACCATCATGGAAAGCGATCAGGAGCTGCGGGAGATCCCCCTTTCTGAAGCAACCGTGTTTGAAGGCATACTGATCAACGTGAGCCACATGCAGGTGCGGCTGCCCAATGGCCAGACCGCCACCCGCGAGCTGGTGCACCACCGGGGCGGCGCAGCCGTGGTAGCCGTGGACGAGAACGAAAGCGTCTATCTGGTGCGGCAGCACCGCGTGGCTGTGGGCGAGATCACGCTGGAGATCCCCGCCGGCAAGCTGGAAGCCTACGGCGCAGACCCCTACGAATCCGCCGTGCGCGAGCTGGAGGAGGAGACCGGCCTGCGTGCAGAAAGCGTGGAGCTGCTTACCAGCGCCTTCCCCACCCCCGGCTACTGCATGGAGCTGCTGAGCATCTATCTGGCGACCGGCCTGAGCCAGCACGAGAATCACCTCGACCCGGACGAATTCCTGCATGTGGTGAAGATCCCCCTGAAGGAAGCCGTGGCCCGCGTCATGACCGGCGAGCTGCGCGACGCCAAGACCATCATCGGTCTGTTGATGGCGTGGCAGAAGCTGCACGGCTGACCGCCTGATATATCAACGTTTCAGCAGCCCTTTCCCATCCCGGATGCAAACATTTTCTGTGAAGGACGGCCTGTGCCTGATGCAAACCTATCTGGACGTTTTTTCTCACCTGCCGACGATTCTGACCGCGCGTCTCACCCTGCGCCCCGTGCGCATGAGCGATGCGGCCGACATGTACGAATACTCCAAGGATCCGGAGGTGGCGCGCCATGTGCTGTGGGACGCGCACCGTTCTATCCATCAGACGAGAGAATACATCCGCTATCTGCTGCGCCAGTACCGCAACGCCGCGCCCGGCACCTTCGCCATCGCCCTGCGCGACAACGGCAAGGTGATCGGCACCATCGGCTTTATGTGGGTGCAGACCGAAAACCGCTCTGCCGAGGTGGGCTACAGCCTCAGCCGTGCCTACTGGAACCAGGGCTATATGTCCGAGGCGCTGCAGGAGGTGGTGGAATTCGGCTTTCAAAAGCTGGGGCTGAACCGCATCGAGGCGCAGCACGAAACGGCAAACCCCGCCAGCGGCCATGTGATGCAGCATGCCGGTATGCAGCATGAAGGCACCCTGCGCCAGCGGATCTACAACAAGGGCCGCTTTGTGGATGTAGAGCTGTACGCCATTCTCCGCAGCGATTTTCTGGCCAAGGAGTGACCGAAAGGAGGCCTGCATGAGCCTGTCCCGCCGTGCCGCGCTGGCGGCGCTGTGCCTGCTGTTGGCTCTCAGCCTGAGCGGCTGCACACAAAACCACACCCGCGCTTACGACAAAGCCGTAGCGCTTTTTGCCGACGGCGAATTTGCCGATGCCGCCGCCGCCTTTGACAAGCTGGGCGATTACGCCGCCGCCCCTACCTACGCCGCCTATTCACGCGGTCTGGTGCTGTACGGGCAGGGCCAGTACAGCGCGGCCGAACCCTATTTTGAGCAGACGCGCTCCTTCATGTACGGCGAGGAGCGCTACCAGTACTGCCATGCCTACGGGCTGATGGAAAGCGGCCAGTATGCGCAAGCCGCCGAAGCGTTCCGCCAGATGGGCGAATTCGAGGACGCGCCCGTGCAGTACCAGTACTGCGCCGCCCGCGCAGCCGAGGACGCCATGGACTACGAGACCGCGCTCTACGGTTACGAGGCCGCCTCCGGCCTGCACGACGCGGAGGACCGCCTCTACAACCTGCAGGGCCAGCTGTACAACCGCGCCATCGCCCTGCGCAGCGAGGGCAACTACGAGGATGCCATCACCCTGTTCACCATGCTGGGCGATTATCTCAGCAGCGCCGCACAGGCCGTGGAATGCCGCGAGCAATGGCTGGATGCGCAGTATGAACAGGCCGATGCGCTTGCGGCGCAGGGCGACCTGCAGGGCGCGTTCGACCTGTTCAACGCGCTGTCCAGTTACCGCGACGCCGCCACCCGCGCCACCGAGCTGGCCGACATTCTGGGCATCCGCATCAAAACGGCAGACGATCCCTTTTAAAATACACACAACCGGAGGTTGACTACCCATGGCCAAACTGTATTTCCGCTATGGAGCGATGGGCTCCAGCAAATCCGCCAACGCCATCATGGTGCGCCACAACTATCTGGAGCGCGGTCAGAAGGTGCTGATGCTAAAGCCCCGGCTGGACACCCGCGACGGCGCCACCACCATCGGCAGCCGCTGCGGCCTGATGTGCGAATGCCGCTTTGTGGAGGAGCTGGACAGCTTCCCGATCAAGGAATATGACTGCGTGATCGTGGACGAGGCGCAGTTCCTCACCCGGGCGCAGGTGGAGCAGCTGGTGCACATCGTGGATGTGGACAACGTGCCCGTGATCGCCTACGGCCTGCGCGCCGATTTTCAGGGCAACCTGTTCGAAGGCAGCCGCTGTCTGCTGGCATGGGCCGATACCATCGAGGAGATCAAGACCATCTGCTGGTGCGGCAAAAAGGCCACCTGCAACGCCCGCGTGGTGAACGGCAAGGTGGTCAAGGAAGGCGAACAGATCCAGCTGGGCGGCAACGAAAGCTATGTCAGCCTGTGCCGCAAGCACTGGGCCGAAGGCCGCTTGAAGGAAACCGACTGAATCCTATATCATTTTGATAAAAAAGCGATCGCATTGACTCGTGCGATCGCTTCGTTTCATTTTGGATCTGGCTGTGCTCCCTGCCGCAGCTTTTGCACCGTCTGTTCGAAGGCATCCGGTGGCGGCGCGACAAAGCGCATGCGCTCACCCGTCGTGGGGTGATCAAAGGCCAGCGTATGGGCGTGCAGCATCAGCCGCGGCGCTTTCACGCCGTTCTTCTGGCCATAGATGGGATCGCCGGCCACGGGGTGGTGAATGCTCTGCATGTGAACGCGGATCTGATGGGTGCGGCCTGTGAGGATGTGCACATCCAGCAGCGCCGCATTTTTCAGATTTTCCAACAGCGCCCATTCGGTGTAGGAAGGTCGGCCTTCGGGATCGACCGCCATCTTCTTGCGGTCTTTTTTGCTGCGGGCGATGGGCTTGTCGATCATGCCGCTCTCCTCGCGCATGCAGCCGTCCACCACAGCCAGATAGTGTTTTTCCATTGTGCGCTCGCGCAGCTGGTCGGACAGGTGCTGATGGGCGCGGTCGTTCTTGGCCACCATCAGCAGGCCGCTGGTATCCTTGTCCAGCCGGTGCACAATGCCCGGGCGCTTCACACCGCCAATGCCGCTCAAATCGTCCATGGCGTAGAGCAGGGCGTTGACCAGCGTGCCGCTTTCATTGCCCGCAGCGGGGTGCACCACCATGCCGCAGGGCTTCACCACCACGGCCACGTCCTCGTCCTCATAGAGGATCTCGATCGGGATATCTTCTTTTTCCACGGCGGATTCCACCGCCTCCGGCATGGTCACGCTCAGCTGCGCGCCTGCCTCCGGCTGAAAAGACGGCTTGGTCTGCACCTGCCCGTTCACGGCGCACAAGCCGTTTTCGATCCATCTGGCCGCCTGTGACCGGCTGGCCTGCGCCGCTTCGGCTGCCAGCACATCCAGCCGTGCCTTGCGCGCTACGACCGTATCAATCCTTGGCATCTTCGGCATCCTCCCCGTTCTTTTCCACCCAGTCCTGCGGCCTGAACAACAGGCTGCACGCCAGCAGCGCCACGCCCACGCAGATGCATATATCCGCTATGTTGCATACGAACCACGGCAGAAAGGGAAAATAGATCATATCCAGCACGCGATGAAACAGCAGCCGCTCGCCGTAATTGCCCGCAAAACCGCCCAGCACCAGCCCGCAGGCAATGCGGGTGAACCGTGTGGGACGGTAGCGGCGCATCAGCCATCCACCGCACAGCACCACCGCCAGCGGAAGCAGGAGTCCCGCCGCCGCATGATCCGCAAAGATCCCCAGCGCCATACCGGTGTTGTAGGTGCAGCGCAGCTCCATCACCCAGCCGATACGGATCGCCGTATCCCCCAGCCAGCGCGAAGCCGCCATTTTCGCGCCCACATCCAGCACCAGCGCTGCCAGCGCCATTCCCCAAGTCCAGCCCATGTGCGTCTCCTTCACGGCAGCTGCCGCTGCACCACCTTCACGATCTCCGCCAGCGCATCGCCAATGAGCGGCAGATTGCGCCGGGCCAGATCCTGCAGCAGCAGCACCAGTAGCGCGCCCAGTATGGTAAACCCCACCGCCATGCCCACGCCGCGTGCAATGCCGCCCCAGAAATTGCTCCAGAACAGGCGCTTGCGGTCGCTCACATAGCGCAGATATTCAGCCAGCTGCATCCGCTCCATGGCGGCCACATATGCCTCCAGCCTGCGCAGCGCCGCGCAGGCGCGTTCGCTCTGGGTAGGCAGCATCTGCGGCGCGTCCTCGCTATCCGGGCGGATGGCTTCGCGTTCGCTCATTTCTCACCACATCCCCGCCATAGTTTGCGCCGGATGCAGCCAAAACATCATACCAAATCTCAGCCGGATGCGCAACTGCAAACCGTCTTTCCGTTTGTCTTCACCTTTTTTGCGCAAAAACGACACAATGGATTCAGCTTTGCGTCGGCATTCGATCACCTTTCCGTCATGAAAGGGCATAAGATGAAGGGCAGATTGGGAAAGGAGCGCGTGGGATGAAGCGTATGCGGTTGATGGCACTGGCAGCAGTGGGCGTGCTGGCGCTCTATGTGGCGCTGTGCGCCAGTCCGCATTACGAGCCGGGCGATGACGCCGTGCTGATGCAGGCGCTGTTGGCGGGCGAGCGCTACAGCCTGTACCTCCATCCCTTGCTGCAAGCACTGCTGCTGGCGCTGACGGCGCTGTGGCCGCAGACGGCGTGGCTGTCGGTGTGGCAGCTGGGCATGCTGGCGCTGGGCGCGTATCACACGCTGATGGGCGGCATGCGTCTGGCGCAGCGCACGGACGCGCCCATGTGGATGGGCTTCGGGCTGGCATTTGCCTGCTGCGCGGCGATGATCGTGCCCTGCGCGAACAACGTCACCTACACGCTGACCGGCGCGGTGCTGGGCATGGCGGCAGTGTGGCAGCTGCTGGGCGGCAGGCGCATCGCCGCATCGATCGCGCTGCTGTTGCTGGGGTTCAGCCTGCGGGATGCATCTGTATTGCCGGCGCTGTGCTTCTGGCTGGGCGGGCTGATCTGCCTGTGCAGGCTGGAGAAACTGCCGCTGCGCAAGTGCGCGCAGGCGGCGGTGCTCTGTCTGGGGGCGCTTGCGCTGATGGCCCTCTTGCATGAAGCGCAGGCCGTATGGTGCGGCGAAGGCGAATACGCCGCGTGGCAGGAGAGCCGGATCGCCGCCATGGACTACGGCGACGTAGCCGCCTACGAGGGTTGGACGAAAAACGAGCGCGCGCTGGTTCAGGAATGGTGTTTCCTGGATGAAAGCGTCACGCAGGAGGCGCTGGCCGCCGTGCCGGTCAGGGAGCCTTCGCTGGATGTGCTATGGAAGCTGCTGAAAAACAACCGCTGGATCTACTGGCTGACCATGCTGAGCTTTGCGGCGCTGGGCTGCGGCCTGTGCGGCAGGGGGCTTTGGCATCGGCTGGCGGCGCTGTGCGCCGTTGTCCTGTGCGCGGCCATGCTGCTGTATCTGGCTTGGAAGGGGCGGCTGCCCGCACGCGCAGCGGCGGCAGTGCTGTTCAGCGCATTCGCGTATGCGGGCTATCTGCTGCTGTATTTGCCGAAGCGGCGGCGCACAGCGGCGCTGATGCTGCTGGCGCTGGTGCTGCTTCCCTGCCTGCGGCAGGCGTGGACGCAGAGCTTTCAGCCCAAGCCTGAAACACGGGAGACAGTCTTCACCCGGCTGGACGAGTACGCGCTGGCCCATCCGGACGAACTGTTGATCGCCGACGGCTCCATCGACCGCGATACTACGCTGTTCCCTGTGAAAAAGCAGGGCTTTGTGAACAATCTGCTGCTGTGCTGGGGCGGGTGGAACACCCACTCCGAAAGCTACCGAAACACGCTGGCCGTTTTCGGCTACGAGCACGATCATTTCCGCATTGAAAACACGTTGGACAGCTCCGTGCGACTGGCTGTGGCGGCAGGGCGCGAACCCTCCGCCAACCTGCTGGCGGTGCTGCAGGAGCGGTGCGAACAGCCGGTGCGGGCTGTATTGTGCCACGCAGGAGACGGATTCCGGATCTATCGTCTGCAGAAAGAAGGAGAACCATGAAACGAGTCATCAGCCGCCGGGCGCTCGGCCTTGGCATGGCGGCGCTGTTTTTTCTGTCGCTGATCCCACTGATTGCCATCGCCGTATACAACTATCCGGCAGATGACGATTTCGAGTTCGTGCTGCCATTGTCCACCGCATGGGTGCAAACAGGATCGCTGTGGGAAGTGCTCAAAGCACTGGCGCAGAAAACGTGGGAGAAGTACCAGACATGGCAGGGCGACTTTGTTTCCACGGCGCTGTTTGGCGTTACGCCCATGATCTTCGGCGTGAAGTGGTACTTTCTGGACAACTGGCTGATGCTGGCGCTGGTGTGCCTGAGCGCGGGCTATCTGGTGCGGGCGGCGGTGTGCCGCTGCCTGAACGCGGATCGGTGGACGTTCTGGATCGTCTACGGCGCGGTGATGATCCTGCTGCTGCAATTCATGCCCAGCATTTCCTACAGCATCTACTGGCACAACGGCGGCCAATACACCACCGCAGCGTGTATGCTGATGCTGGCCGTGGGGCTGCTGCTGCGCAGCTCGCTGCAGCCCTCGGCATGGCACACGGCGTGCGCGGGTCTGATTGGCTTTTGTCTGGGCGGCAGCTTCTTCGGCCCGGCGCTGGGCGTGCTGGTGCTGATCGCCCTGTGGTGCGCCACCGCATTTGTGCGGAAGGACAAATGCCGCACAGCCGCCGCGCTGATGCTGGGACTGGGGCTGTGCTCCTTCCTGCCGAGCGTGCTGGCTCCCGGCAACGCGCTGCGGCAGGAACGCACAGGCGAACGCATGAGCGTGCTGGCAACGCTGATCACCGCCGTGCTGGATTCCTTCGACCTGGCGGGGCAGTGGCTCACGCCGCAGCTGGCGGCCATGCTGATGCTCATCCTGCCCGTGCTGTGGAAGCCGCTGAAGGAAAGCCGCTATGCATTTTCCGCGCCGCTGTGGGTGTGGGTGATGCTCTACGGCCTGTTCTCCGCTTCGCTCGCGCCGGGTCTCTACACCGGCTACGGCTGGAACACCGCGCGCTATGAAAACGCCATCTACTTCTATTTCATTCTCATGGCGCTTGGCAGCGCCGTCTATGCCGAGGGCGCGCTCATCCGCTGGCTGGAGCGTCACGAAGCCGCCAAACCGTATGCAGGGCATGTGCTTGCGGCGGCGCACACGCTGGGCGCGCGCTTCAGCGCCGTATATCTGGCGCTGGTCATTGCGCTGACGGCGCTGGGCGGTTTTGGCCAGACCATCATGAACACCTCCTCCGTGAGCGCTGCCCGCTCCCTCGCGACCGGCGAGGCAAGGCAGTTCCGCACCGAAATGGCGCAGCGGCAGGAGTACATCCGTGTGACCGACAGCGACACGGTGGCGGTGCAGCCGCTGTCCGTGCAGCCTTATGTATTCAAAAACGACCGTCTGCCATGGCAAGGCATCTACGGCCGCGTGCGGTACATGAAATGGTATTTTGAGCTGTTTGACGGTGCGGCGGAATGACAAAAGAAAAAAGCAGCCATGACCGATCGGTCCATGACTGCTTGCAGCAGGATGCGCCCAGTAGCGTATGCCTGTCAGGTTCAGTCCTCCACAACGAGCTTGCCGTTGTCGATGCCCACCACCCTGGCCAGCGATACCACTTTCAGGCCCATTCCTTCCAGCTTGGCTCTGCCGGGCTGGAATTTCTTTTCCACACAAATGCCCACGCCCACCACGGTGCCATTGGCCTGCTTCACGATATCGCACAGGCCGGTAGCCGCTGCGCCGTTGGCCAGAAAATCATCGATCACCAGCACGCGGCTGTCCTCGGGCAGGTAGGCCTTGGCCACGCGCACATGGTTTTCCACGCCGTGGGTAAAGCTGAACACGCTGGACTGGTACACCTCGCCGGTCACATTGCGGGTGCTGCTCTTTTTGGCAAACACCACGGGAATGTTGCCAAGCGCTATCGCCGTGGTCAGGGCAGAGGCAATGCCGCTGGCTTCCACCGTGAGCACCAGATCCGGCTTTTCATCGGCAAAGGCATCGGCAAAGGCCCGGCCCATCTTCACCACCAGCTCCGTGTCCATGCGGTGGTTCAGAAACATGTCTACCTTTACAATATCGTCGCCAATGCCCACGCCCTGCGTGCGGATGGCTTCTACCAATTCCTTCATGAGAGGTACCTCCTTGCAGCATTTGAATGAAATGCTTTTGTTCATTATATCGTAGCGCACCCCGCGTGGCAAGGGCAAACTACCGCGATTTGAGCGTGATGAGATGCACCTGCGGCCGGGCGAACAGGCGCACCGGCGCACCGGATGTGCCCACGCCGTTGGACACCAGAATGGACGCGCGGTTCTCCTCCAGCCAGCCGGTCAGGTAGCGCGCGCCCACCTCGGTCTTCAGACTGCTGAAGGGCGTGTAGCCCAGCACGTTGATCTGCCCGCCATGCGTGTGGCCGAACACCGCCAGATCGAACCAGTGGCTGTCGTTGTCCGCGCTGCGGGCCTTGAGCACATCCGTCATCAAATCAGGCGAATGACCGGCGAAGATGACGAAGTCATCCGCGCGCACCTGCGCCGCCACGCCCGCTACATCGGGCGCGCCATTGTAGTAGTCATCCACGCCGGCGATGTACACATAGCTCTGCCCCACCTTGGCGCGGGCCACGTCATTCACCAGCGGCACAACGCCCGCGTCCTGCATCTGCCTGACGAGCACGGCCAGATTGCTTTCCGGCTCGGTGCGGTCGTGATTGCCCAGCACTGCATACACCCCCAGCCGCGAATGCAGCGTGGGCGCATTGCGCCAGAAGGCGATGGCGCCGTCGCTGTCCGTGGCGTAATCGCCCCCAAGCACGATCAGATCGGCGCTGAGGTTGTTCAGCGTGGTGAACACCTCGTTCACCCGTTTCTGCGAAAACCACACGCACTGATGGATATCGCTGGCGTAGACGATCTTGAGGTTTTTGAGATTGGCCGGCAGGTTGGTCACATACAGCGTATGCTCCTCAATGGACAGCGTGAGCGGCTCAACAAAGGGGTAGCCGATCAGCACCGCCAGCACCAGCGTGAGAAACACCCAGCGCAGCCGGATATGCCTGCGCTGCGGCGGGCGGTAGCGATACTCGTATTTTGCCATCATCCACCTCCGCAAAAAGGATCCGCAAAAAGTTGCATTGACATGGGGATTTTCTCATTGTACACTTAGGCAAATCGAAACACAAGGGGGAAAAGCACACAATGGCATCCCATCCCGCATTCCGTGAAATCGGCCCCACCACCTACCTCAGCCCCATTCCCAGCGTGCTGGTCGGCTGCGCCGATCCGGCCAACGGCTTCGGGCCCAATCTCATCACCATCGCGTGGGCCGGTGTGGTGTGCTCCAAGCCGCCCATGGTCTCCATCAGCATACGCAAGGAGCGGCACAGCCATGCCCTTGTGAAGAACAGCGGCGAGTTCACTGTGAACCTCGTGGGGCGGCCGCTGCTCAAAGCCATGGATTTTTGCGGTGTCAAGAGCGGACGCGATGTGGACAAATTCGCCCACCTAGGGCTCACGCCCATCCCCGCGCCGGGGCTGGACGCTGCGCCGGGCATTGCCGAAGCACCGGCTTTCCTGAGCTGTCAGGTGCGCCAGATCATCGAGCTGGGCAGCCACGACCTGTTTCTGGGCGAGGTGCGGCAGGTGAGCGTGGCCGACCGCTTTTTCCGTGAGGACGGCTCCATCAACGAGGACGCCATGGAGCTGATCACCTACATTCACGGCACCTACCACAGCGTGAGCGAGGCGCAGGGCTTCTTTGGCTTTTCCATTGCGTCCCCGGAAGCGCTGAAGCGCCGCGGCTTCGGCCCAAAGGGCTGAGCCCTGACAAGATACGAAGGAGAGCTTCACCATGAAAACGATCATCGGTCTGGATATCGGCGGCACCAAGTGCGCGGTGGTGCTGGCGCAGGTGGACAGCGCCATTCACATCGCCGAGCGCATCTGCTTTCCCACACAGACGGAGTTGGGGTATCAGCAGGCTATGGATCGGCTGCTGGCTGCCATCGAGGACATCCTGCGCAGGCACGGTCTGAGCGCGCGCGACGTGGAGGCCATCGGCGTCAGCTGCGGCGGCCCGCTCGACAGCAAGCGCGGCGTGATCCTCTGTCCGCCCAATCTGCCGGGCTGGGTGAACATCCCCATCACGCAGATGCTGCGCGATACCTTTGGCATCCATGCCTATCTGCAAAACGACGCCAAGGCCTGTGCGCTGGTGGAATGGAAGCTGGGCGCTGGGCGCGGCGCCCGCAACATGATGTTCCTGACCATGGGCACCGGCATGGGCAGCGGGATCATTGCCGAAGGCAAGCTGTTGTGCGGCGCGTGCGACATGGGCGGCGAAGTGGGCCATATCCGCATTGAAGATGACGGCCCCATCGGCTTTGGCAAGCACGGCTCCTTTGAGGGCTTCACCAGCGGCGGCGGCATCGCCCGGCTGAGCCGCAAGCGCGCGCTGGAAGCGCTGGAGCAGGGCAAGCCCTTTGCCTTCGGCCGGAGCCGGGAGGCCATCGAGCAGCTGACCGCCCGGGAGGTCGCCGACTATGCCAAGGCGGGGGATCCGGACGCGCTGGCCATCTTTGACACAGTGGGCGAGAAGCTGGGCAAGGGACTGGCCTATTTTGTGGATATCCTCAACCCGGAGGTCATCGTCATCGGCAGCATCTTTGTACGCTGCGAGGCGCTGCTGCGCCCCAGCATGGAGAAGGTGCTTGCGCGCGAATGCATCTCCTTCAGCCATCAGGCCTGCCGGGTGGCGCCCGCTGAAACCGGCGAAAGCATCGGCGATCTGGCCAGCGTGATGGTGGCGCTGTACGGCGCAGGCATTGAGCTGGAGCAGCCCGTATGCCCCGCTGCGCAGGCGCACCTGCAAACGCTGATGCAGCGCTATCCGCAGTTGGAAGCCTGCCGCGCCGCAATCTGGGAAGCCTACCGCCTGCTGGAAGAATGCTTCCGGCTGAACGGCAAGCTGCTGGTGTGCGGCAATGGCGGCAGCGCGGCGGACAGCGAGCACATCGTGGGCGAACTGATGAAGGGCTTCCTGCTGCCGCGCCGCATCGATCCCATACAGCCGGGCGAGGATCTTGCGCCCGAGGAAGCCGAGGCGTTCAACACGGCGCTCCAGCGGACGCTCCCGGCCATTGCGCTCACAGGGCACACGTCGCTCACCACTGCCTTTGCCAACGATGTGCAGCCCACCATGGGCTTTGCGCAGCAGGTGCTGGGCTACGGCCGTCCCGGCGAGGTGCTGCTGGCCATCAGCACCTCCGGCCGCTCCGAAAATGTCATCCGCGCAGCGCAGATCGCCAAACGGCTGGGCATGAAGGTCATCGGCCTGACGGGAGAAGGCGGCGGCCGGCTCAAGCAGATCGCCCACGCCTGCATCTGCGTGCCGGAAACCTCCACGCCCTTCATTCAGGAGCTGCACCTGCCCGTGTACCACGCGCTGTGTTCCGCGCTGGAAGCGGCGTTCTTTGCTGAAACCTAAGCAGCAGCTAAAAAAGCAACAGGCTCCGGACGCTTTCAGCCAAAGCGTTTCGGGGCCTGCTGCATGTTCAGACGAAGCGCAGAAAAAAACAGCGCGGAGAATTTACCTCCATGGCCCGATAATTTACGAAATACCTTTGTATTTCCTACCCCTCCTATGCTATAATGTGTTCTGATGTGCGCAATTGTGCCCGGCTGCGGTCGGGCGTGCCGATTCTGATGATTGCCAAGCGCATTGAGAATACAAGGAGGACTTTTGCTTTGAAGAAAAACCAACGAGGCATGATGGGTTATGTGGTGCTGATCACGGTGTTTATCGTGATCGCGCTCGTGCTCAACGGCGGCTTGGGCGACAGCGTCAACCGCCGCATCGAGTATCCCCAGCTGCTCACGGCCATCCGTGAAGACAACGTGAAGGCCGTAGCCATTCGCGGCACCACGCTGGTGGGCCTGTACCGCAACGGCAACGTGGCCGATTCGGACTTTCCCGAGCGCGGCTACGACTTTGAAACCACCATTGGCTCGGACTTTATCGACACCGTGCGCCAGATGGCGGCCAACGCGCAGGGCAAGGCGCTGGACGAGATCAGCGTGAGCGATCTGCCCTTCACCGTGGAA
>CAZDEF010000045.1:0-21156 GCA_964504385.1 uncultured Oscillospiraceae bacterium
TTTTTCTTGCTTTTCCCATTTGAAAAGACCGCTGACGACTTTGTCAGCGGTCTGTGGCAGAGGAGCATTCTCCTCTGCCGTTTCTGTGTTTGGGGTTACAGGGTCATGGCTTGCCGGATCTCATCCGTCATGCTGCCGCCATATTCGTCGAGCTGGAAGACTTCGCCATAGCGCGTGCCGGCTGGAAAGCAGTCCGGGAAGCGCTGCACGGGCGCTGAAAAGCGCTTGAGATGGCGAACGGTCAACAGCTGCGTTGCTTCCTCGTCCGTCTGGCTGTTCAGCACCTCCTCCCAGTGGCCGTCGTAGGGCAGCCATTCATAAAACTGGGAGCGATGGCAGAGCACGCCGCGCATTTTCTGATCGATAACATCATCGCAGGGAACGGCGATATCGCACCGGAAGGGCGCGGGCGATGTGAAGCGATCTTCGGTGAACAGAATGACGGGAGCGGTACGCAGAGCCGGAACATCCGGGCACAGCAGCGGCACGCCCACCAAATAGCTGCAATCGCACACCAGCTGCCCGCAGGCGCGGTGGTCGGGGTGATAGTCGCAGCTGCGATGGGTGATGATGACGTCCGGCTTCTGCCGACGGATATACCGCAGCAGGGTTTCCCGAGTGGGAATGTCCGGGGTCAGATAGCCGTCGTCAATGTCCAGCGTTTCGTAACGGATGCCGTAAACCTTGGCTGCCTCAGCCATCTCCTGCATGCGGCGGCAGCGCAGCGCGTCGCGGGACATGGACATGTGTCCGGCGTTGCCGTTGGTAGCCGACAGGAAGATGACCTGATGCCCCTTTTGCCGCAGACGGACGGCCAAGCCCCCGGCGCGCAGATCCATATCGTCTGGATGAGCGCCGATCATGAGGAAGGTCAGCATCGGTTCATTCTCCTTTCAGCAGGGCACAGGCAGCGAAGGCGCAGGGGAGCGATTGATCGTAGCAGTAAAGCGCACACGGGGCAAAGGGGACGAGCGGCAGCAGCTGCGGCACAGACAGGCAGACAAAGCAGAAATGAGGGTTCAGCTCATACACGCGGCGCATGCTGTCCAGCACTTGGAGGCATTCCTTTTCGTTGGAAACCGAGAATACCACAGCGGGAGCGGCGGCAATTTCCTCTGCCAGTGCTTCCAGATTCGGGGTCTCGTCGAATTCGATCGCCTTTCCATGCAGCCGATCGGCAGCCAGACAGGAGAACGAATCAAAGAGGATATCGCCTTCCTCCACGCCCAACCGTGCATGGGAGCGCTGAGCCATAAAGAGCGCGCCTTCCGGCAGAGGGAGCAGATGCTGATCGTCCTTTGCCACCTTGGAGGCAGCCTTAGCCAGTGCACGGGAGAAGGCGGCATGCGCGTCCCAGTTTTCCGCCTGAACATCGGCGTGGGGGCGCATGTCCCCAAGGGCCAGCTTGAAGGCGATGATCCGCCGGACGGCTTCATCGATCCGCTCCATGGAAAGCTCGCCGGAGCGCGCGGCTTCGACCATTCGCTCGATGATGGGGGGCTGGACGTCCAGCCCATCAGGATCGGCATTGTCTCCGCCGTTGCCGATGATGACCATATCGCATCCTGCCTGTGCGGAAAGCACGGCGGCATTTCCGGCGCCATAGCGCTTTTCCACAGCGGCCATCAGAACGTCGTCGCTGATAATCAGCCCCTGGAAGCCCAGCTGGCCGCGCGCGAAGTCCTGCAGCACTTTGGACGATACGGTGTTGGGGATGTTCTGCGGCTCCAATGCCGGATAGCAGCTGTGGGAAGTCATGATGGTGAGCATGCCGTCCTGGAAGGCGCTGATGAATGGGGTTAGATGCTCGTTGATCTCCTCCCGCGTGTCGGGGTGCACAACGAAATCAAAGTGGGTATCGCCGTGGCCGTGACCCTGGCCGGGGAAATGCTTACCGCAGTCCAGAATACCGGCGGCGCGCAGACCGCGGGCCATGGCTCCGGCATAGCTGTATACTTCGTTTGGATCGAAGGAGTAAGAACGGTTGCTTACGCCGGATCCATTTTCAGCAAAATTGCAATCCAGCACGGGAGCAAAGTCATGATAGATCCCCAGTGCCTTCATTTCTAACCCCATCATGTAACCGGTCAGATAGGCGTTGTGCGGGTCGCCTGTCGCGCCGATCGCCATTGCGCTGGGGAAAACGGTAGCGCCCTGCCGGATGCGGGTGACCCGTCCGCCCTCCTGATCAATGGAAATGAGGGCCTGCAGACCGGTCGCCCCGGTGATGATCTCCTGAATATCGCTGTTCAGCTGTGCCAGCTGAGCGCGATCTTTGCAGTTCTTGCCAAAGAGAATAATGTTGCCTACGGAATAGTAGCTCAGAAAACGCCGGGTGCGTTCATCCATTTCCGTCACTTCTACGCTGGCGATGACCATTTGACCGATCTTCTGTTCCAACGTCAAAGAATGCAGGATCTCATCCGCCTGTTCATAAGGTAGGTTAAGAATATTCATCGTTCATTCACCTCAAAAAATAAAAAAGACAAACAAAACCGGAACAAAACTTTGTCCGATTGTCTGTCAGCATACACTCAGCATAGCATACTTGTCTCCGGAAGTCAATCTTGACATTTTCAAAAGGGAATCATAGAATGAAACACAATGTGAAAAACATGGATAGGCCATTTCGGAAGGATGAGGGCATGCTGACGGTACAGATTGTGGAAGATGAAATGCTGGTCAGAATGGGGCTTCAAGTATCTGTCCCATGGGAAAAATACGGACTCACTGTGTCCGCAGAAGCCTCCAACGGTGCGCAGGCCTTTGAGTTCTATCAAAAAAACCGGCCCGATATTGTCATTACCGACCTGTGCATGCCCGGACTAAATGGAATTGAATTGATCCGGAAAATTCGGGATACGGGAAATCCATGCGCCATTATCGTCATCACCTGCATGGACAAATTCGAATTGCTCAAAGAAGCGATGGCGCTGGATGTTGTGGATTATCTGGTGAAGGCCACCATGACGATCAGCGATATTGAAAAAGCGCTGCAAAAGGCCAAAAGCCGTTTGAGCACAGCCGCGCCGGTGCACAGCGAGACAGCGGAAACGGAAAAGGCAAGGCTCTACCTGCTGAATGCCTATGTGCTGGAAAACACTGTGCCGGAACAGGAGTGGAGCGTCAGCGCCAAACGCGTGGGCATTCAGCCGGATGAGGAATATTATGCCTTATGTATCAGCTGTCAGCGGCAATGTGAAATGCCGTGGCAGCTGCAGCAGGTCATCGGCAGCATGCTGAAGGATCGCTTGGAAAGCCTTCATGTCAGATATGTATTGCAGCATCAAGGGGTTTTGGTCATTCTGCTGGAGCGAAAACCGAATCTGCAGGAATTGCGCAGATTGATGGAAGATTACCGCAGCTTTATGCAGGAGCATTTTTCCGTGGAGATGTCCATCGTGCTTTGCACATGCGCGATCCCGCTTGCACAGCTGCCGACTTATGTAAGGGACGCTTGCGCGCAAATGCCGACGGAGCAGGAGAAGAACGAGATCCTGCTGACCGATCTGGCGGGCGGTCGGTTGCCGCTGCAAACGGAGGAGTGCTTTCAGCAATTGCGGCTGATGATGTGGCAGACGGTGGACTATCGATTCGCGATACAGATGATAAGCCGCCTTGATGATCTGGAAGCGCGCTTATCATCAGAATGTGCAGATCTCTGTCAGGAAGCGGCGCTCTTTCTGGACAGTATGTGCAAACACAGCGGCGATGAAGGGCTTGCCCAGGAGCCATGGCTGGAAAGGCTCGGAGCTGCGGATTCAGCGGGAAAAGCGGCGGCGGTATTACAAGGCTTTGCCGCAGAAAAACTGCCCAAATACCGCAGTGAGATCCAAAAGGTGATCTCTGCCATCGTCGAGCATCCGGAACATTCATTGTCGCTGAATGACAGTGCAGCGTTGGTTTCGTTTCATCCGCAGTACCTGTCGCACATCTTCAAAAAAGAAGTCGGGATCGGGTATTCGGAATTTGTCAATACAGTCCGGATCACGCTGGCCAAACGCATGATCTGCAGCAGGGAGTGGAGCCTGCAGCAGATCGCGGAAAAATGCGGCTTTTCGGATACTGCCTACTTCAACCGCTGCTTCAAGACGATGACCGGGATGACGCCGGGACAATGGAGGCGCAGGGCTGAATGAGATTCCTTCACTCTTTTCATACGCGAATGATCATCGAATCGCTGTGTATGATCCTGCTGACGCTGGTGATCGCCACTTCTGTTATTTTTGAGCGTTACGAAGCCTCATTGTCCGGAAAGATCCAGGAAAGCACACTGCAATCCTTCAGCATAGCGGGTTCGAAGATCAACGAAGTCCTGAAAGAAGCGCGAAATGCGGCCAGAGAAACGCAGAAGATGAAAACCATGGAGGAGTTCTTCTTCGGCACTTTTTCCAGCCGCGTGGAGAAAATACAGACGTTGCGCACGACCCTTTCGTCGCTGAATACGGTGCTGAACAGTCACCCGGAGCTGAATGCGCTGTTCCTGTTCAGCGATCAGGCTTCCATGATCGGCGTGACCCGGTCATGGAGTTTTCACTGCGAGGAACAGCTGCATCCGATGGCTGAGGTGATAGAGCAGTCTGATCTGTCCACCTACGACCGCATCACATGGCTCGGCCTTCTGCACACGAATGATTTTATGACCTCCAACGATGTGTCCAGCTACAACGAGGATCTGGTCATCGGCGCCTATCAGACGAAATATCGGTATTCTTTTACGGACAAGGCGCGTTATGTGACGACCTTCTTTTCGGTGAACCCTGAAGCGCTGAGCAACTGCTTTGACGTGCTGAAAGAAAGAGATCAGGAGATCTTTTTGCTGGATGACAAGGGCCGGCAGCTGATCGGGCCGAACAAAGCGGATGGCGGGGAGATCCCGTGGTTCTATCATCAGCTGAACGAAGCGGATGAAATGCAGGGCCTGCGCCTGACGTATGAGGCCTGCGAATACCAGCTGCTGTTCCACCGCCTGGAGGGCTGCAACTGGATGCTGGTGAAAAAGATCCCGCAGGAGATTTACTACGAATCGCTGATGCTGATGAAAAAGGCGACGTATGCCATCAGCATCTCCGTTCTGATCTTCATGCTGATCCCCTATGTGCTGTGGCTGCTCTACCTGTGCAGACCGTTCAAGAGCATCAGCGCAGCGCTGGAAAGAATGAAAAGACGGGATCTGTCCGTTCGGCTGGAGAAGAAGTATCAGCTCCGGGAATTTGAACTGATCCGTTCGGAATTCAACAGTATGGCTGACAGCATTGTGCTGCTGCTGAACCAAACCAAGGAGATGGAGCACCAGCGGATCGAACTGGAATTGCGCAACCTGCAAAGCCAGCTGAACCCTCACATGATCTTTAACTCCATCACAGCCATCCGATGGGTAGCGATGATATCGGGCGCGGACAAGGTGAGCGACATGCTGGTAGAATTGGCGGAGCTGATCCGTCCGGTCTTTGCCGAATGGCGTGTGGTGTGGCCGATGAGCGATGAACTGAACTACCTTGGCCATTATGTGAAACTGCTCCGTCTGCGTTACGGCGGCGGCATTCAAATTGAGATACAGATCGACGAGGACATGAAAGAGATCCTGCTCCCGTGCTTTACGTTCCAACCGTTGATCGAAAACAGCGTTGAGCATGGCATTGGCGCTCGGGGGATGATGATGATCACCATCAACAGCAGAAGAGAGGGTGACAAGTGTATGATCACCCTGTCGGATAACGGCTTGGGAATGTCCGCTGAAAAACTGGCGACCATCCGCCAAAAGATCCGAACAGGCGATATGCCGGATCAGGACCCCCGTCTGTCCGGACTGGGGCATACAGGCATCGGTCTGACCAATCTCCACCGCAGATTGTGCATGTTCAGCGGCGGGGAAAGCGGGCTGGAGATCAGCAGCGAAGAAAATGTGGGGACGACTGTGCGCATCTGCATCCCCGTTCATCCAGGATCTATTTGAACACGGGCGAAAGTACAATCGGGTAAAAGCATGTCCAAATTGAATAATTATAATAAAATTGTACTTTTTTTAGAACAAATCATCGTTTCCTTGAAAAAATCCAATTTTATGCAGTGGAAGTTCTCGAATTAGTAAATTGAAAAGGGACAAATGGCCGTGGTAGAATAACCATAGATTGTTTGTCAGCGCATTCAATTCGACACAAATTTATTTAAGGAGGAGCCCACATGAAAAGATGTCTTAGTCTGGTTCTAACTCTCGTTCTCGTACTGGCTCTGGTACCGCTGGCGGTGGCAGAGAATGAAACGCAGGTCGTTACCATGGCGCTGTGCCATTCCAGCGATCTGGACGACGGCAAGTGGTACAAGTCCAATGAACTGAAGCTGCTCAAGGAGCGCTACAACATCGAACTGCAGTACGAATACTACGATTCTGAGCAGTTTGCCATGCTGATGGCCAGCGCGGAACTGCCCGATATCATGACCTGCGATAAAGACTATATCGCTACGGTCCGCGACAATGGCTGGGCGCTGAATCTGGATGAATACAAGGATCAGCTGCCCAATGTGTTCTCGGATGTGTACACGGCCACCAACGAGCTGTCCCGCAGCATGCTGGGCGGCGAGAACAAGGAGCTGCTGTTCCTGTTCCCGTTCATTGGCCCCGAAGACACCAATTGCCAGGACAACACCTCTTGGGGTATCCGTCTGCGCTGGGATCTGTACAAAGAGCTGGGCTGCCCCGAGATCAAGAACGCGGATGACTGGATCGCCGTCATGAAGCAGATGGTGGCCATGTATCCCGAAAATGAGAATGGCGAAAAAGTGTACGGCATCGGCACTTGGAATGCCTTCTCCCGCTTCTATCAGACCGGTTGCATGCTGATCGACGGCGGCAATCTGAATCCCTGGGTGTATGGCGGCACCATGTACATGAGCGGTTGGGATGACTGCAAGCTGTACAACGGCTACACCAACATGGAGCGTTCCGCCTACTGGACGGCCATGAAGTTCTTCAACAAGTGCTGGCGCGAAGGCTTGTTTGACGAGGAATCTTTCTACATGACCTCCGATCAGCTCAAGGCGAAGGTGCGCGCGGGCCGCTACGTTTCCGCAGTGCCCTATGAAGGCAAGGAACTGTACAGTGAGCTGAGCCAGGATGATCCCGATACGATCACCGCGATCGTCAACGTTGGTTCCAACGCGGCGTTCTGCTTTGCCAACAAGCCCCAGCTGACGGGCAATGCCCCCTCCGATAACCTCTTCATCAATAAGAACGCCAAGAACCTTGATGCGGCTCTCCAGGTGCTGGATTTCTTCTCCGATCCCGAGATCGTTCGTACCTGCATGAGCGGTATCAAGGGCGTGGACTGGGATTACGATGAAAACGGCGTACCTCACCTGACCGAAAAGGCGCTCAATGACATCGCTACCTACGGCAACGGAACGAATGAGTACTATGAGAATACCGGCATTTACGGCCCGTTCTCTGAGTGGACCCGTTTCTGCTCCACCGGTATCCATCCGGATGGATACACCTACAATCTGACCCAGACCTTCGAAGTGCGCGCTATGACCCTGAATTCCTGGCAGAAGGACTTCGCGGCTTATTACGGCGTGTCCTGCCCCTCTGAATACTACATGCAGCAGGTCAACGAAGGCAAGGTCAACGACCTGTCCAATGACTACGGCCAGATGGTGGCGCTGGGCATCACCGATATCCCGATGGATATCAAGCGTATCATGGACGAATGCGCCTCGATCGCTGAAAAGGCGATGCCGGAACTGATCATGGCCGAAAGCGACGAAGAATTTGCCGAGATCCAGGAACGTTTGCTTGAGGAGTGGGCAGACGCGGATGAGGCAGAAGCTTGGGCATGGTGCGAAAACGCCTTCAACAATGCCAAGGCGATCGTTCAGCCTGCGTTCGATCTTTACAAGGCTTCCGAAAAGTAATTGACTTCCTTCCATTCGATTTTCGAATATTCCATGGACGGGAGAGACGGGAATGATTCCTCGTCTCTCCCGTCCTGAAATCCGAAAACGGCGCACCAAACTAAGGAGGAATCATCCAATGAATGCAAAGCAACCGTGTTTGCTTGTTCCTAAAAAGAAGAAAAAATCATGGCAGCTGTTCTTTCTCTTGCTGCCGCTGCTGGTTCTTGTGGTCATGTTCTGCTATGTGCCGCTGGCGGGTTGGGTGCTTTCTCTGTTTGAATACAAGCCGGGCTATTCGCTGAGCCAGTGTGAGTTTGTCGGCTTGAAATTCTTTAAAATGATCCTGACAAAGTCAGCGACAAAACGCGTTTTGAAAAACACGCTGATCTTCTCTTCGCTGGACTTTCTGATGCTGCCTTTACCCATGCTGCTGGCTATTTTGCTGAATGAGATCGAATCGAATCGTTTCCGCAAATTGGCGCAGGTGGTAACGACCCTGCCGCATTTTATTTCATGGGTGATCGTGTATTCGCTGGCCTTTGCCCTGTTCAGCTCGGAAGGCCTGCTCAACCAGCTGCTCTCCGCCATCGGAAGCCCAACGCAGAACGTGCTGATGAACCGAAAAGCGGTTTACTGGTTCCAAACGCTGGTCTCCATCTGGAAGGGACTGGGGTGGAGCTCGATCATCTATATTGCAGCCATTGCAGGCATTGATCAGGAACTGTATGAGGCGGCCACTGTGGATGGAGCCGGTCGTTTCCGCTGCGCGCTGCATGTGACGCTTCCCGGACTGATGTCCACCTTTATTGTTCTGATGTTGCTGAAAGTTTCGAATTTCATTAATTCGGGCATCGATCAGTATTATGTGTTCCAGAATAATATCATCTCCAACAATATCGAAGTGTTGGATCTGTATGTATACACAGTCGGCCTGAAAAAGCAGGATTATTCCTATGCGATCGCGGCCGGCATCATGAAATCGTTTATTAGTATCGCGCTGCTCTTTATTGCCAATACCACGGCGAAAAAGGTTCGCGGCGAATCTATTCTATAAAGGGGGGCAGAACAATGACGAGTGCAGTAGACATGCGCCCTAAAAAGATCAAAACGTCCGCGAGCCGTAAGATCTTTCAGGTCTGCAATTATCTGTTTTTTGTGTTGCTCATACTGCTTTGCGCATTTCCAATCTATTATATCATCGTGCAGTCCCTGTCCGGTTCGCTTGTAGCGGGCAGAGGAATTCTGATCCCCTATCGCTTCACCTTCTCCAACTATGGGAATGTGTTTCAAATGGAAGGCATTCTGAGCGCACTGCTGGTATCCGTGGCCAGAACCGTTTGTGGCACGGCGCTCACGCTGTTTTGTTGCATGCTGATGGGATACCTGTTCACGAAGGAAGAACTGCCGGGAAGAAAGTTTTTCTACCGTATGGTCACAGTAACGATGTATGTGTCCGGCGGTATCATTCCCACTTTTCTGGTGATGCGGATGTATGGCCTGCTGAATTCCTTCTGGATCTATATCCTGCCCACGGCGATCAGCGCTTATTATACGATCCTGATCAAGACGTATATTGAAGGCCTGCCCAAGTCCGTTGAGGAAAGCGCTATGCTGGATGGCGCTGGCCCGATGACGATCTTTCTGAAGATCATCCTGCCGATGTCGCTCCCGATCGCTGCGACCATTGCGGTATACGCTTCGGTGTACCAGTGGAATGCTTGGTTCGACAACCACATCTACACCTTTACCAATGCATCGTTGACCACCATGCAGTACAAACTGTACAAGCTGCTGAATCAGGCAGAAAGATTGGCGGAACAGATCGAGAATTCCTCCAGCGACACGTTGCGTGTGGAAAATGCGCTCACCCCGCAAGGCGTGCGCATGACCGTGACGGTCGTTGCGCTGATCCCAGTCATGATGATCTATCCGTTCCTGCAGCGATTCTTCATCAAGGGCATTAACATTGGAGCCGTCAAGGGATAAGGAGGAGATCAACATGATGGATGCCGCAGCGTGGGCGGAGGCATATGTACAGGAACAGATCCTGCTCATTCGCCAGCTTTGCGCCATTCCGGCTTTTTCTGGGCAGGAGGAGCAGCGGGCGGCGTTCATCCTGAAGTGGCTGAAGGAGCAGGGCGCACAAAGCGCCTATACGGATGACGCCGGAAACGTATGCCTGCCGTTTGGCGATATGGAGGGGGAAGACCTGCATGTGTTTATGGCGCACATGGACACGGTGTTTCCCATGGGAACACCGCTGAACATCCGGGAAGAAAACGGGCGGCTGTACGCTCCATCCGTGGGCGATGATACAGCCAATGTGGCTGCGTTGATGCTGTACGCGCGGCATTTCCTGAGCGCTCCCCAGCCTTTGCAGCATCCGGTGCTGATCGTGTTCAACACTGGAGAAGAAGGGCTGGGCAACCTTCGGGGCGTGCGGGAAGTCTGCCGCGGCTTTGACTCGAAAATGGGGCGGCTGGTCAGCTTTGACGGCACCTATCAGCGTGTGGTGAACAAAGCGGTAGGCTCGGAACGCTATGAGATAACGCTCCGGGCGGAGGGCGGACATTCCTATGGTGCGTTTGGCCATAGCAACGCCATTCATCAGGCGGCGGAAGTGATTCACGCCCTGTATCTGATCCGCGTACCTTCCAAACCGGATACCCAAACCACCTATAACGTGGGGACTATCGAGGGTGGAACCTCGGTCAACAGCATTGCCCAAGAGGCACGCTTCACCTGCGAATTCCGTTCGGACGACCGCGAATGCCTTCAGACGATGCATGCCATCTTCCATGGTGTGTTCGAAGGTTTCCGCGCCTTGGGGTGGGATCTTCAGGTGCGGCTGCTGGGAGAACGGCCCTGCATGGGAACGGTGGATCCGCAGCTGCATGCGGCGCTGCTGGAGGACTGTGCACAGGTCATCCGGCAAACGGTGGGCGAGAACCCACGGATGGGTTCGTCTTCTACGGATGCGAACATTCCCCTGTCCTTGGGGATCCCCGCGACGGCTTTCGGCCTGTATCTCGGCGGTCAGTCGCATACCACGGAAGAATGGATCGACCTTTCTTCGTTGACCGCAGGACTAGAAATCGGCCTGAAGCTGATGGAAAAATCGTTTGGCCTCTAACAACAGAATGCATAGAAAAAGAGCCGACAGGCAGCTCCGTTTCAGAGGAGCTCCAGTCGGCTCTTTTGAATTGAGTCATTTCAGGTATTCCAGCAGAAGCGCCTTGGCGGCTTCTACATCGCGCAGATCGACGGTCTCGCAGGCGCTGTGCACATAACGGCAGGGAATGCTGATGGTCCCGGCGCACACGCCGCCGCGGGCAGTCTGAATGGCGCCGGCGTCCGTGCCGCCGAAGGGCAGCACTTCGCGCTGCGTTTTCACCCCAGCCCGTTCACCGGCGGCGAGCAGCTCCTGCACCAGCTGCGGGTTGGAAATGCTGTAGCGATCCATGATCTTCACAGCCGCGCCCTCGCCCAGCTTGACAGCGGGCAGCTTCGTGCCGGGGGTATCGCCGTTGGCTGTTACGTCCAGCGCAATGCCGATATCGGGGTTCACGGTGTAGGCAGCAGTCTTTGCGCCGCGGCAGCCCACTTCCTCCTGCGCGGAGAAAACGGCAATGATGGTGTTTCCCGTTTCGCCCAGTTCCGTCATCACGGCAATGAGCAGGGCACAGGCCGCGCGGTCGTCCATGGAAGGCGCGGCCACACGTTGCTGCCCAAGACGGAAGCAATCCGGCGCGTATACGGCAATATCGCCCAACTGCACCATATTCAGCGCTTCCTCACGGCTCTCAGCGCCAATGTCGATGAACAGATGCTTCATTTCAGCCTGTTCGCCTTCGCGCAGGGGCTCCTGCACCACCACGCCCTGCACGCCGTTTTCGAAGCGAACATGGCGCGTGCGGCTGACATCCACATGGATGCCGCCCACGGGGGCTACGCGCAGGAAACCTTCTTTTTCCACGGCAGCCACAATGAAACCGATGTGATCCATATGCGCGGAAAGCATGATGCGCTTGCCGTTGGGATCGGTGCCACGTTTTTCACAGATGAGATTGCCCAGCGCATCGCGCCCAATGGTATCCACCTTGTCCTTGAGCAGGGCTTCGATCGCATCTGCCACGCCGTGCTCACGCCCGGCAGCGCCGTAAAGCTCCGTCATTTGCCTGATATATTCATACATGGCTCCATTACCTCATTTCTCTAAGAAAGCCTTGACCAGCTGATACTGTGCGTCCACGTCGGACAGGTCGCACACGGTGGAGGGACTGTGGATGTAACGGCAGGGCACGCTGAGTACGCAGGTCTTTGCGCCGCTGCGCGCACGCTGGGCTGGGCCGCTGTCATTGCCGCCGGCCACAGCCATCTTCACCTGATGGGGAATGCCGGAGGTCTCAGCCAACTGCATCATGCTGCGGAACAGTTCGGGCTGAGCAATGGTGGATTTGTCCATGAAGCTGATCGCCACGCCCTTGCCGAGCACGCACACCTGCCGTTCCTCCGGCACGTCGCCAACATCATTGGCCGATGTGCCTTCCAGCACCAGCGCCACATCAGGGTTGAGGCGGAACGCCGCGCCATGCGCGCCGCGGCAGCCCACTTCCTCCTGACTGGTGAACACCAGATCCGTGTCGCCCGCAGGATGGCAGTCCAACAAGCGCAGCAGATTATAGCAGCCCACGCGATCATCCAGCGCCTTCGCCAGCGCTTTGTTATCGCCGAAGGCACGGAAGGGAGTGTGAAAGGTGATGGGCGTGCCGATGGGCGCTTTGGCTTCTGCTTCAGCCTTATCCTTCGCGCCGATGTCCACATACAGCTGATCAATCCCAAGCACGCGTTTGCGATCCTCCGCTGTTTGCTGGTGAATGGCCATGGCGCCAATGACGCCGTTGAGCGCGGCCTCGCCATAGCCGACCTTTACGCGCTTGGATACCAGCACCCGTGGATCGACAGAGCCGACGGCGTATACGCGCAGCAGTCCATCCTCCGTGGCGGAAACGGCCATCAGCCCCACTTCGTCCATGTGCGCGGCTACCATCACGCGGGGAGCGTCTGCCTTCCGCCCGGCTAGATGGGCGATGACATTGCCCATGCGGTCAAGGGTCACGTTGCCCGCGCCCAGCTTTTCGATGCATTCATCATAGATGGCCTTGCGCACGATCTCTTCGCGTCCGCTGATACCGGGCAGTTCGCAAATCGTTTTCAGATCCATAGATCCTGATCCCACCCTTCGTCCAGTTCACTCAGGAAATGTGCCAGCAGTCTGCCGCACTCGCGCATCGCGTTCATATCCAGCAGTTCCACAGAGGTGTGCATGTATTTCAGCGGCAGATCGATCAGTGCGCACGGAATGCCTGCGCGGGCGATCTGAATGTCGTCCGCATCCGTCCAGGTAGCGCTTGCAGCAGCTTCCATGTTCAGGTGAATGCCGTGCTCGTCCGCACACTTGCGCAGACGTTCCACCAGCTTCGGCTGCAGATAGGGGCCGCAGGAAAGCGCGGGCGCGTCCAGCGGCACGGTGCTGTCCGGACGGCTGGAGGGGAGCGTGGCGTGCGTTACATCCAGCGCCACCGCCAGATCCGGGTCGATGGTGTAGGAGGAGACAATCGCGCCCTTGGAACCGACTTCTTCCTGCGTTGTGGCCACAAAATAAATATCGAACACATGCCCCATTTTCTGCAGCCGCTCGGCAGCCTCCAGCAGACAGCCCACACAGGCACGGTCATCCATGCTCTTGGCTGCGCAGCGCTCGTTGAGCAGCGGCGTTGCGGGGCCGTCCAGCGTGATGAAATCGCCGATATGCACCCGTTCCTTCACCTGTTCCGCGCTCAGCCCCAGATCCACAAACAGCTCTTCGCGCTGATAGTTGTTCTTGCGGTCGGCTTCGCTCATCAGATGAGGCGGCAGTGCGCCGACTACGCCGGTCAGCTTGACATAGCCGCCCTTGGCGCTGCGGGCATGCACCGTGACCGTGGAAGCGGGCAGGATGCGAGGATCCACCCCGCCCACATTGCCCATGCGCAGCGTGCCGTCCGGCAGAATATCCGCCACCATGAGGGCGATCTCGTCCTGATGCGCGGCCAGCATCACGTGCGGAGCGGGGGAGCCGTCCGCAGTGGGGAGGGTCGCTTTTTTCAGGGCGATCACGTTAAAGAGCGGATCAATGGTCACGCTGTCGCACAGCGGTTCAAAAAGGCTTCTGATCCACTGCGCCACTTCGTATTCATGTCCGCTTGGGCCATGCTGCATGGCCTGCTGTTCCAGATAGTTCAGGATCTTCATTGTTCTCTGCCTTTCTTCAAACATTGGGACATGGCTATAGAATAGTAGATTCTTTGCAAAAATGCAAGAATAAAGAATACAGCGGATCGCACGCCGCCTGTCCATGTGATAAGCCGATGAAGAAAGATTAGCGCGGAAGGGAAGAACGTGCACAGACAGGCGATCCTCAGGAAAAAATTCCGGCAGCGAGTGCGCTGTTTTCAGAGAAGATGCAAACTGAAAAAGTCCGGACGGATAGCGTCACGGACTTTTGGGGTATATCAGCCCTTTTGCGTAAAACTGGTGTGGCAGCGGCTGCAGGTAACGGTCACCACGCCGCTGCCGCGGGGCAGCCGCAGCCATGCCTTGCAGCCGGGGCATTTGAAGTATTTATACTTCTTTCGATTCTGAAAACGCACCTTCGCCTGACGGCGCTGAGTCGATTTCTTTTCCATCATGGTCACATAACGGCGATTCTCCGCACGACGCTTTTCAATGTTGCGGGAAAACAGGCGGAAGATGGAATAGACATAGCACACAAAGCCCGCAAGATTGAGCAGCATGCCAAGGAGCGCAAAGACAGCATTCTGAATGGAACCCAGAATGGAGCCCAGCAGATAGGCCGCCAGACCCGTCCACAGCAGCGCCATGGAAAGCTGATCCACACCGTTGCGGCCGTTCATGAAATTGCGGAAAGACTGCTTGATTTTTTGCCAGAAAGACATTGTCAAAACCTCTTTTCAAAGTGGTTAGCAGAAATAGATGCCCCCGCGGCCGCAGCAGCAGTTGCACAGCATATTGAACAGACACAGGCTCAAACAGGGGTTGGAGCACAGGTAGGAGGCGAATCCTCCCTGCGAACTGCGCTGGTGATAGGTTTGGCCGCCGGCATTGAGCTGCGCTAGCAGTTCGCGGAATGCGGGCTCGTCCGGCGCCATGCTGCAGGCGGTTTTGGCATCGTTCAGAGCGGCGATGCGGTTGCCAAGGCCCATATTGGCGCGGGCGCTCCAGTAGTACCACGCCGCCTTGCGGTTATACACGCTTTTGAGAATAGCCAGCGCATCGGAATAGCGGCCGGCCAGCACCGCCTGCGCGGCAGGCTTGAGGACGGGATCGTTCTCCGTATAGCTGCTGGTCTGATACTGGCGGTGCGCTCCGCCGCCAAACAGATCTTCAAAATCAAAACCGAAGCCGCCGTAGCCAAAACCGCCTTGGTTTTGCCCATAGCCTCCGCCGTAGCTGCCGGAGGAGCCATAGCCGCTCTGCCTGTAGCCGCCGTAGTTTCCGCCGTACGAGCCGCCGTAGCCGCTGCTGCCATACCCGCTTTGCGTTCCGCCGGTGTTTTTGTGCTTGATGAGGATGCTGTATGCTTCGTTGACTTCCTTCATCTTGGCTTCGGCCTCGGCCGAACCGCCGTTCAGGTCGGGGTGATATTTTTTGGCCAGCCTGCGGTAGGCGGCCTTGATCTCATCGTCCGAGGCTCCCTGCGGGATCCCCAGCACTTCATAGGGGTCTCTCATGCCCCATCCTCCTTGCGCCTGTCGGGCGTACCGTTCTTGCGCTCGCGCCGAAGCTGCTTTTGCTGATAGCGCGTCCAGCAACCAGCATACAGGATATTTCGCAAAATGTCCATATCCTGAACCAGCGGAAGCGTTTCAAACGCATCCGTGCATTCGGCAATGAGCAATGTCAGGCTTTCCTTTACAAAGGCTTCGTAGTCGGGCTGATCATGATAGGCGCGCAGCGCATTGAAGCGGTTTTTGCGCATATCGCGTTCAAAATCGTCATAGGCATCCATCAGGTAGATGAAGCGCCCCAGCGCTTCGCCCATGCGCTGCAGCGTGTCCGACCATGTATCCTCCCGGTAGCGGTACAGGATGCCCAGCATCTTTGCGGACAGGTTCGCCGCTTCGTCCAGCGAAGCGCCCTCCTGCGCCTCCAGCCGGCTCAGCTCCTTCAGGCATTCTTCGATCTGTGCGCATTTTTCGGGGCGACGCTGCTGCACTTCGGCGTAGCCGCGCTGCAGCAGCGCGGCTTCCGCACGCCCTGTCAGGCTGTGATCGTCCTGCCAGTCGTCCATGCATTTGTGATAGGCCAACGCGATATTCATATCGCAGCAGTAGTCGGCCAGCGCATTGCACACATAGGCGTGCGGCTTTACGGGATGCGGGATGCAGCGCTCCGTGCCGGTCTCCTCATCCGGCTCGTAAAGCGAGGAAAGCAGCAGATACAGAAAGGTCACGTCGTAGCTCAGCGTCATCTGGCCGATGCGGCCGAAATTTCGCTCCAGCGTACGGCACAGGCCGCAGTAGTGGGCGCGGTAGCGCTCCTGCCGATCCGGCGAGAGCGAGCCGGGCGCGATGGTCACATAGCCAAACAAGGGTCATCGTCCTTTCGGGTGTCAGTTTCCGCCGCCCACATCCGCATCCATGGCGCCGTCCTCACTGTCGGCGGCGCTGTTATCCACAAAGCGGCCAACGGCCTGCAGCGCCTGCGTCAGGTCTTCGATGCCGCGCTGCATGGCGTAGTCGTCCTTGCTGTCCACGGCGGATTGCAGCTGCTTGCGCAAGTTTTCGATGCGCTCCTTATCCTGCGGATTCAGCTTCTTCATGGCGGATTTGGACTGGTAGAGCAGCTCCTCGGCATGGTTGTGCAGCTCGGCACTCTTTTTGCGCTTTGCATCTTCTTCTGCATACTTTTCCGCATCGCGGATGGCAGCGTCGATTTCGGAAGAGGACATGTTGGAGCTCTGCGTAAGGGTGATCTCCTGATGCTTGCCAGTGCCCAGATCCTTGGCGGATACATTGACGATGCCGTTTGCATCGATGGAGAAGGTCACTTCGATCTGCGGCACGCCGCGCAGCGCGCGCCGGATGCCGCTCAGCCGGAAGCGGCCCAGCGTTTTGTTGCAGCTGGCGATCTCGCGCTCGCCCTGCAAAACGTGAATGTCCACGCTCGTCTGGAAGTTGGCCGCAGTGGTGAACACTTGGCTGCGCTGTACAGGCAGGGTGGTGTTGCGCTCAATGATGCGGCTGAACACATCGCCCATGGTTTCGATCCCAAGGGACAGGGGCGTTACATCCAGCAGCAGCAGTCCCTTTACTTCACCCTGAAGCACGCCGCCCTGAATGGCTGCACCCATGCACACGCACTCGTCCGGGTTAATGTCTTTGCTGGGTTCGCGGCCGGTAAAGCGTTTCACAGCAGCCTGCACGGCAGGGATGCGGGTGGAACCGCCCACCAGCAGCACGCGGCTGAGATCGCTGGCGGACAATCCGGCGTCGCTCATGGCCTGCCGCACGGGGCCCATGGTGGCTTCCACCAGATGGGCGGTCAGCTCGTCAAACTTGGCGCGGGTAAGCGTCATTTCCAGATGCTTTGCACCGTCCCGCCCAGCGGCGAGAAAGGGCAGGTTGATCATGGCGCTGGTGGCGGAGGAAAGCTCGATCTTGGCTTTTTCCGCCGCTTCGTGGATACGGCTCATGGCGGTGGGGTCCTTGGTCAGGTCGATGCGCTCCTGCTTTTTGAAAGCCTCCACCAGATAATTGGCGATGCAGGCGTCGAAATCATCACCGCCGAGGCGGTTGTTGCCGGCAGTGGCCAGCACTTCGATCACATCGCTATTGATGTCCAGAATGCTCACATCGAACGTGCCGCCGCCCAGATCGAACACCATGATCTTCTGCGCGCCGCCCTTATCCATGCCATAAGCCATGGCGGCAGCTGTGGGTTCATTGATGATGCGCAGTACGTTCAGCCCCGCGATGCGTCCGGCATCCTTCGTGGCCTGACGCTGGCTGTCGCTGAAATAGGCGGGCACGGTGATCACCGCGTCTGTGACGGCTTCGCCCAGATAGGCTTCCGCGTCTTTCTTGAGCTTTTGCAGAATGATCGCGCTGATCTCCTGCGGCGTGTAGAACTTGCCGTCGATCTTCATACGGTTGTCGGTGCCCATATCGCGCTTGATAGACGAGATCGTCCGGCTGGAATTGGTAACGGCCTGACGCTTGGCCGCAGCGCCCACAATGCGCTCGCCCTCCTTGGTAAAGGCCACAACGGAAGGGGTGGTGCGCCCGCCCTCTGCGTTGGGGATCACAACGGGATCGCCGTTTTCCATAAAAGCAACGCAGGAGTTGGTGGTGCCAAGATCGATGCCGATGGTTCTGCCCATAAAGATTTCCTCCTAATCGCAACCATACGGGAATGCACTATGTAGCATACCGTAATCCGATGGAGAATGTATATCCGGAATATGAAGAAACCGTAAACTTTTCCGTGCCTGTATAAGGCCGTGCGTCCGCTTCGCACAATAGCGCAGGGAGGCGTTGCAAATGAACTGGTATTTTTGTCTGTTTGCGCTGTATGTGCTGTTCATCACACCGCTCACGTTTCATGTGAGCGTGCGTATCGGGCAAGGCGTACATTACCGGGTGAAGGTACAGGCCGCGGGGCTGCCCGTTGCTTGGCGGAAGGGGGAGCCGCAGAAACAAAAGGAAAAGCAGCTTTCTTCCCGCAAGACTGTGCGTAAATTGCTTTCAACGGATGGCGGAATGCTGCTTTCGCTGCTCCGCTGCGGAGCACTGAACCGCCTGTGCAGCGTATTCCGCGTGCAGAATGTATGGGTTCACATCCGCTTTTCCTTTGCAGATGCGGCGCAGACGGCACTGTGCTACGCCGCTCTGCGCCTGCTTCTGCAAACGCTGTTCAGCTGCGTTCCGCGCACGGCGGCGGTGAATGGACGCGCAGAGGCGGATTTCCGCGCACAGGGGACAGAGATGTTTGTGCGGTGCATACTCAGCGCGCGGCTGGGAATGCTGATAACAGCGTTGGCGCGCACAGGCGCGGCGGTGATCCGTCTGCGTATGGCAGCCGCTGCAAAGGAGGAGACATATGCAGAAGCATCCCATTGACGCGATGATGCAAACGACCATGGAACAGATCCGCAGCATGGTGGACGTGAACACGGTGGTGGGCACGCCGGTGAGCGGCACACGGGACACCACCATCATCCCCATTTCCAAAGTAAGCTTCGGTTTCATTGCGGGCGGAGGCGAATACGCCGTGGAGGAAGCCCGGAACCGTGCGTTGGCGAGCGAGGCGTATCCCTTTGCGGGTGGTACCGGCGCAGGGGTGTCGGTGCAGCCGGTGGGGTTTCTGGTGGTGGCGGAGGGCACGGTAAAGGTGCTTCCTGCCCAATCCGCCAGCGCTGTAGATCGGATCGTAGAGCTGCTGCCCCAGCTGATGGAGGAGTTTTCCCAAAAAGGGGCGAAGGACGGCCAAACCTGCAGCAAGAAAGTGTACAAAACAGAAATCGAAACCATTGGCTTTGACGATGGAGGCGAGGACGCATGAGAGGCACATGGCTGCGCAGAGTACGCAGCTTGACGGCGCTGCTGTGCTGCGCGGCGGTGGCGCTGCTTCACGGCGGCGCTCAGGCAGAGAAAGGCGAAGCAGTGGAAAGCACTGCACGCGCGGCTGTACTGATCGAACGTGAAAGCGGCAGGGTGCTGCTGCACCGCAATGCCCGCGAAAAGCTGCCAATGGCATCCACCACCAAGGTGATGACGGCGCTGCTGGCACTGGAAAACGGCAATATGGACGATGTGGTGACAGTGGGACGCAATGCCTACGGCGTGCCCGGCACAAGCATCTATTTGTCGCTTGGCGAGCGGATCACCCTGCGTGATTTGCTGTACGGCCTGATGATGGCCAGCGGCAACGATGCAGCCGTGGCGATCGCCGAGCATATCGGCGGCGATGTGGAAACCTTCTGCCGCATGATGACGCAGCGCGCGGCGGAATTGGGCTGCACGGACACCTGCTTTCTTACTCCGCATGGCTTGCCCAAGGACGGCCATTACACCACGGCGCACGACCTTGCGCTGATTGCATGCGAGGCGATGTCGCATCAGCTGTTTCGCGAGATCGTCAGCACGAAGCGCGCCTCTATCCCTTGGGAAGGACGCAGCTATTCGCGCATCCTTCACAACAAGAACCGCCTGCTCAGCGATTACGAGGGGGCGACCGGCATCAAAACGGGCTATACCCGTGCGGCAGGACGCTGTTTGGTGTTTGGTGCGAAACGAAACGGGATGGAAGTGATCGGCGTGGTGCTCAATTGCGCTGATTGGTTCAACGAGGCGCAGCGGCTGATGGACGCCGCCTTCGAACGGTACGAGCGCTTTGAAGTGCTGGATGAGCATGAGATGGTGCGCGTGCTTCCCGTGCGCGAAGGCACACAGGAAACGGCGGTGATCGTTGCGGGCGGAAAGCTGGGCGCGCCGATCCGGAAAGGGCAGGTGCCGGTGCTGGAATATGATCTGCCGGAGGAAATCGTCGCGGGCGCGGAGCAGGGCGATGCGGTGGGGGAGGCGCGCATGCTAATCGCTGGTGAAAAGGTGGCCAGTGTACCGCTGATCCTGAGCGAAACGCTGGCCAAGCGGGATTATGCTTTTGAATTGGAACGGATCATGCGCAACTGGCCTGCCCAAATGCAAAGCATAACTGAATAGTTGGGAACGAAAAAATTTTTGCTAATTTCGCAAAAAGCGAACATATGTTCGCTTTTTGTGCTATAATGAGCCACAAGAACCACCGTTGGGAGGAATGGCACGATGGAACGGGTGATCTATCACATCGACTGCAACAGTTTTTATGCGACTGTGGAATGCCGGAAAAGGCCGGAACTGCGTCAGGTCCCTATGGCTGTGGCCGGAGATCCCAAGGACCGCTGCGGCATCATTCTGGCCAAGAATGATGCCGCAAAGGCATACGGCGTGCAAACGGCGGAAACCATCTACCAAGCCCGGCGGAAATGTCCGGATCTGGTGCTGGTGCCGCCGCATTACCATGAGTATATGGAGATTTCCAGACAGGTGAAGCAGATTTTCGCAGATTATACGGATCAGGTAGAATCCTTCGGTTCGGATGAAGCATGGGTGCGCCCGTAAGTCGCAAGAAAGCGGCGCGGGCAGAACAGAAATGTGCCGA
>CAZDEF010000046.1:0-20718 GCA_964504385.1 uncultured Oscillospiraceae bacterium
AGTTGTAGCCTTCCCAGGTCATGAAGCCGATCAGCACGTTGCGGCCCAGACCGATCTCGCCCTTTTCCGTGGAGGGGCCGTCCGCCAGCAGGTCGCCCTTCTCCACCACCTGTCCGGCCTTCACGCGCGGACGCTGGTTGATGCAGGTGCCCTGGTTGGAACGGGCAAACTTGCTCAGCTTGTAGGTGTGGCGCTCGCCCAGCTCATCCTTGACGGTCACGCTGTCGCCGGCCACCTTTTCCACCACGCCGTTTTCGCGGGCGAGGATGACCACGCCGGAGTCATGCGCGGCCTTGTACTCCATGCCGGTGCCCACGAAGGGAGCTTCCGGCACCAGCAGAGGCACGGCCTGACGCTGCATGTTGGAGCCCATCAGTGCGCGGGTAGCGTCGTCGTTCTCCAGGAAGGGGATCATGCTGGTGGCCACGGATACGATCTGGCGGGGGCTTACGTCCACCAGATCCACCTTTTCACGGGGCACCTGAATGATCTCGGCCTTATCGCGGACGGTGACATACTCGTCCTTGAAGGTGCCGTCCTCGTTCTGCTCGGTCTTGGCTTCGGCCACGAGGTAGAAGTCCTCCTCGTCGGCGGTCATGTACACGACCTGATCCGTCACCTTGTGGGTCTTGGGATCCACAATGCGGTAAGGTGCTTCGATGAAGCCGTACTCATTGATGCGGGCATAGGTCGCCAGCGAGCCGATCAGACCGATGTTGGGGCCTTCAGGCGTCTCAATGGGGCAGATGCGGGAATAGTGGCTGTAATGAACGTCACGGACCTCGAAAGACGCGCGGTCGCGGTTCAGACCGCCGGGGCCCAGAGCGCTCAGACGGCGCTTGTGGGTCAGCTCGGCCAGCGGGTTGGGCTGATCCAGGAACTGGCTCAGCTGAGAGGAGCCGAAGAACTCCTTGATGGCGGCGCTGACGGGGCGGATGTTGATGAGCTCGCCGGGGCGGACTTCATCGCTGTCCTGAATGGCCATGCGCTCGCGCACCACGCGCTCCAGACGGCTCAGACCGATGCGGATCTGGTTCTGCAGCAGTTCGCCCACGCTGCGCAGGCGGCGGTTGCCCAGATGGTCGATATCATCGGTATAGCCCACGCCGTAGGGCAGGCCCAGCAGATAGCTGATGGAGGCCACGATGTCCTCGCAGATGATGTGCTTGGGCACCAGATCGTGCACGCGCGCGCGCACCATTTCCTTCAGCTCATCGCCCTGCGCGCCGGTATCCAGGATCTCGCGCAGCACGGGATAGAGCACGTTCTCCATCACGCCGGCTTCCTTGGGATCAAACGGCAGGTAGAGGCTGGCGTCCACAAAGTGGTTGCCCACGACCTTGTGGATGTGGTTGTCGGCCTTGATGAGCACGGCGTTGATGCCGGCGTTCTGGATGGCGCGGGCCGTCTCCTTGGAGATGACCTCGCCCTCCTTCACCATCACTTCGCCGGTCAAGGGGTTCACCACGTCCTCGGCGGCTTCCTGATCCTGGCAGCGGATAGCCAGAGACAGCTTCTTGTTGAACTTATAGCGGCCCACGCGCATCAGGTCGTAGCGCTTGGGATCAAAGAACAGCGAGTTGAACAGATTCTGGGCGCTTTCGCGTGTGGGCGGCTCGCCCGGCTTCTGGCGCTTGTAGATCTCGATGAGGCCCTCATCGCGGCTCTTGGCATTATCGCCGCGCTGGATGGTGGCCATCAGGCGTTCGTCCTCGCCCAGCAGATCAACGATCTCGGCGTCCGTGCCATAGCCCAGCGCACGCAGGATCAGCGTGAGGGGCAGCTTGCGGGCGCGGTCGATGCGCACCCACAGCACGTCGTTGGAGTCGGTCTCGTATTCCAGCCACGCACCGCGGTTGGGGATCACCGTGGTGGAGAACAGGTGCTTGCCGGCTTTGTCGATCTGCTTTTCGTAATACACGCCGGGAGAGCGTACCAGCTGGCTGACGATGACGCGCTCCGCGCCGTTGATGATAAAAGTACCGTACTCGGTCATGAGGGGGAAGTCGCCCATGAAGACGTCGGATTCCTTGATCTCGCCGGTCTCGCGGTTTTTCAGGCGTACAAACACCTTCAGCGGCGCGGCATAGGTCATGTCGCGCTCCTTGCAGCGTTCTACGCTGTTCTTGGGCTCGTCAAGGGAATAATCGACGAATTCAAGCGATAAGTTTTCGGTGTAGTCAACGATCGGAGAAACGTCGTCCAGCACTTCGCGAAGGTCGACGTCCAGAAAGCGGCGGTACGAGTTTTTCTGCACCTCGATCAGATCCGGCATGTCAAGGATCTCTTCGACATGCGAGAAGCTCTGCCTCTTTCGCAGCTTCCCCATTTGAACCTCATGCACCATAAATGCCATCACCCCTTATGTTCTCGCACGTATCTGACAATCGAAGCCTGCACTTTTGATGCTTCCAGAAAATTTCCTGTTGCATTTTTCGCCGCGTGCATGTACAATACCATCACGGGGGCATAGCTTCGCACAGTAACGCTACTGATGCAAGTTTAAATTATAGCGTTTAATTGTCCATGTGTCAATACACATGGGCAAAATTCGTATGTTTTTTCTGTTTTTTCGGGCTGAAAGGTTCCGGAAAGGTTTTTCAAGGAGGTTTCGATCATGATCAAATTCGGTCAGGTGACGGCTTATGAGCCCAAAACCGGCATGGCCACCATCGCCTACATCCGCCCGGACGCCTGTGCCAAGTGCGGCGCGTGCGGCTTTATGAACCAAACCGGCACCATTGAGCTCAAGGCCGACTGCACGGTGGGCAACTGGGTGAAGGTGGTGCTGCCGGACAACCGTTTCATAACGGCCACGGCGCTGGCCTACGCCGTGCCGCTGCTGGGCTTCCTGATCGGCCTGTTCGCGGGATACCTGCTCTCCGGCCGCAGCGAAGGCTGGGCCATCGCGGGCAGCGCGCTGGGACTGGGCCTGTGCGTGGTGGGCCTGCGGCTGAACGAGCGGCGCATCGCCGGCAAGCCGGAGTGGACGCCCCATGTGGCCGAGGTCTATACCGACCGGCCGGAAATGGACGATATTGGCTGTCAGCCCACTTGATGGCACGCTTTCGTACAAACCTATCAAAAAAAACCATGAAAGTCTTTCATTCTTTCACGCCGCTTTGACTGTTCAAAGCGGCGTTTTTGTGGTATACTGAATCATGTTATACGCAGAGGTCGGCTCAGACGCATAGGCTCGGTTTTCATCGTGTTTTCACGCTGCTTTTGAGCAATGCGCGCAGCCTGCATATACCGACGCAAAGGCAGATCGCGGCGAAAAGCGCATCGGCCTGTTTAAGGTGAATTTTCAGAACTAACAACCGCGCGCCCGCGCAAAAAGGAGGTTCCAATGGCTGGGAGCGAACAGAAACTGCGAATCATTCCGCTCGGCGGCGTGGATGAATTCGGCAAGAACATTACCGTTGTAGAATACGGCCAGGATATGCTGGTCGTTGACTGCGGATCCATCTTCCCCAAGGAAGACATGCTGGGTGTGGATCTGGTCATCCCCGACGTCACCTATCTCATCAAGAACCGCGAACGCATCCGCGGCATGCTGCTCACGCATGGTCATGAGGATCACATCGGCGCAACGCCCTATGTGCTGCGTCAGGTGCCCATGCCCCTGTACGGCACCAAGCTCACCCTCGCGCTGGTGGATCTCAAACTCAAGGAGCACCGCATCCCCGGCGTGCAGCTCAACGTGATCAAGCCCCGCGACGTGATCCGGCTGGGCTGCTTCACCGTGCGCTTCCTGCATGTGAACCACTCCATCGCAGGCGCGGTGGCCATTGCCATCACCTGCCCGGCGGGCACGGTGGTGTTCAGCGGTGACTTCAAGGTGGACTACACCCCTATCGACGGCGAAGTGACCGATCTGGCCGGCTTTGCGGAGTTGGGTCAGCAGGGCGTGCTGGCCTTCCTGTGCGAATCCACCAACGTGGAGCGCAAGGGCTACACCATGAGCGAGACCAAGATCGGCCAGACGTTCATCGACATGTTCCAGCAGGCCAAGGGCCGCGTGATCGTGGCGATGTTCGCCTCCAACGTTCACCGCGTGCAGATGGTGGTGGACAGCGCCGCGATGTTCGGGCGCAAGGTATGCTTCATCGGCCGCAGCATGGTCAACGTGACCCGCGTGGCCATGTCCATCGGCGAATTGTCCATCCCCGAGGAAAACCTGATCGACGTGGATGATCTGGACAATTATCCGGAGGAAGAGGTGCTGGTGGTCACCACCGGCAGCCAGGGCGAAGCCATGGCCGGCCTCACCCGCATGGCCTACGGCGAGCACCGCAAGCTGCAGATCCGCCCGAGCGATACCGTCATTCTCTCCGCGCACCCCATCCCCGGCAACGAAAAACCCGTGGCGCGCGTCATCAACCAGCTCTACCGCTGCGGCGCGAACGTCATCTACGGCCAGCTGGGCGAGGTGCATGTGTCCGGCCACGCCTGTCAGGAAGAGATCAAGCTGCTGCATGTGCTGCTCAAGCCCAAGTATTTCATCCCCATTCACGGCGAATACTCCAAGCTGTGGCAGCATGCCGAGCTGGCGGAAACGCTGGGCACGCGCAGCTCCAATATCATCATTCCCGAGATCGGCCAGGTGATCGAGATGAGCGAGCGCTCGTTCGACATCGTGGGCGAGGTGCCCACCGGCGGCGTGCTGGTGGATGGTCTGGGGATCGGCGACGTGGGCAACGTGGTGCTGCGCGACCGCAAGCACCTCAGTCAGGACGGCCTCATCATCGTGGTGATGGCCATCGACCGCGACAACGGCGCGCTGATGTCCGGCCCGGATATCATCTCCCGCGGCTTCGTGTATGTGCGCGAGAACGAAGACATCATCGAATGCTCGCGCAATCTGGCTCGTTCCATCGTGCTGGGCTACGGCCGCCTGGACGGCAGCGAGTGGCAGAACCTCAAAAACCGTCTGAAGGACGAACTGCACCGCTTCATCTTCGACAAGATCAAGCGCAACCCCATGATCCTGCCGATCATTATGGAGATCTGACCAAACAACACAAATCGCCTGCCGCATGCTTTGCACGCGGCAGGCGATTTTTATGCGTTTTTCATCTTCCGTTTCAGAACATCATGTCGCCGGGGCGGTAGCCTTCGGGCAGTTCTTCCTCCTCTATGAACTGGAAGGTCTCATCCTCCAGCGTAGGCAGGAATGCTTCAAACGGAATGCGCTCGAACTCGCAGCCGTAGCTGCTGGCCCCGAACCAGCCGCCTTCCTTGGCGCGCAGGTTCAGGTCACGGGCGAATTTGGTGTGGTTGGAGCAGTCGTGCACGGCCACGGGCCAGCCCTCCTCCGCCGCCTGCTTCATCAGGCGGAAGGTGATCTCGCGGCTCCAGATGGGCGAAATGTAGCCGTGACGGCAGCAGTACAGGGGCTCGCCCTCATAGTTGCCAATGTTGTTGGCATTCAGGTGCAGCTCCGCACAGTTCATAAAGTCCAGCCCGGTCGCCAGCACAGCCGCCTTCTTCTGCTGGAATGCCTCGTAGAATTCCGGCGTCATGGGCGTTTCGATGCCCACCTGCGAAATGTACTTCTTCGCAAGGCCGATGTTTTCGATCACGCGGTCGGCGCAGCCGGAAGCGCCCAGATTAAAGCGCAGCTCGTCCAGCCCCGCCTCGCCCAGCGCGCGCAGCTGTTCCTCCGTGCACAGCAGGCCATTGGTGTACATGTGCTGATGAATGCCCGTCTCATGGAATTTGCGGATAACGCCGTAGTACTTTTCAATTTCCATGAACGGCTCCAGATACACATAGGAAATGCCGGTGGGCTTGTTGCTGGCGGACAGCAGCAGGTCGATATCCCGTTCGCGGAACTTGGTGCCGCCGATCTCCCACATGCCCTCGCCAATGGGCGGGATCTGATCCAGCTCGCCGTAATTATAGCAGAAACGGCACTGGATATTGCATTTGTTGGTCTTGCGGATGGCGGACAGCCCCGTGCCCATCAGGCAGGAGCGGCAGCCGCAGGGAAAGTGCTCCTCCTCGCCCACATAGCGGGTGCGCCCCGCCAGCGTTTTCAGCCCCGGGATCTGCGCCATCAGCGCGTCGTTGCGCGCGTCCACCGCATCCTCGATCTGCGCAAGCACCGCATAGACGATCTCCTGCTGCTGCACCAGCAGCTCCTCGTCCTCCGGCAGCTGTGCGAAAAATGCAAACCACATCAGCGCGTCTTTTTTTGAAATCTTCATCTTCTCATTGCTCCTTTTGCTGATTGCCAGCCAGCCACGACCACACCACGCCCGCCAGCGCAAACGCGCTGATGAGCAGGAACGATGCGCGGTAGCTGCCCGTGCCATCGATGAACCAGCCCATCAGGACCGGGCCGAAGGTCATGCCAAGGCTGTAAATGCACTGATAGATCCCCGTTGCGGTCGCCTTGCTCTGCGCGGGGACGTCCTGCGCGCACACGGCCATCTGATAGGTGTACAGCAGTGTGCGGCCCACGCCGCCCACCATCTGCGCCGCGATCACCATCCACACGCCGCTGCATACCGGCATCATCGCGCAGTACAGCGCCATCACGCCGAAGCCCATGGCGCAGAAGGCGCGCTCGCTGATGCGGCGGAACAGGCCGCGGCTGAACAGCGTGCTGGCCAGCACACCGGCCGCGTTGAATGCGATGGCGATCAGGCTGATGCCCACGCCGCTTGCGCCCAGCGTTTGCGCATAGGTGCTCACGAAGGACTGCACGGCGAAGGTGATCAGCTGCATCAGCGCGCCCATGAGCGACACCAGCAGCAGCCTGCGGTTGCACAGCACCGCCAGCACGTCGCGCAGGCGGAAGGGGTGCGGCTGACCGGCTCCCTTCACCCGGCACAGCGGCAGCAGCGCCAGCGCCGCCGCAGCCACCAGCGTGCTGATGATGTACAGTGTTTTCATGCCCAGCGCTTCATACAGCGCGCCGCCCGCGATGTAGCTGAGCATCACGCCCAGATTGTTGGCGGTGACCAGCTGCCCCATGCGCTGCTTCACATCGCCGCCCGCCCCGGTAAAGCCGACGGTGTAGCTCACCCATGTGGAGGCGCTCACACCGGCCAGCGTGCGGCTGAGCAGGTATACGGCCGGGGCAGAGGACAGCAGCGGCAGGGCGCTGCCCAGCACCAGCGCGGCCAGTCCGCCCGTCATGAACAGCTTGTGCCTGCAGGTGCAGTCCTCGCTGACGCTGACGGGGATGCGCAGCACCAGCTGCGAAAAGCCGTAAGCGCCTAGGATCACGCCGGACAGCGAGGCCGTTACGCCCAGCGCCGCCAGATGGGGCGAAAGGAACGGCACAAAAATGTATTGGCTGAACCAGAAAAGCGTCACGATCGACAGGAACAGAGCGTCGTTGCGTTTGTCCGTCATTCCAAATCCCTTCTTCCGTATGCTGCGCTCTCTATGATAGCAGACAAGCCGCCGATATGCAAACAGATTGCCGCATTTCCTGCAGTATGGTATACTGTTGCCAGCAAAGGAGGACGAGGGCATGCGACGTTTTTGGGGGGTGCTGCTGGTGCTGCTGTGCCTTTCAGGCGCGGCGCAGGCGCAGATACTGTGGCGGGATGCAAGCGGCAGCGTAACGGTCACGGCTGCGCTGGTGCAGGACGAGCCGTGGCTGTTCCTGCCCTCCGGCACGGATCTGCACGCGCTCACGCTGGAGGCGGACGGCGAAAGCCTGACGCTGGACTGGGCCTCCACCGCTGCCGTGGACGATGCGCTGCCCTATGTGTACAGCGGCGCGCTGCCGGACGGAACGCCTTTGCGCGTGATGGTATCCACCCTGCGCAGCCTGCACATCACCAGCCTTGACGCGGAGCATTTCGGCCGGGAATGGCTGGAGGACTGCAGTCTGCACGAAAAGACCACCTCGGCGGATCTGGTGGTGCTGGGCAGGGAGGGCAAGGTGGAGCTGGCCATCGGGATCGACGAGATACGCGGGCGTGGCAACAGCACATGGCAGAAGGCGCGTTTCAAGCGTCCCTATCAGATCAAGCTGGACTACCGTGTGGATCTGCTGAACACCGGCCTTGTCAGCGAGCGCGGCCGCACATGGGCGCTGCTGAGCAACGAGCAGGACGACAGCATGCTGCGCAACCAGATTGCGCTGGACTTGGGCAAGGAACTGGGGCTGACGGAGACCTCCCGCTGCGAGCAGGTGGATCTGTATTACGATGGCGACTACCGCGGCGTGTATCTGCTGTGCGAGCGTGTGGACGTGGGCGAAAACGGCGTGGATGTGCGCGACTTTGACGAGCTGCTCAAGCCCATCAACAAGCTCATCGGCGCGACCGACCCGGACGACTTGCCCTCCCCCACAAAGCTGGGCACCGCGCCGCCCGAGCCGGACGGCTACAACGCTTACGGGCTGCCCTACGGCTATCCCGAAGGCAGCTACGATAATCCCAGCGTGGATGCGGGCGGCTACCTGCTGCAGATGGAATCCTACGGCACCATGAGTGAACAGGCATGGTTCCAGCTGCCCACGGGCCGCTATGTGTCCTTCAAGAGCCCGGAGGCCGCCGGGGAGACCATGGTGAAGTATGTCAGCGAGCTGTTCATGGCGCTGTACGACACGCTGATGAACTACGGCTACCACCCGCAAAGCGATGCTCCGCTGTCCTCGTTCATCGATATCGATTCCTATGTGCGCTCCCATCTGGTGCAGGAGCTGATGCTCAACAGCACCAGCTACTCATGGTCCTCCACCTATTTTGTGCTGCCGCAGAACACGCGGGTATTCCGTGCCGGCCCGGTGTGGGATTTTGACCGCAGCGAAAGCGACAACTGGCCGGGCCTGAAGAACAACAATGTGTTCAGCCGCGCCTTCTACCGCACCACCGTTTTGCAGGAAAAGGCGAAGGAGATCTGCCGCAGCGAAGTGCGCCCCATCGTGGAAAACATTCTCTTCGGCACGCAATACGGCGATTTTCTCAAACCGCTCTCCGTGTATCGCGAGGAGCTGCGCGTGCCGTGGATGATGAACTACTGCCGCTTCTTTGCGCAGACGCAGGGACTGCTGCACATTCCGGCTACGTTTGAAAGCCTGATGGACAGTTCCGACAATTTTTACGCGCAGCAGGCTGCGTTCCTGCTGGACGAAGTGGAGCAGTGGCAGGGTGACGCCGCCACGACGGAGGTGGATCTGCAGTTCCTGCTGCCTTGCGGCAATGCGTCCGACAGCAGCCTGACCTGCATCGTCAATGAGCAGCATGGCAGCCTTGTGCTGGAGGATACCCGCTTTGAATGCCTCCAGCCCGCCACCGAGGAAGACTACGCAGAGTGGCAGGTGACATTCGTCATTCGTCCCCGCCCCCACGCCGAAGTGGCGGACGAGGTGCTGGTGTGGGTCAATGGCGACGCCTATCCCAGCCGGTTCGGCGAGGACGGAACGATCACTCTGTCCTTCACCTACACCGATGAATACTACCGTCCTGCCATGCTGGACGGCGTGGATTTCGGCTTGGTCTTCGACTACGACTATTACATGGACAACAATCCGGACTTGTACGACCTGTACGGCGATGACCGCGAAGCTGTGCTGCGCTACTTCCGCGACGAGGGCATGCCCATGGGCGAAATGGGCAACGAGTTCTTCGATCCCCTGACGGTGTACGATACGCTGGCCGAACAGGGCGCGCGCTACGGTACGGACTGGGCCGTTTACTACGAGCTTTTCATGCGCACGCCCGGCCGCTGGATGGCGCAGCTGGACAATACCTATCAGCCGTCTCTTACCCCCGCAGGATCCCGCTAACGCCTGCCGTGCTTCTCCATATTCATAGAGATCGAGCCATCCCCGCAGCCTTTGGGGATGGCTCGATCTTTGCTATATATAAAGAGATTGTCAGGTGTTGCTGTCGGATCGCTTGCCGGTCTCGCCGTCCAGATAGCGGTAGTAGACCGTATTGGGCTGCATGGTCACGCCGTTGGCATGCGCCAGTTCATCCACCGTGACCATCATGAAGCCGTTCTCGCGGAACCACTGGGCGAACAGCTCGATGGACGTGTTCATGATCTTGCCGCTGTCATGCATCAGGATCACATCGCCGTCCTGCGCATGATTGCGGATGGAGTAGAAGATCTTTCGCGCGCTCTTTCCAGTGTAGTCGTAGGTATCCACGCTCCACTGGATGATTGGCAGGCCGATGTCCGCCTCGATCCAAGGGGGATAGGTGCCGCCCGGCGCGCGGAACAGCCCCACCTTTTCGCCCGTCAGTTCCAGCAGCAGCGCGTTGTGCTCGTCCAGCTCCTTGTGCATGGCCGCGTCGCTCATGGAATAGCCGGACCAGTGGTTATAGGTATGGCTGGCGATGACATGGTTCTGGTCGAAGGCGCGCATGAGGATGTCCGGATTGCCCGCCACCTTTTTGCCAACGGTAAAGAAAGTGACGCGCGCGCCTTCGTGGCGGAAGTTGGCAAGCGTCTTGGCCGTTTCGGCATAGGCCGGGCCGTCGTCGCAGGTGATGGCCACCATCTTCCAGTCCGTGTTGTCAGTCTGGATCTGCGCTTCCTCGGTCATATCCTCCCACAGCTCATCGTAGAAAAAGCGCACATGCATCAGCCCAGCCTTGGCAGGGTAGACCGTCCGCGCCTCGTAGTGCAGGGTCAGTTCAAAACCGCTCAGGGTGAACTCCGCCTGCTCCAGCGCCTTGCGGTCAGCCAGCGCCGCCACGGCTTCCGGGTTGCGCTCCTCACTGGGGAACAGGCCGCCGATGTGGCTTTGCACCCGCTCGGCCAGCAGATCCCACGCGGCGCTGTCCTCCGGGAAGAGATCCGTCAGCAGGATGCGCTTGCCGCTGAGCAGATCATAGGTGCGCGTAGTAAAGGGAGACTGTACCTGCGCACGGTCGTAGGACATGCGCGCCAGCACCATGACGCTCAGCCAGCTGTCGCCGGTGATGTAGTGCGTGGTCTCGATATCCAACCGGCTGTTGCGCCGTGCGTTCTTGCTCTTATCCGGCTGCATCTGCGGAAAAAGCTGCTCGTCAAAATCATCGGCGATCTGCTGCAGCTCCGCGTTTACCGCCTCGTTGGTCGTCAGCAGGTATTCCTTGGACACAAAGTAACGGTTGTCGTCCACCTTGCGTTCATTCACCTTGTACTCCACCTCAAAGACGGCAGGGTAAACAAAACCCTCTGCCGCAGCCAGAGCGGGCAGCAGCAGAGCCGCCGCCAGCAGCACAGCGCAAATTCGGCGCATCATCGTTCGTCCCTTTCTTATTTCACAGTATAGGTCGCTTCCACGCGCATCAGGCCGTCAGCCGTGCTTTCTTCCAGGTAGACCAGATCGCCCAGCGCAAGCCCCATGCTCTGCGCCATCAGCTGCGCATGGCGCGCGGCTTCCTGCGCGGCCAGCGCCAGCGCGTCATCCCGCGTCTGCTGGGAGAATGCCGCTTCAAAGCTCAGCTGATAATCCACATCAAGCGCGCTGACGCACAGCGCTTCCACAATGTCCCGCGCCTGTCCGTCATCGCTCAGGCGCGTTTCCAGCCCGGTTTCCAGCTTGAAGCCCTTGAGCAGCTTGCCGGTTTCCAGCTTGCCATTGCGGTATTCATACACATGCGCCATGTCGTAGCGGGTAATGCGCACGTCCACCTCCGCCACGCCATGTTCGCCCAGCAGCCCCTGCAGCGCTTCGCGCAGGGCGTCCATGGCCGTGCTGGCTTCCGGAGCCGTCTGCGCCTCCGTGCGCAGCGCAAAGGAAAGCACGATGGTCTGTGCATCGGGCTCCAGCGCGGCCTCCCCCACGGCCATCAGGGTGGCTGCGGCGGCGGGCGTCTCTTCGGCGCACGCGCAGCCCAGCATCAGCAGCAGCGCCAAAAGCAGGGCGGAAATACGTTTCATGGTCTCATTTCCCCTTTCGTTTGCGAATGAACAGAATAGCAACAGCCACCGCCGCCAGCGGCACGGCCACGGGCAGGAGCATCACGATGAACACCACAAAATCGCGCAGGAATTCGCCCAGCCATTCCACCGAGGCGGCAAAGGCGGCGCGGATGCGCTCGTCCATCGGCACATCGGCCTGCGCGCTGTCCATGGGGCGTTCCTCCATCAGCGTCACGCTCACGGCGCTCATGTCCACCTGCCGGTCAATGGAGCGCTGGCTGGTCTCGTAGCTGTCGATCTGGTACTGCGTATCGGCAATGGCGCTCTCGATCTCGATCAGGTCGCTCACGTCCTCGGCCTTGAGCAGCAGCTCGTTCAGACGGTCGCGCTTGGCATAGAGGGTGGTCAGCCGCGCTTCGTTGTCCTGATAGGAGGCCGTCATGTCCTCCGTGCTTTCGGAGCGGCTGGTCACGCGCCCTGCACCGGCAAGCGAGGACAGGAAGGCGTCCAGCTGTTCAGACGGCACACGCATGAGCAGCGACAGTCTGCGGGCATTGCTCTCGCCATACTGGTACAGGTTTTCCACATATCCCTCCGCCGCTTCCAGCGCCGCGTTGATCTTCTCCACCGATGCATCGTAGGCGGCGGTGGACAGCGTCAGGTCGGCGGTGCGCACCAGCTTGCGGCCGCTCTGCGCCGCTAGTTTGGTGCTGGCGGTCGCGGTGATGGAACTTCCGCTTGCCATGTTCGCCCCAGCGTCATAGGCGGCTTCTTCCATCATCATGTCGGCGCTTTCCGCGCCGTACAGGGAGGCGCTGTCGCTGCGGGTGACGTAGGCAACGGACTGCTGCGTATAGGCACGGTCATGCGCGCCCACATACAGCGCGCCCCCGATCAGCACCGCAATCGCCAGCATCCACAGCACAGCAGGACGGATCCGTTTCAGAAGGCTACCATGTTTCATCGGGCATTCTCCTTTACTGGAAAATCATCTCATGAACCAAACGAATCAGCCCCACGAAACCTTGCGCACACCGTCGGCTCCCTGCAAACCTTTTTGCAGCTTTTTACGCGGATTCACGGCGATCTTGTGCTGGCACAGCGTCATCATCGGGATATCGCCCGCCGTATCGCCATAGGCGTAGGAATCGGCATAGTCCACCATGCAGTCGGTGGCGGCCAGCACCTCGGCGATGCGCAGCGTTTTTTCCACGCCGCGGCAGTTGTGCCCATCGATCAGCCCGGAATACACACCGTTTTCATCCACATGCATGCGCGTGCCGATGAGCCCGGACAGCTTCAGGTGCTGCCGAACCGGCTCCAGATAGAACGCAGTGGAGGCCGATACCAGCCACACCTCCCGCCTCGCCTGCTGGTGCATGCGGATCTCCTCCACCCCCTGCGGATACAGGCGCGGGATGAGCGCCGTCTTGGCAAAATCTGCGGCGATCGCGTCCACCTCTTCGCGGGTGCGGCCCCGCAGGAAGCTCAGCGAGCCCTGCTTGCTCCTTTCAGCGGTGATGACATGCCCCATGTAGAGCGCGCCCAGCGCAGCCGCCTTCAGCAGATGCAGCGGGGAGCACAGCCGTTTTTTCACGGCGTAAAAGCAAAACGTAATGATGGAATCGCCCCGAATGAGCGTCCCGTCAAAATCAAACAGCGCGTAGCTCTTTTGCAAGCACGTTTCCTCCCTCAGAGGTACTACGGGAAAGTATACCACGTTTCCGTCCAAAAGACCAGCAGTTGACTTCCCCCATCCTTCGGGGGTACAATAAGGGAAACCATCGGTTTCATCGCAAAAGGAGGATATACAGGCATGATCACCCAGAAACCCTTTGACGTGACCGCGCAGGGCGAACAGGTAACGGAATACACCCTCACCAACGCAAACGGCGCAAGCGTATCCATCATTGATTTCGGCGGCATCGTGAACAAGATCATCGTGCCCGACCGCAACGGCGTCATGGCCGATGTGGCGCTGGGCTACGATCAGGTGGCTACCTATCAGGGCCCCAACGGCGGCAGCATGGGCATGCTCATCGGCCGCGTGGGCAACCGCATCGCCAAGGCAACGTTCGATCTGGAAGGCAAGACCTATCCGCTGGGCGCAAACAACGGCGTGAACAACCTGCACGGCGGCCCCGTGGGCTTCGGTCTGCGCATGTGGCAGGCTGAGCCCGCCGAGATCGACGGCGACCCGGCGCTCATCCTGCACATCGTGAGTGAGGACGGCGATCAGGGCTTCCCCGGCAAGGTGGAGGTGCAGGTAACGTATCTGTTCACCAAGGCCAACGAGCTGGTCATCCATTACGAGGCCGTCACCGATCAGACCACGCTGATCAACCTGACCAACCATGCTTATTTCAATTTGGACGGCCACGACGCGGGCGATGTGTTCGACCTCGAACTGCAGATCAACGCCGCCAACGTGAACGAAGTTTATCCCGATCTCATCCCGACCGGCAAGCTGGTGCCCGTAGACGAAACGGCGTATGATTTCTCCACCGCCAAGCGCATGGGCGACGTACTGGCCAAGACCGACGAGGTGGAGATCATGAAGGCTGCCGGCGGCGTGGACTTCAACTACTGTGCCGGACGCGACCGCGAGACCAAGCTGATCGCCACGCTGTATTCGCCCAAGACCGGCCGTGTGATGGACGTGATCACCGACCAGCCCGGCGTGCAGTGCTACACCGGTCAGGGCCTGAACGTGACCGGCAAGAGCGGCGTGCACTATGGCCATCATGCCGGACTGTGCCTGGAGACCCAGCACTACCCGGACGCGATCCATCATCCGGAATTCCCCTCCATCGTGGTGCGCCCGCAGGATACCTATGACACCTGCACCATCTACCGTTTCGGCGTTCGCTAAAACAAAGGAGTCATCATGCAGCATCAGCTCAAGCCCGGCGCACTGCTGGATGCCGGCGGCGCGCTCCGGGAAGCCGGCTGGGCCACCAGTCTGGTCAAGACCTACGACCGCGCAGCCATCCGCGGCGGCGCGCTGCGCATCAAGGAATGGGACTACTACTGCGTCATCGACGGCGACATCGTGCTGGCGCTGACCATTGCGGACAATTCCTACATGAGCCTGGACAGCGTGAGCTTTCTGAACCTGCGCACCGGTTTTCAGCACACATGGAGCGCCATGGGCGCGCTGACGCTGGGCAAGCGCGGCTTTCCCTCCACCAGCTGCAAGGGCGATGTGGGCGTGGAAAAGCCTGCCTATGCCCTGCGCTTTGAGAATGACGGCAAGCGCCGCGTGCTGACCGCGCGGGTGAATCGGTTCTATCAGGGAAAACCGCTGACGGCGCGGGTACTTCTGACCGATGCGCCGGAAGACAGCATGGTCATCGCCACGCCTTTTCCCAAAAAGAAAACTGCCTTCTACTACAATCAGAAGATCAATTGCATGAAGGCAGAGGGCGACATTCAGTTCGACGGCGCCGTCTACCCGCTGCGCCGGGATATGGCCACCGCCGTGCTGGACTGGGGCCGCGGGGTATGGACCTATGCCAACACATGGTACTGGGCCAGCGCCAGCGGGTATGTGAACGGCGCGCCGTTTGGCTTCAACCTCGGCTACGGTTTCGGTGATACCAGCGCCGCCACAGAGAACGTGCTGTTCTACAATGGCCGGGCGCACAAGCTGGCGCATGTGGACTTCGGCATTCCCAAAGATGATGAAGGCCGGGATGCCTTTCTGCAAAAGTGGCATGTAGCGGACGCTCTGGGCCGGTTGGATCTGCACTTCACCCCAGCGCTGGACCGCGCATCGCGCACCAACGCCATCATCATCGAAAGCGACCAGCATCAGGTGTTCGGCCGTTTCGACGGACAAGCCGTGCTGGACGACGGCACCGTGCTGACGATCAACAGCCTGACCGGTTTCGCTGAAAAGGTGCGCAACCGGTGGTAGATCCGCCGCTTGCCGCTGTATTGTGGGATCAGCGTTACAAGCGGTGTGGAAAGCTGAGCTTTCCATCGCAAGAACCCCGTACTGAGCAGAAATGCAGTACGGGGTTTTCCGTTTATCAAAAAACTGAATGCCAGGAGCATCGATACAGGCGTCTTTCCGGCCATTGCTAACGCATACTCAAGCGTGTGCCCTGATATTCCCCTTCGATATACAAGTTATATCGATCGATATTCTGCAGCGATTCTTCATACATCGAAGCGATAGAAAGCGGCAGAATATTCAACCGATAGATCCTTTGCAGTATCGTTGCCGGTGATGCTGGCATTCCATGTCGCTGCCCCTTTCCACTTGATCTCCTTGCAGCAGTTCCTTTGGGGGAAGATTCTATAATATCACTTCATACTTGTACTCTTTCATAGTAATATCTGTACCTCTTTTTTTGTATGTGTTTTCACCAACGATGATTCCACCGCACTTTTGAGCAACACGGTTAGATGCTGTATTTTCCTGACTAACAAAAATTGTTACCTTCTCTGCACCTTGACCACGCGCATAATTCATCATTCCTTGTGCCATTTCGGTTGCATATCCTTGGCACCAATAGTTTTTATGCACACAATAAGCAATGTCATATACTTTTTTATCTTCACTTATGATGAAACTGCACGTTCCTACTCGTTCTAATGTATCCTTGAAAACAGGAATCAAATAACAGCACTCGGCATCACCACCTAGTCCTTCCAGTATTTTCAAGTATTCATCATCTATTTCTTCTTTTGCTTCATCAGGTAGATATTGCCCCATCTCTGGATTGTTCCAAATGCTATATGCCCACAATGCATCATCTTTCGTAAAACCTCTTAACAACAGTCTAGAAGTTTCAATCTCGTTTATCTTCACAATATTGTCCTCCGTATCCTCAGCCAACAAAGATTGTTCAGCAAATTATGCCTCAAAAATACCGCATGTGTCCCACAAATTCAATACCGTACCGAAAAAACGAAGCCCGAAAAATCCTTTGAAATCGGGATTTTTCGGGCTTTTTCAGTTTTCAAAACGCCGTGGAATTATTCCCACTCGATCGTCCCGATCGGCTTGGGCGTCAGGTCCAGCAGGACGCGGTTGATGCCTTCCACTTCGCGGGTGATGCGGTCGGTGATGTGATGCAGCAGGGCGTAGGGGACTTCTTCGATGGTGGCGCTCATGGCGTCGGTGGTGTTCACGGCGCGGATGATGGCGGGCCAGCCCATGTAGCGCTTGCCGTCGCGCACGCCCACGCTGGTGAGATCGGGCACGGCGATGAAGTACTGCCACACCTTGCCGGCCAAGCCGTTCTTGTCGAACTCCTCCCGCAGGATGGCGTCGGCCTCACGCAGGGCGTGCAGGCGGTCGCGGGTGATGGCGCCCAGGCAGCGCACGCCCAAGCCGGGGCCGGGGAAGGGCTGACGGTATACCATCTGCGCAGGCAGACCCAGTTCCACGCCCACCACGCGCACTTCGTCCTTGAACAGCAGCTTCACGGGCTCCACCAGTTCCATCTGCATGTCCTCGGGCAGGCCGCCCACGTTGTGGTGCGCCTTCACGCCATGGCTCTCGAGAATGTCGGGATAGATCGTGCCCTGCGCCAGGAAGGAGATGCCCTGCAGCTTGCGGGCTTCCTCGTCAAATACCTTGATGAACTCGCCGCCGATGATCTTGCGCTTCTTCTCCGGCTCGTCCACGCCAGCCAGCAGGTCCAGGAAACGGTCGGTCGCATCCACATAAATCAGGTTGGCGTCCAGCTGATTGCGGAAAACCTCGATCACCTGCTCGCTCTCGCCCTTGCGCATCAGGCCGTGGTTGACGTGCACACACACCAGCTGCTTGCCAATGGCCTTGATCAGCAGCGCTGCCACAACGGAGCTGTCCACGCCGCCGCTCAGCGCCAGCAGTACCTTCTTGTCGCCCACCTGCTTGCGCACAGCCGCGATCTGTTCTTCAATAAACTGCTTTGCCTGTTCCGGCGTGGTGATGCGCGCCATGGATTCCGGACGTACATTGCTGTCCATAAGCTTCCTCCCGTATCATTTCGATTCGTTGGAATGGTTTGTTCGGTTTACCAAAATAGGATACTCAAATCCACACCGGCTGTCAATCATTTTCCACTCCCGCTTTCAAAAAAATTGGCTGCGGAATGGGGCTGCCACATGCTTTCAGGCCAATGGTAGTTTTCCCGCCGCGTGCCGGAAACATGCAGTTTCGATGCACAACCGCTCATTTGATCGCGCACTTTCCGCAATGGCCGCAGCCGTTGCAGGTCATTTTGCCGGAGCAGGTCTCGCAGTGAGGCTGATACGAAGGGACATACAGCGCTTCCTTGGGGATCTCCAGCCCCAAGCGATCCGTCAGATGGAAGCAGATTGGCTTTCCTTCATAATTCATGCCGGATCGGTAGGCCATCACGCTCTGCGTGCGCTTGCGCGGCATATGGTATTCCCGCCCGTCCTTCACAAACACCGTGCCGGTTTCCAGGAAGCAGAAGCGAATATCCTGCGCCTCGCATTCCCGGCGCAGCGTCCTGACCCATTCAAAATGGCAGGGGCGTGCGCCGTCATAGTTTTCGCCGCCGCAGATCACCTGTTCCACCTGCCCGCCGCCAAGGTATCGGGCCAAGCTCACCGGGCCGATGAAGGGCGCGCACATCACGCCCTTGTGCCGGAACGGCAGCTCCAGCAGGAAGGGCATGCGCTCATCCGCGCGGCGCTGGTTTTCGCATGTAACATTGAAAAAGACGTTTTCCCAGCCGTCTCCCCAGTCCTTGGGCAAATGCGCCGCCACGCGCTCCGGACGCTTCGTCAGCAGAAAGAACACCACATCCGGCCGCTGATGGATGATATCCCACGCTTCATCGCGCCACACGTCTGCTTCCGGCAGAAAGAAATCGCTGGTCATGCACACGCGGATCATCTCTCCGCTCTGCACCCGGCAGCGCCCATTGCGTTCTTTCTTCAGGGGATAGTCAAAATTGGCCGTCCTGTAGATGGCCGAACCGTCCTGCTCGCGCATACGATCCATATAATACATGTAGCAATGCTGACATCCTTCGCTGATCTTCACGCAGCCGTGCCAGGGATTCCAAATGTCGTGCATACTCACCTCAGCTGATAGAACATGAGCGTCCCCTCTGTGCCGAAAACCTCCGCCGCGACCTCATAGCCCACCGCTTCGCTCACACCGTCCAGCAGTGTCTGGGGCACGCCGCTCTCATCGGCGGCAAAGACCAGCGTTCCATCCGTCCAGTCAGCAAGGCTCACCGCATCCGGATCCAGCCCGTAGGCTTCCAGCTGCTGCCGCCAGCCCGGCATGCGGCAGTACCAGTCGCCCCAGATGGCCGTGTTCACCGGCAGGCCGCCCCTTGTATCCGGGAACAGGCGCGTATCGCGCAGCAGATCAGGTGTGCGCACGATCAGCTTGTCGCTGTGCTTCAGGGCGAAGCGCTCCAGCTCCTCCTCCCGCTGCCGCGAGACCCAGTCCGGCTTTTCGCGCAGCACATCCACGGTTAGATAAGCGTCCGCACCGGCGGTAAGCAGCAGCGCCGCGCACAGCACAGCAGCCGCAGCACGGCGGCCCTTCTTCGGGCGGCTCTGCACCGCCAGCCCCATCAGCACAGCCGCGCAGGGGAAGAACACCGTGTCCAGCCCGCGGAACAGCACCCTGCCGCGCCAGCACAAATAAACGATCATCACCAGCCCGCCCAGCAGCGCCAGCAACGCTGTCAGCGTGGCCCAGCGCGGCTTTTCATCGCACAGGAAGATCCACGCCGCCAGCAGCAGCAGCAGCGCCACGGCGCAACCGTAGCGCGGAGAGGCGTTCAGGAAGTCGCTCAGCTTGGCAAACACCCCGTTCTTCTCCTCGTTTGCATACGCAGCCGTCATCGCGCGGAACGCTTCCGCGTCCAGATCGCTGTCCCAGAAATACCACTGCTGCACCAGTGCGGTCTGGCGCTCCGTCAGGCCGCTGTCCGCTGCGAGCGCCGGGGCCAGTTCGCTTTCAAAGCCGGTATAGTCAAACAGTTCGATGCGGCTCTGCTGCCATTCCAGCGTTTCGCGCTGGCCGCGCGCCGTGATCTCGATCTCCCGCACGCCGACAAACACCGCCAGCACCCCCAGCAACACCGCGGCCGCCATCACCGCAGGGCGCAGGCTTTTCTGCGCCGAAAACCGTTCTGCGCCCAGATAACACAGCGCCAGCAGGCAATAAGCCAGCAGCGGCAGCACCGTCATCTGCCGCAGCGAATAGGCGCACATCAGCAGGAACACGGCCAGCAGCAGCCCGCCGCGCTTTTTGCCAGCCGGAAGCGTCAGCAGCTGCACCGCAGCCGCCGCGCCCGCCAGCGCCGCCGTGGTGGTATAGCTGATCCGCGCGCAGGCGAACGCTGCGAATACGCCCAGAAACATCGCCGCGCCCGCAGCGCCCCGGCCGCCGCCCAGCTGCACCAGCGCCTTCACGATCACCACTGCGCTCAGCCACAAAAGCCCCGCCTGAAACACCGAAAACCACGCTATACCCGGCAGCGCCTTGCTCAGCCCATACAGCAGCCACGCCAGAAACGTGTGCGTGTACAGGGTAAAGCTCACCGGCTCGCCGCCTTCAAAGCCCATGAATCCCTTCACAAAGAGCATATCGTCCGAGTTTTCATAGCGGAGGTCGCACACCGCCGTCAGTCCGGCAAACAGCACGGTCGCCGCCAGCAGGCCCAGCAGCCACGGCAGCATTTTCTCAAAACGCTTCATTCTGATCGGCTCCTTCTGAAACATGCGCATTGGTCGATCTCATGATACTGAATACCGTCTGCAAAGTCAAGCGACGCTTGACACCCGGCCTTGAAAGTGTTACGCTATACAAGCTGTCGGGCGGCCAGACGATCGCGCGGGAGACCGTGAGGAAAGTCCGAGCATCACAGGGCAGGGTGCCGGTTAACGGCCGGTGGA
>CAZDEF010000047.1:0-20100 GCA_964504385.1 uncultured Oscillospiraceae bacterium
GTCAGAACCTGCTGGGCAAGCGCGTGGACTATTCCGGCCGAAGCGTTATCGTGGTCGGCCCCGAGCTGAAGCTGTATCAGTGCGGCGTGCCCAAGGAGATGGCGCTGGAGCTGTTCAAGCCCTTCGTGATCGAACGTCTGGTCACGCTCAAGAAGGCGCACCACGGCAAGAACGCCAAGCGCATGGTGGAAAAGGGCCGTCCCGAAGTGTGGGACATCCTGGAAGAAGTCATCAAGGAACACCCGGTGCTGCTCAACCGTGCGCCTACGCTGCACCGTCTGGGCATTCAGGCCTTCGAGCCCATGCTGGTGGAAGGCAAGGCCCTCAAGCTGCACCCGCTGGTCTGTACCGCTTACAACGCCGACTTTGACGGCGACCAGATGGCTATCCACGTGCCGCTGAGCATGGAGGCGCAGGCCGAGGCCCGCTTCCTGATGCTGGCGCACAACAACATCCTGAAGCCTCAGGATGGTAAGCCCGTCATGTCCCCCTCTCAGGACATGGTCATCGGCTGCTATTATCTGACCATCGACAACCCCGACGCCAAGGGAGCGGGCCGCATGTTCACCAGCCCCGACGAGGCCATGATGGCCTATCAGCTGGGCGAGCTGAGCCTGCAGGCGCCCATCAAAGTTCGCATTGAGCGCGAATTCAACGGCGAAAAGGGCCGCAAGATCATCGACTGCACGCTGGGTCTGCTCATCTTCAACGACGTGATCCCGCAGGATATCGGCCGCAAGCCGCGCACCTGCCTGGATGAAATGTTCGCGCTGGAGATCGACAAGCTGTGCGGCAAGAAGGAACTGGGCAAGATCGTTGACGAAGTGTACCTGAAGCATGGCATCCATGAGACCGCTCAGGTGCTGGACAACATCAAGGCGCTGGGCTTCAAGTACTCCACCCGCGGCGCGATCACCGTATCCGTCAGCGATATCAAGGTGCCGAACGAGAAGGCCGACATTCTGGCGGAAGCCGATGCGAAGGTGGCCGAGATCAACGGCCTGTACCGCATGGGTATGCTCTCCGAGGATGAGCGCTACACCAAGGTGGTCGATATCTGGAACAGCACCACCGCCGACCTGCGCAACCGCATCCTGCCCGGTCTGGACAAGTTCAACCCCATCCGCATGATGACCGACTCCGGCGCGCGCGGTAGCGCAGCGCAGGTGTCCCAGCTGGCCGGTATGCGCGGCCTGATGGCTTCTCCTTCCGGTAAGGCGTTGGAGCTGCCCATTCGCGCAAACTTCCGCGAGGGCCTGAAGGTGCTGGAGTTCTTCCTGTCCTCTCACGGTTCCCGTAAGTCTCTGGCTGATACCGCTCTGCGTACCGCTGACTCTGGTTACCTCACCCGCCGTCTGGTGGACGTTTCTCAGGAAGTCATCGTGCGCGAGCTGGACTGCTTTGCCGAGCGCGGCGAGAAGGTGCGCGGCATCACCGTGCAGGAGATCACCATCGGCAACCAGGTCATCGAAAGCCTCGAGGACCGTCTGGTGGGCCGTGTGGCTGCCGAGGACATCGTGCATCCTGAAACGGGCGAGATCATCGTCAACCTCAACGAGACCATCACCAACGATAAAGCCAAGGCCGTGGCCAAGGCCGGCATCAAGAAGGCGCAGGTGCGCTCCGTGCTGACCTGCCGCAACGAGACTGGCGTGTGCGCCCGCTGCTACGGCGCTAACCTGGCGACCGGCGGCAACGTGGATGTTGGCGAGGCCGTCGGCATCATTGCCGCACAGGCCATCGGCGAACCCGGCACGCAGCTGACCATGCGTACCTTCCATACGGGCGGTATCGCAGGCGGCGACGATATCACCCAGGGTCTTCCCCGCGTGGAGGAACTGTTCGAGGCCCGCAAGCCGAAGCGCGATGCGATCCTTACCGAGATCAGCGGCCGCGTCAGCTTGGGCGAGAACAAGAAAAAGCGCGAGATCACCGTTGTGAACGAGGAAGATCCCGCCGAAACCAAGACCTATCAGATCAACTACGGCAGCCGCCTGAAGGTGCAGGACGGTCAGCATGTGGAGGCTGGCGATGAGCTGATCGCCGGTTCCATCAACCCGCATGACCTGCTGCGCATTCTGGGTGTGAAGGCCGTGCAGGATTATCTGCTGCGCGAGGTTCTGAGCGTGTACCGTCAGCAGGGCGTTAACATCTCCGATAAGCATATCGAGATCATCGTCAAGCAGATGCTGCGCAAAGTGCGCGTGGAGGACAACGGCGATACCACGCTGCTGCCCGGCTCGCTGGTGGATATCTACCGCTTCGAGGAAGCCAACCGCACCACCATCATGGCTGGCGGCCGTCCCGCCATCGCCAAGCGCGTGCTGCTGGGTATCACCAAGGCCTCTCTGGCCACGGAAAGCTTCCTGTCCGCCGCGTCCTTCCAGGAGACCACCCGCGTGCTCACCGACGCTGCCATCAAGGGCAAGGTCGATCCGCTGCTGGGCCTGAAGGAAAACGTCATCATCGGCAAGCTGATCCCTGCCGGTACTGGCATGAAGCGCTATAAGGATATCAATCTGGTCGAAAACTTCTGATCGGGGCGAATGCTCCGTTGCCCTGCGTCCCGCTTGAGACGCAGGGCTTTTGTGAACGTATGGGAAGGAACGGAAGATGAGGATGATCACACAGGTTCAGCGGGTACGCCTGCCGGAGGAGGCCCGGCTGCTGATGGTATCCGATCTGCATGGGCACGGCGAGGGCTTGCTGCAGCTGCTCCAAAAGGTGCAGTTCACTGCGGGGGATGTGCTGGTCATCGCAGGGGATCTGGTGGACAAGGGGCCCAAGAGCTTGGAAACGCTGCGCACAGTCATGCGGCTGTGCAGTGAATACACGGTGTATGTTCTGATGGGGAATGTGGATCTCTGGCGCTTGGAACGGCTGATGAGCGAGAACGCGGAATGCCAGCAGGAGCTGCTGCACTATTCCCTGCGCGCGCAGGAGGCTTTCGGCAGCTGCCTACTGAGCGAACTGTGCGATGCAGCGGAGATCCCGTTCTGCGCAGAGATGGACACGCAAACGGCATTCCCGCAGATCTGGGAACGCTGCAAAACAGAGCTGGATTTTCTGGCTGGTCTGCCGACCATTCTGGATACGCAGAACATCACCTTCGTGCATGGCGGCCTGCCCCACGAAAACCTGGATGAGTTGGAAGGAACGGATTGCCGCCCGCTTCTCAAGTGGGATCACTTCTGGCAGGATGGACTGAGTTTTGAAAAATACGTGGCCGTTGGACACTGGCCCACGGCACTGTACCAGAGCGAAGCGTGCCATCTGCCCATCATTGACCGGGAACGCCATATCATCTGCATGGACGGCGGATGCGGCCTGAAGGCGGACGGACAGCTCAACCTGCTGGTGCTACCTTCGCCCTCATCAACGGATTTTCAGCTGTACACATGGTGCCCGCTGTCCACGATCATTGCGCAGGATGCGCAGGCGGAATGCCCCGCCAGCGTCTACATCCATTGGGGCGATCATCAGATCATGCTCTTGGAGCAGGATCAAGAAACGGCGGTCATCCTTCACCATGGGCGCAAGCTGAGCGTGCCCGCGCAGCTGATCTATCAGTCAAAGGGCATGGATTGCTGCGATGATTATACGGACTATCGCCACGCTGTCGCTCTCGGGGAACGCCTGAAGCTGGTTTACGAGACCGCACAGGGCTGCTATGTGAAGAAGAACGGCCGCAGCGGATGGTACACGGGAAGATACCAGAAAGCAGAATAAACAAACGGACATTCCGCCGTCCTTGGTAGACGGCGGGATGTCCGTTCTTGCTTGTCGGATCCACGATGGGGGAGGGTTGCAGCCCGCCAAGTGTAGCATACAGCTTTGCCCTCGCTGAAAGCGGCCAGAGATTCGTCGCAGTGGAGGAACCTTCACATCAGGCGCATGTTTTTGGGTGAACGGGTCAAGCTATCCTTATTCACAGAGATAAGGAGAGATGAGTGCGATGAAAAAGATCGCAGCGCTGCTGGCCGCCCTGGTGCTGCTGACGGGCGTGACGCTGATCCTGGCACAGGCGCAGGAACCCCCTGCGCCAGAACCACAGCAAGCGGCGGGCCGCGTGTATTACCTGAATTTCAAACCGGAGCAGGCCACTCAGTGGGAGCTGGTGGCGCAGCGCTACCGGCAGAAAACCGGCGTGCCGGTCACCATCCTCACCGCTGCTGCCGGTACCTACGAAGACACGCTCCGTTCCGAAATGGAAAAGAACGACCCGCCCACGCTGTTTCAGGTGAACGGGCCGACCGGGCTGCGCACATGGCGGGACTGGTGCTTAGACCTGCGGGATACGGCGCTGTTCAAGCATTTGCAAAACGAGTCCTTTGCGCTGTTTGATGGCGAGACGGTGCCCGCCATCGCCTACGCCGTGGAGACCTATGGCATCATCTACAACCGCACCCTGCTGGAAAAGTACTGCCGCATGAAGGACGCTGTGATCAAAGCTCCGGAGGAGATCACCAGCTTTGAAACGCTCAGCGCCGTGGCGAAGGATATTCAGAAGCGCAAGGAGGAATTGGGCGTGCTGGGCGCATTCACCTCTGCCGGGATGGATGCGTCCTCCGACTGGCGCTTCAAGACCCATCTTGCCAACCTGCCCATCTATTATGAATATCAGCTGGATGGCATTGCCGATACACAGGCCATCCGTGGCGAGTATCTGCCGCAGTTCCAGCAGATCTGGGATCTGTACCTGAACCATGCCACCTGCGCGCCTTCGCTCATCGGCTCGCGCAGCGGCGAGGACGCAGCCTCGGAGTTTGCGCTGGGCGAAGCGGTGTTCTATCAGAACGGCACATGGGCGTATGACGACTGCGTGGCGGAAGGGCTGACCGATGCTGAACTGGGCATGCTGCCCATCTACATCGGCGCGGAGAATGAGCAGGAGCAGGGGCTGTGCATGGGATCGGAAAACTACTGGTGCATCAACCGCCGGGCCGATGCGCAGGATGTGGAAGCCACCAAGGCGTTTGTGGAATGGCTGATCACCAGCGATGAAGGCCAGCGCGCGCTCACGGAGGAAATGGGCTTCGTTACGCCGTTTGATACGTTTGAGCAGGAGCAAAGCGGCATGAACGCGCTGCAGCGCGCCGCGCAGGAAAGCCTTGCGCAGGGAAAGCAGCCGGTGTCGTGGGCGTTTACCACCATTCCCTCTGAAACGTGGAAGAACCGGCTGGGCGCGGCCATGCTGGAATACGCGCAGGGCACAGGTGACTGGAATGCCGTGCGCGCGGCCTTCGTGGACGGCTGGGCGGCGGAGAGCGCACAGGCGCAATAGAATCTTCGGGAGCTTTGACGATGGAGCGATATCTCACCCGTTACTGGCCGTTGTTTCTGATCCCCACCTTTCTGGCCTTTCTGATCGGGTTTCTCATTCCGTTTGCACTGGGGCTGTACCTGTCCTTCTGCGATTTCACCACGCTGTCCAACGCGGTGTTCACCGGGCTGGACAACTATGTGAAGGCGTTTTCGGATGCGTCGGGCGAGTTTGTGCATGCGCTGTGGTACACGGCGCTGTTCGCTGCCGTGTCCACCGTGCTCATCAATGTGCTGGCGCTGGCGGTGGCGTTGCTGCTCACCCGCGAGTTTGCCGGCGTCAATGCCTTCCGCACGGTGTTTTTCCTGCCAAATCTCATCGGCGGCATCGTGCTGGGCTGGCTGTGGCAGGTGCTGCTGGGCGGGGTGCTGAGCCGCTGGAATGTGACGCTGACCACCACGGAGTGGTATGGTTTTTGGGGGCTGATGGCGGTGGTGGTGTGGCAGCAGCTGGGGTACATGATGATCATCTATATCTCCGGCCTGACATCCATTCCGGACGAACTGATGGAGGCAGCCGCCATGGACGGCGCAACGGCGCGCGAGACCTTCTGGCATGTCAAGCTGCCCATGCTCATGCCCTCAGTCACCGTATGCACCTTTCTGACGCTCACCAATGGTTTTAAGCTGTTCGATCAGAACTTGGCGCTCACCAACGGCATGCCCAGCAACCGTTCGCAGCTGCTGGCGCTGAACATCTACACCACCTTTTACGGCCGCAGCGGATGGGCGGGCGCCGGACAGGCCAAGGCCGTGGTGTTCTGCGCGATCGTGGTGGCCATCGCGCTGGTGCAGCTGCGGCTGACGTGCACAAAGGAGGTGCAGCGTTGAAACGCATTGCAAAGGGGTGCTGGACGGCTTTTTTCACGCTGCTCTCGGCAGTCTACCTCTATCCCCTCGCATTGGTCTTGATGAACAGTTTCAAGAAAAAGGCGTACATCAGCCGCCAGCCCTTTGCCCTGCCGCAGGGGCGTGCCTTTGCCGGATGGGCTAATTATGAAAAAGGACTGCAGCTGACGGATTTCTGGCGTTCGCTGGCGCACAGCGTGGTCATCACCGTGCTGTCCGTGGCGCTGATCCTGCTGTGTACGTCCATGTGCGCGTGGTTTGTCGCCCGCGTGCGCAATGCGGTCACGCGCACGTTGTATGGATTGTTTCTGTTTTCCATGGTGGTTCCGTTTCAGATGGTCATGTTCACGCTGTCCAAGATTGCCAATCTGCTTTCGCTCAACACACCGCTGACCATTCCGGTCATCTATCTGGGCTTCGGCGCGGGGCTGGCTGTGTTTCTGTTCACGGGCTTTGTGAAGGGATCGCCCATTGCGGTGGAGGAATCTGCCATGATGGACGGCTGCTCGCCCGTTCGGCTGTTCTTTCACATCGTGCTGCCGGTGCTGCAGCCCACCTGCGTTTCGGTGGGCATCCTGCAGGTGATGTGGATCTGGAACGATTATCTGCTGCCCTACTTGGTGCTGGATCTGAAACAGTACAAGACCATTCCCATCGCCGTGCAGTATCTGCGCGGCGGCTACGGCAGCGTGGATATGGGGGCGATGATGGCCATGCTGGTGCTGGCGATCCTGCCGGTGGTAGCGTTCTATCTGTTCTGCCAGCGCTACATCGTCAGCGGCGTGATGGCGGGCGCGGTGAAGGGCTGAAGCGCAAACGAAAAAGGAGTCTGCATTCGACGGCAGACTCCTTTTGCATTGAGCAGATCACAGCACCTTGTGCAAAAAGTCCTGTGTTCTGGGGTTCTTGGGGTTGGTGAAGATCTCTGCGGGCGTGCCTTCTTCCATCACGATGCCCTCATCCATGAACAGCACACGGTCGGCTACTTCGCGGGCAAAGCCCATTTCATGCGTGACCACCACCATGGTCATGCCTTCCTCGGCCAGCTGCTTCATGACCTCCAACACCTCGCCCACCATTTCGGGGTCGAGCGCGCTGGTGGGCTCGTCAAAGAGCATCACTTCGGGGTTCATGCACAGCGCGCGCACGATGGCGATGCGCTGCTGCTGGCCGCCGGAGAGCTGCTTGGGATAGACATGCGCCTTCTCGGCCAGATTCACGCGCTGCAGCAGCTTCATGGCCTTTTCTTCCGCAGAAGCCTTGCTGAGCAGGCCGGTCTGCACGGGCGCAAGGGTCATGTTCTGCAGCACGGTCAGGTGCGGGAACAGGTTGAACTGCTGGAACACCATGCCCATGCGGCGGCGGATCAGGTTGATATCACAGGTGGGGGCGGTGATGTCCTCGCCATCGAAGATGATCTGGCCGCTCGTGGGCTGCTCCAGCAGGTTGAGGCAGCGCAGGAAGGTGCTCTTGCCGCTGCCGCTGGGACCGATGACGACCACCTTTTCGCCCGGCTCAATGTGCTGGTTGACTCCCTTGAGCACGTCCAAACTGCCGAAGGACTTGTGCAGATTCTTAACGGTTATCACTCTGACGCAGCCTCCTTTCGAGCTTGCCTACCAGATGGGAGAAGAACACGACCATGACCAGATAAATGAGCGCCACCGCGATGAGGGGCATGAAGGCAGAATAGGTCGCGCCGCGGATGCGGTTGCCGGCAAAGGTGAGGTCGCCCACGGCGACATAGCCGGCCACGGAGGTTTCCTTCAGCAGGACGATAAACTCGTTGGCCAGCGTGGGCAGCACGTTTTTGAGCACCTGCGGCGCGATGATGAACCACATCGTCTGCAGGTAATTCAGACCCAGACTGCGGCCCGCCTCGAACTGGCCCTTGTCGATGGACATGATGCCGCCGCGGAAGATCTCGGCCACATAGGCGCCGGAGTTGAAGCCGAAGGCCAGCGTAGCCACCATCACGCCGTTGTCCGACGAGGCGAAGATGATGTAGTACATGATCATCAGCTGCACCACCACAGGCGTGCCGCGGATGACGGTCACATACAGGCGGCAGAGGCCGTCCAGCAGGTGCAGCGCCGTTTTGCCCACGCCCTTGCGCATGGTGGAGCGGTTGTTGTTCCATGTGGTGCGCACGGCGGCCACCAGAAGGCCCAGCACAATGCCGATCACCACCGCCAACAGCGCGATGAGCAGCGTGTTTTTCAGGCCCGTCACCAGCAGCTTCCAGCGGTCTTTCATGATGAAGTTCAGGGTGAACTCCATCTTCATCTGTTCAAACCACGCAGCGATGCCGCTCTGCGCAGCCGTGGCCATCAGGCCGGTCGTCCATAGATTCACGGTTCGTCCTCCTTAAAAAAAACGCATAACGCGGGAAAACTCCCCTCAGAAAAGAGGGGAGTGGGGGTACGGTCGGGGCTTATTCGGCCTTGATGTACTTGCCGATGATGGCTTCCACCGTGCCGTCAGCAATCAGCTCGCTCAGCGCAGCGTCGAACTTCTCCAGCAGCTCGGTGTTGTTCTTGGCGATGCAGGCGGCGTAATCTTCCACAGCGTAGGAAGTTTCCAGCACCTTCAGGCCTTCGTTGGCGGCCACATAGGCCTTGGCGGGCTCGTTGTCGATAATCACGCAGTCGATCTTGTCGGCCACCAGCGCCATGGTCGCATCGTTGCCGTTGGGGAAGCGCATCACGTTCTCGTCGCCGAAGTCGCCGCTGGCGTAGATGTCGCCGGTGGTGGACAACTGCACGCCGATCTTGTAGGAAGCGCCTTCCGCAAACAGATCGTCAACACTGGTGATGGGGCTGTTTTCCTTCACGATAACGGACTGGATGCCCGTGGCGTAGGAAGAGCTGAAGTTGATCATCATCGCGCGTTCTTCGGTCACGGTCATGCCGGCCATGCCGACATCCGCCTTGCCGGACTGCACAGCGCCGATGATGGCGTCGAACTCCATGTCGGCCACTTCGAACTCCATGCCCAGCTTTTCAGCGATGGCGGAGCAGATCTCCACGTCGATGCCCACCACGGTCTCGCCATCGTAGTATTCATAGGGAGGGAAAGACGCGTTGGTGGCCATGGTCAAGGTGTTGTCATCAGCCAGAGCAGCGGTCAGGGACAGGATCATCATCAGGGACAGGGCCAGTGCAAGCAGCTTCTTCATGGTTAAAAATCCTCCTTCAATATCACTTTCGTGGTTGGTTCCTTTTGGAATGAACCAAGTATACAACGGTTTATGCAGCGTGTCAAGCACTTTTTGAATAAATATTCATATTTTTTCAAAGAAAATCCTGAATGAATGCATAAGAAGTGTATATTTAGCGATTCCGGAAGATATTCGACCATTCTGTCATGCATTGCGCTGGGAATTCAGGTAGGTTTCCACACCCATTTCGTATGCATCGCAGCCGTATGCATCCACCGCCACGGTCAGCGGCATATCGCGGATGACGAGGCGCTTGATGCTTTCCGGGCCGAGATCGTCGTACGCCACCACGGTCAGCTCCTCCACGCAGGCGGCCATATACGCCGCACAGCCGCCGATGGCGGCAAAGTAGACCGAGCCGGTCTCCTTCAGCGCCTGACGAACAGATTCGCTCCGGCCGCCCTTGCCGATGAGCGCGTTCACGCCGTAGCGCAGCATTTGGGGCGTATAGGGATCCATGCGCATGCTGGTGGTGGGGCCGATGGCGCCGCAGGGCCTGCCGGGCGGGGTGGGCGTGGGGCCTGCATAATAAACCGTCTGTCCGCGCAGATCCACGGGCGGCTGCCCGCCCGCATCCATGGCGGCGCACATGCGGCCGTGCGCCGCGTCGCGTGCGGTATAGATCACGCCGGATACCAAAACATGATCGCCGGCGTGTAGCTTCAGCAGATCTTCTTTTGAAAAGGGAGCATTCAGGTGCAGCATACCTTTTCCTCCTTAACGATGTATGGTGCGTTACAGCACGGCGCTGGCGTGGCGGGTCACATGGCAGCCCACGTTGACGGCTACGGGCAGCCCCGCGATATGGGTGGGGAACGCCTTGATGCGCACGCTCAGGCAGGTGGTGCGTCCGCCGAAGCCCTGCGGGCCGATGCCCAGCGCATTGATGCTTTCCAGCAGTTCCTGTTCCAGCGCGTCATAGTAGGGATCCGGGTGAGGGCCTTCGCGCAGCTCGATGAGCGCTTCCTTGGCCAGCTCTGCCACGCGCTCAAACGTTCCGCCCACGCCCACGCCCAGCATCATGGGCGGGCAGGGGTTGGAACCGGCCAGTCTGGCGGTTTCGATGACAAAATCCTTCACGCCCTGTAAGCCCTGCGCGGGGGTGAGCATGCACAGACGGCTCATGTTCTCGCTGCCAAATCCCTTGGGCGCAACGGTCAGCTTCAGCCGGTCGCCCTCCACCAGCCGGGTGTGCAGGATGGCGGGCGTGTTGTTGCCGGTATTGCCGCGGCGGATGGGATCGCCCACGGCGGATTTGCGCAGGTAGCCCTCGGTGTAGCCGCGCGCTACGCCTGCGTTGACCGCATCCTCCAGCAGACCGTCCACGATGTGCGCATCCTGCCCCACATCGGCATACACCACGGCCAGTCCCGTATCCTGACAGATGGGCATGCACTGCTCGCGGGCGATGCAGGCGTTCTGGCAGATGAGCTTCAGCGTGTCCTTGGCGGGGGCAAAGGGTTCGGCTTCGCAGGCGCTGCACAGCAGGCCTTCCACCTGCGGCGGCAGCAGTGTGCAGGCTTCTATGCACAGCCGCGCCACGGTATCGGTAATGGCTGTGCAGGAGATCTCACGTCGTTCCATCTTTTGATAACCTCCCTCAATCCATATGGATGAGCAGTACTTCACAGGGGTTGTTCCAGCGGGGCAAGCGCACGGGATTGCCCACACCGGCGGAGATGATCATCCGCCCGTCCACCACGCCGCGCGTATAACGCGGAAACAGCCCTTGCCCGGGCGCGTAAACGCCCTGCGAGCCAAGGCGGATCTGGCCGCCATGGGCATGCCCGGCCACCACCAGATCGATATCGCGGCCGCGCATATGGCGGATGTACATTTCCGGTTTGTGGCACAGCAGCACCTTCGGGCCCTCTTCGCACACAAAGCGATCCAGCATATCGGGTTCCTTCACGATTTTGGGGTCGTACCAGCCGCCGATGACGGCTTCGCCAAAGCGCACGAAGCGGTTCACCAGGACCTCCGCGCCGGTCTGGTCCAGCTCGCGGCGCAGGGCACGGTAGTCCTCCTGCCGCGTTTCATGGTTGCCCAGCGAGAAAAACGTGGGCATGCGGCGGGATGCCTCCGTCAGAAAGGCCAGCCCGCGGTCGTATTGCTTCCGGTAGCGGTCGCTGATATCCCCCGGCACCAGCAGCGCATCCGCCCCGGAGACGAGCGGAAAGAGATCGTCGTAGGGTTCGTTGTGCAGATCGCTGATCACGGCGAAGGTCATCGGCGAGGTCAGCTTGCCGGTATGGTGTTCATAGCAGGTCACTTTGCGCATAGAGGGCGCTCCTCCTGTGGCATGATGGAACCATTGTACCACCGGCAGGGAGGCTTCGCAAGGGGAGCAGAAAGTGGCAAAAAGTTTTGTTAAAATTTCGTTTCAGAATTGTTAAATTGTGCGCGTTGTGTTACAATAGCAGTATCTACGGGTATGCACTCGTACCCGAATGTACGGAAGGATGGTTTTAGCCATGACGGATGCGGAACTGCGGGCCAAGCTTGCGCCCATCAAGTGCTTTATGCTGGATATGGACGGTACCTTTTACTTGGGCGATAACCTGCTGGAGGGCTCGCTGGACTTTCTGGAGAAGCTGAACGAGACCGGCCGCAAGAGCCTGTTCGTCACCAACAACTCCTCCAAATCCGCCGATGTATATGTAAAGAAGCTGGAGCGGATGGGCGTGCGCGATATCTTCCGCAATGTGCTCACCTCCGGCCACGCAGCCGCCAGCTACTGCCGCCGCGAGTTTGCGGGCAAGAAGGCCTTCCTGCTGGGCAACGATATGCTGAAAAAGGAACTGATCGAGCTGGGGCTGGAGATCGACAACGAAAACCCGGACTATGTGCTCATCGCCTACGATACCACCCTTGACTATGCCAAAATGACCGCCGTGTGCGACTTTGTGCGCGCCGGTCTGCCCTACATCGCCACCCATCCGGATTTCAACTGCCCCACGGAAACCGGCTTTGCACCGGATATCGGCGCGATCATCGCCTTCATCGAGGCCAGCACCGGCCGCCGTCCGGATCTCATTCTGGGCAAGCCCTACGCCGGCATCGTGGAGGAAGCGCTCAAGCTGACCGGGCTGGAAAAGCATGAGCTGGCTATGGTGGGCGACCGGCTGTATACCGACATTGCCACCGGCAAGAACTTCGGCATGCTGTCCATCATGGTGCTCACCGGAGAGGGCACGCTGGAAGAAGTGAAGGAAACCGGCATTGAGCCCGATCTGATTTTCGAGCGTCTCAGCGCCATGAATCCGTATCTCTGAGAAACCTAAGGAAAGGTGATATCACGAATGAAGCGTTTGCTTGCCTGCCTGCTGCTGCTTGCCATGCTGTGCGCCATGGTTCCCGCCCTGTCCGAGGATGAGCCCGAAGCCTCGACCGTGCTCCAGTACGGCGACACGGGCGAAGAGGTGAAGACCCTGCAGCAGTATCTGCTGGATCTGGGGTATTTCAGCGGAAAGACGACAGGAAAATTCCTCAAAGCCACAAAATCTGCCGTGGAGCAGTTCCAGAAGGATTATGGTCTGGAAGCGACCGGCATGCTGGATGGCGAAACGGAAGTGGAACTGCTCAATGCCGAGTACCGCGCCCTGCGCTACGGCATGGACGGCGACGATGTGAAAAAGCTGCAGGAAGAGCTCATCTCGCTGGGCTACCTCAGCACCAATGCGACCGGCAAGTACCGCGATGCGACCGTGGCCGCCGTGAAGGCATTCCAGAAGCAGCACAGCCTGACCGAGAGCGGCGAGGCGACCATCGCCACCCTGCGCATGCTGTACAGCGGTTATGCCCTGCCCAAGGGCGGCCAGCCCACCGCTACCCCGGCGCCCAACGCTTCCGGCACGGAGGATATGGTGATCGCCGGCGACGGCGAAGCGCTGGACGAATACGCCTATCAGAAGAAGCTGTCCCGCGGCGCAAAGGGCGAGGACGTGAAGAGCGTGCAGACGCGCCTGAAGGAGCTGGGCTTCTTCGACGGCCCCATCAGCGGCAATTACATGAACCAGACCGTGGCGTCCATGAAGGCGTTTCAGGAGCACAACGGCCTGAAAGTGACCGGCGTGACGGACGAAGAAACGTGGAATGTGCTGTTCAATGATGAAAATGTGCTGAACACCAGCGCCACCGCACGTCCCACGCCTGTGCCCACGCCCGTGCCCTACGCCATCACCGTGGACGTGACCAACCAGATCACCTTTGTGTATGGGCGGGACGAAAACGGCGAATACACCGTGCCCGTGAAGCGCATGATCTGCTCCACCGGCACCGTGGCCACGCCCAGCGATGTGGGCGATTGGGTGCTGTCCGGCCGCCGGGCGCGGTGGTGCTACTTCCCCGCCTACGGCAGCCATGCCCAGTACTGGACCAAGATCAACGAATCCATCGCCTTCCACAGCGTGACCTACCGCGCGGTGGATTACGATGCACTGAATGTCAAGAGCTATAACCGCCTGGGCAAGCGTGCCTCCCACGGCTGTGTGCGCCTGCTGGTGAGCGATGCGCAGTGGATCTACGAAAACATTGGCGAGGGCGTGGTGGTGACCATCACCGAAGACCTGCCCAGAGACGAGGAGCTGACCCGGGCGCTGGCTGCGCCGCCGCTCAACAGCGCCAAGAACGGCCCCGCCACCACCCCTGAACCCACGCCTGAACCGGTGTACACCTCCAACGGACTGCCGCCCCAGCCCTTCCGCGACCTGAGCACCGGCAAGACCGGCGAGGACGTATACTGGCTGCAGATGAAGCTCAAGGAGCTGGGCTACTACACCGGCACCGTCACCGGCGGTTACTACAGCGGCACCGCCGCCGCCGTGAAAGCCTTCCAGAAGTCCAACGGCCTGAGCGCCGACGGTAAGGCGGGCAAGAAGACGCTCAACATCCTCTATGCGGACGTGCTCAACACGCCCACGCCTGTGCCCACCGCCACCCCGGCGCCTACGCCGGAACCGGAGTACGTCTCCGGCGGCATGCCGCCCCAGCCCTTCCGCCAGATGAACCGCAAGGATACCGGCACGGATGTGTACTGGCTGCAGCGCAAGTTGCAGGAGTTGGGCTACTTCACCGGCACGGTCAGCGGCGTGTACGATGATGACACCTACAACGCGGTGAAGGCCTATCAGAGGGATAACGGCCTGACGGTGGACGGCAAGGCCGGCCCCAAGACCCTCAATCACCTTTACGCCGAGGAGCTGGCGGCGGCTGAGGCATCCTGAATCCATCTGAATCTAATCTGCGGGCGGCTGCAAGCCAGCCGCCTGTTTTGATTTCCGGAAAGAAAGTGTTGCGCTTGATACACAGGAACGATCCTTTTCGCAGGGCCGTCAAGGCCACGGTATCGGTCATGGCCGGGTATCTGGTACTGGGCGCTGGCTTCGGCATTCTGCTGCGCACCAAGGGCTATGGCGTGTGGTGGGCGCTGGCGATGAGCGTGTTCATCTATGCGGGCTCCATGCAGTACCTTGCCATCGACCTGCTTACCGGCGGCGCATCGCTGATCGCCGCAGCCATCACCACGCTGCTGGTCAACGCCCGCCATCTGTTCTACGGCCTTTCCGTGGTGAAAAACTATCAAAAGCTGGGCAAGGTGAAGCCCTACGCCATCTTTGCCCTGACGGACGAGACCTATTCGCTGGTCTGTCAGGACGAGCCGTCCGACGATCCGGCGCCGTATCGCCGCTACATTCTGTGGGTGTCGCTGTGCAACCAGTGCTACTGGGTGGCGGGCAGCCTGATCGGATCGGCGCTTGGAACGGTGCTGCCCTTCGACACGACCGGCATTGATTTTTCGCTTACCGCGCTGTTCCTGACGGTGTTCATCGAGCAGTGGCTGAGCACGAAGGATCACGCCGCAGCGCTCATCGGCGCGGCGGTTTCGGCAGCGTGCCTGCTCATTTTCGGCGCGGACAGCTTCCTGCTGCCAGCCATGGCGGTCATCCTGCTGGCGCTGGCCGCGCTGCGTGCCGTGCGGAAGGAGGGAGCGCATGCCTGACGGGCATTCCGTGCTGCTGGTGGCCGTGGTGGCGCTGGTCACTGCAGGGCTGCGCTTTGCGCCGTTTCTGCTCTTTGGCGGCAAGAAACAGCTGCCGCCCTTCGTTGCCTATTTGGGAAGGGTGCTGCCCTATGCGCTGATGAGCATGCTGGTGATCTACTGCCTGCGCGGCGTGCAGCTCTCCCAAGCCCCGCACGGCGCGCCGGAGTTGATCGCCTGCGCGGCGGTAGCGGCGCTGCACCTGTGGAAACGCAACACGCTGATAAGCATCGTGGGCGGCACGGCCTGTTACATGCTGCTTATCCAGCTGGTATTCTGAACGATCGAAGGAGACGAATGCTTTGGAAAAACTGCGCCGCTTCATCTGGTATCTGGCGGGACGGCTGTTTCTGATCTTGGCTGTGCTCAGCTTGTGTGTGGTCACGCTTTACTATGCCATGAACGCCACCAACATCTACATCGTCCTTAAGGACGGCATGGCCAAGCGCGCTCAGGTCATCATGATGGGGGAACCCGCCGACGAACTGACCAAGTTCTTTCAGGGCAGCTATCTGCAGCGCGATGAGAACCTGCAGCTGGCCATCGATGGCAAAAGCCCCTACACTTACTACACGGTGCGCGGCATCGACCACCGCCTGAACATGACGTGGATGTGGTGCTGGCCGTGGGACAGCACCGCGCGCGTGAACTTTACCGAGACCATTCCCCGCATTGACGGGCGCGTGAACGGCAACTATGCCGAAGCCGCGCAGGCGCTGTACGGCGAGGGATATGAATCGCCGCCGCGCTGGCAGGGCGGCCGGTACACCGCCACACTGGTGAAGGAGAATGGGCAGTGGCACATCCGCAGCATTGCGCTGCTGGAGACGGTGAAGGAGGACGCGCAATGAGCCAGCGCTGTGAAATGAAGATCATTGCGCACATGGAAAGCGACTTCGACACCAAATTTGGCGTGCCACGTCAGAGCGGGCTGGTGTCCAGCGCCCTTTCGCGCGTGGTGTTCGAACCGGAATACCGCAATCCGGACGCGCTGCGCGGCATGGACGGCTTCAGCCATCTGTGGCTGATCTGGCAGTTTTCCGAATGCGTGCGGGAGGACTGGTCGCCCACGGTGCGGCCGCCGCGGCTGGGCGGAAACACCCGCATGGGCGTGTTCGCCACTCGTTCACCCTTCCGCCCCAACGCCATCGGCCTGTCCTGCGTGGAGATCGACCACGTGGCCAACGATCCGGCCCTCGGCCCCGTAATCTATGTGCGCGGGGCGGATCTGATGAACGACACGCCCATTCTGGACATCAAGCCCTACCTGCCCTATGCCGACAGTCGCCCCCAAGCCAAGGGCGGCTTCGGCTTGACGCCGGGGCAGGGCGCGGTGCAGGTGGAATGCCCGGCGCAGCTGCTGGAAAAGCTACCGCAGGAAAAGCGTCAGGCGCTGCTGGATGTGCTGGCGCAGGATCCCCGGCCCGGCTATCAGCATGCGGACGAACGGCGCTACGGCATTGCCTTCGCGGGGCACGACGTGCGCTTCACGGTGCGGGACGGCGTGCTGACCGTGTTCGAAATCGAAAACTCGCAAAGCTGAACCAAAGCAAAACCTCCTCATACACTGATCCTGCAGGCTGTTTGCCTGTGCGAATGTGACATGAGGAGGTTGTTTTGAACATGGTACGATTGGAACAGCCCAACTTTGCCCCCGCGCTGTTCATGCAGGGCGAAGCGCCCAGCGAACCCGGCAGCGCCTGCGACCGGGACGGCGCCACACACGTTTTCTTTGACGAATGCGAAAGCGCCAAGGAAGTGGCGGTGGTGGAGACCTGCCGCGAGCAGGAGCAGGCGCGTGTGCTGGATGTGAGCGTGACCCTGCGCAACGTATGCCCGGGCCGCGCCGGCACGCTGGGGCTGAGCCTGAACGAGCTGGACGAGAACGGCGCGGAGCATGCGCGCGGCTTCCGCGCCATCAGCGTGCCGCCTCAGCCGGGCAGCCGTCCGCAGGATGTGCAGCTGGGCAGCGTGCGCTTTGTGCTGCCGGGCGATACGGGGCTGCAGCGCCGCCGCCACCTGGTGGTACGCACCACGCATCACTATCTGGACAGCAGCGCGGAGTGAATCACGCCAGCGATCGCAGGAAGGCTTCGAAGTTGAGGTGCAGGATCTGTTCCTGCTCCTCCTTCGTCAGCGGCAGCGCCAGAAACTTCTGCAGCTCCTCGCCGGGATTCCACATCGGGTAGTCGGTGCCGAAGAACACACGGTCTGCGCCGTAATGGCGGATGACCTGCACCGCCTCCTCGGGCGTGAGGGCGTACAGGCTGGAGGAGGTATCCACCCACACGCCGGGGCGGCCCGCCAGCACGCGCCACGCTTCGTTCCACACGCTCCAGCCGCCCAGATGGGCGCAGATGGCCTTGAGCTCCGGCACCTGATCCAGCACCCGCGCCATGCGCGCCGGTTCGCTGTAGGGGTAGCGCTGGTCGCCTGTGTGGACGATGACCGGCAGATCGTGCGCCGCCATCGCGCGGAACATGCGCACGGCCTTTTCATCATCCAGACAGAAATGCTGAAAATCCGGATGCACCTTCACGCCGCGCAGCCCCGCAGCCTTGATGCGGTCCAGCTCTGCTTCCACATCCTCATAATCCGGATGCATGGTGCCAAAGCCGATAAAGCTGTCTGCCTGCGCATGGGCAGCGCCGATGATAAAATCGTTGACGGAGCGCACGCGGTTGGGCGTGACGGCGGCGGAGTGCACCACAAAGCGGGAAATGCCCGCCGCGCGTCCGTGGACAAGCAGCTCATGCACCGTGCCCCCCTCATGCATGTTCAGTTCATAAAACACACCGATGGAATCCGCCGCGCGCTGGGCGATGGCGTCCGGGTAGATGTGGGCGTGAACGTCGATAATGGTCATAGAAAAGAATCCCTCCCACAGCATATGGAGATGGTCTATTTTACGGCGTACCCCCGGCGGCTGTCAACGGCGCGAACAGCAAAAGAACGGCTTTCGGTTGACGCGACCCCTCCTCGCGCCTATAATAAGATGGTATTCGTATGGGCAGGAGGAAGCGCGGCTTGAAGTATGTGTGTCAGCTGGGGATCATTCTGGGCGTGAGCTTTGTGGGGGAGGCGCTGGCCTATGCGCTGCCGCTGTCCGTTCCCGCCAGCGTGTGGGGACTGGTGCTGATGCTGGCACTGCTCATGACGGGCGTGCTCCGGCCGGAGCACATCCGCGAGACGGCGGAATCTCTCATTTCGCTCATGCCGCTCATGTTCGTACCGCCCACTGTGGGGCTGATGCAGTCATGGGGCCTGCTGAAGGCCAACTGGCTGCCCTTCGCCATTGCCATCACGGTGGTCACCGCCGTGGTAATGGCCGTGACGGCGCTGGTGGTGCAGCGGGTGGAAGGGGGCGCGCGCAAATGACGATTTTTCTGCGCGATTCGCTGTTCTTCGGCGCGTTGATCACCATTGCGTGCTATGCCGTCGGGCTGCTGCTGCGGCGCAGGTTCAAACTGGCCATCCTCAACCCCACCCTTATCAGCGTGCTGCTCGTGATCGGCATCCTGTCGGCAACGGGTGTGAGCTATGAGACCTACATGCAGGGTGCGGACAAGATCTCGTACTTTCTGACCCCCGCGACGGTTTGCCTTGCGCTGCCGCTGTATGAGAAGCTGAACCTGCTCAAGAAAAGCTGGAAAGCCGTAGCCGTGGGCCTGCTGTGCGGCGTGCTCACCAGCCTTGTGTGCATTTTGCTGCTGTGCCTCGTCATGAAGCTGCCCAAGGAGATCTACGCCACGCTGCTGCCCAAGTCCATCACATCGGCCATCGGCATGGATGTGAGCGTGGAGCTGGGCGGCGTGGGTTCGCTGACGGTGGCCAGCATTATCCTGTCCGGCATTTTCGGTAGCATCACGGCGGAATGGGTGTTTCGCGTGATGCGCATCCATTCGCCTGTGGCCAAGGGACTGGCGATCGGCGCATCCAGCCATGCCATGGGCACGGCCAAGGCGGTGGAGATGGGCAGGACTGAGGGCGCCATGAGCAGTCTGGCGCTGGTGGTGTGCGGGCTGCTGACCGTGATGCTTGCGCCGGTGTTCTATGGTTTGTGGTAATATGGAGGTTTGCATGAAGAAACGCTTTGTGTGTCTGGTGCTGGCGCTGCTGCTGTGTCCGTTGGCGGCGCTGTGCGAGGCCAGCATCACCATTGTGGATCCGGACGGCGAGGAGGTTTCCATCGAGTATTTCGAGACGGAACCCGCGCCGGAAGCCGAGACTGGATCCGCCGCCCGCGATGAGCTGATCGATGGCATTATTGCGCTGGCGCAGGAAAAATACATCGTCGCCAACGGCCGCGCCCAGCGCGCGCAGTACAGCGGGGATATCTATGTGTGCAAAAATTTTACCGTCTACCTCTTCCGCGAAAACGCCTCGCGTTTCCGCATGGCGGAGTTTCCGGAGGTGGAACTGGTGATCCCGGATAACCTGCCCAAGGAAGAATGCGTGGATTATGTGTACGGCATGGAGTGGAAGCCGATCGCCGCCGAGGACGGCAACCCCTTCTACGCTGCCGCGCAGTTCCGCTATGATCCGGACAAGACCATGGAGGAAAACCGTCAGGATGCGCGGGCATTTCTGCAGCAGGCGCAGCGCGGCGATTATTTCCAGATGGCCGCCAATTATTACTACGGCATCGGCGCACACAGCATGATCTTCA
>CAZDEF010000048.1:0-19307 GCA_964504385.1 uncultured Oscillospiraceae bacterium
TTGGCTCTCTGTTTTCTATTCCTTTTTTGTTACCTATGTATTGTACCTCAACAAACTTCCCCCCTCCCCGCAAAATCCATTTCTTGACACGTCGTTCGGTGTATGCGATAATAAATGGATCATGGATGCCGAACGGACAACTGCAAATTGAAAGTAAAGGCGGGATGCAAACAATGAAATTTACAGATCTATGGACCCTCAAGCCGCTGCCGCGGCCCGAAGCTGTGATCGTTGGCGATGGCTACCGGATCACGGTGCTCACCTCCCGTCTGCTCCGGCTGGAATACGCAGCCGACGGGCGCTTCTGCGAGCAGGCCACGCAGATGGCCATCTGCCGCGAGTTTCCGCCCGTCGCGTTTGAAACGCATCGGCAGGGCGACTGGCTGACGGTGGAAACCGAGGATGTGCGGCTGGAATACGACGGGCGGCCCTTTTCCTCCGCCGGGCTGAGCGTGACCCTGAAAGGCGCGTTCTCCGTGTACACCAGCGTGTGGCATTACGGCGACGCGCCCGACACGCTGGGCGGCACCGCCCGCACGCTGGATCAGGCGGACGGAGCCATTCCGCTGGAGCCGGGCCTGATGTCCATCAAAGGCTACGCCGCACTTGACGACAGCCGCTCCATGCGCATGGATGACGAGGGCAATCTGCTGCCTGTTGCGGAGCACGGCATCGACCTGTACCTGTTCTGCTACGGGCACGATTATAAGGGCTGCCTCAAGGACTTCTATCATTTGTCCGGCCATGCGCCCATCGTACCGCGCTACGCGCTGGGCAACTGGTGGAGCCGCTTCTACCCTTATACCGAGGACAGCTACATGCAGCTGATGGAGCGCTTCCATCAGGAGCAGATCCCCCTGAGCGTGGCCGTGCTGGACATGAACTGGCACACCACGAAGATCAATCCCAAGTACGGCGCGCCGTGGACGGGCTACACATGGGATCGCGACTGCTTCCCGGATCCGCCGCGAATGATGAAGCGGCTGCACGATGCAGGGCTGCGCGTGACGCTGAACGACCATCCCGCGGACGGCGTGCGCGCCTTCGAGGATCTGTATCCCGCCATGGCGGAAGCCATGGGCGTTGATCCCGCTTCGGAAAAGCCCTTCCCCTACGATGCAGCCGATCCCGCGTTTCAGCAGGCCTTTGAAAAGGTGGTGCTGGACGACTTCCGGCGCAAGGGGCTGGACTTCTGGTGGATCGACTGGCAGCAGCAGGGTGGTTCGTCCGTGCCCGGCATGGATCCGCTGTTCACGCTCAACCACACCCGCTACCTGTATGAGCTCAAGCAGGATCACGCCGCCATGACCTTCTCGCGCTACGGCGGGCCCGGCAGCCACCGCTATCCCATCGGCTTCTCCGGCGATTCGCATATCACATGGGCCTCGCTGGCGTTCCAGCCCTATTTTACCGCCACGGCGGCCAACATCGGCTACAGCTGGTGGAGCCACGACATCGGCGGCCACATGATGGGCATACACGATGACGAGCTGGCCGCGCGCTGGGTGCAGTTCGGCGTGTTCTCCCCCATCCTGCGCCTGCACTCCTCCCCGAGCGAATTCATGCGCAAGGAGCCGTGGGTGTACGGCGAGCGCGCCTGCGCCGTCATGAAGGACTTCCTGCGGCTGCGGCACCGGCTGCTGCCGTGGCTGTACACGCAGGACGTTATCGCCAGCGAGGAACGCAGCGCGCTGCTGCGGCCTGTGTACTACGATTACGATTGTCCCTTCTTCGCATGGGGCCAGTACCGCGCGCTGCGGGATGAATACCTGCTGGGCGACGGGCTGCTGGTATGCCCCGTGGTGCAGCCGTCCGACCCCGACACGCTGATGGCCAAGGCGGATGCGTACCTGCCGGAGGGCGAGTGGATCGATTTCTTCACCGGCTGGCGCTACCACGGCGGACGCCAGCTGGAGCTGTACCGTCCGCTGGAAAACATGCCGGTCTTTGCACGCCCGGGCATGGTCATTCCCATGGACGGTGCGCCCGTGCTGGAAAACGGCGCGCCTCTGCCTGAGAACCTGACGCTGCGCGTATTTGCGGGCGCGGATGGCGGCTGCGAGGTCATTGAGGACAATGGGCAGATGCCCGGCTCGCCGGATTATCGCCGTGCCGTCACACGCGTGCGCGTGACCTGCGGCGAGGGCTTGACGCTGGAGATCGCCCCGGCAGAGGGACACACGGACATCCTGCCCCCCGCGCGCCGCTACACCGTGGAGCTGGTCGGCGTTTCCGATACGCTGCCCGCCGAAACCACCTGCGCCTGCTTCGCCCGCTACGATGCCGACAAGCGTACCTTGGTGCTCACGCTGGACAGCTGCACCGCCGAGGGCGCCACGCTGCGCTGGCTCACCCAGCCTACCCCGCCCGCGCTGCCGCTGTCCCAGCTGCTGCAGGGCATACTCTCCCCGGTACGCATGTCCATCCCCGTCAAGGACGCCATCATCCGCGCCTTCCGCCTGACGGACAAGGCCGAACGTCTGGCCGAGCTGCGCCGCCTGCGCATGCCCGACGCCCTGATGGGCGCGCTGACGGAGCTGTGCTGCGTGGAGTAACCCCCTGTCCAAGCGCGATCAAAAGCAACAGTGTTCGAAGGAAGCGACCTTCGAACACTGTTGCTTTATTTTATGACTGGCAAACCTCTCCTGCCGCCTGCCGGGCGGGCAGGAGGATGTGAACTGCCAGCCCGCCCTGTGCGGTATTTTCCGCCCAGATCCGTCCGTCGTGCATCTGCACGATCGTTTTGGCAATGGCCAGCCCGAGGCCCGTGCCGCCTGTTTCGCGGGCGCGGGCTTTGTCCACCCGGTAAAAGCGGTGGAAGATATTCCCCAGCTGCTCCGGCGAAACGCCGCAGCCCTCATCCTGCACCACGATCTCCGTATGCGCCGCCGTCTGGACGGCGGATACGGAGATCGTTTTGCTCTCCGGGGTGTACTTCGCCGCATTGTCCAGCAGGATTAGCATCAGCTGGCGCAGCAGGCTGGCGTCCGCCAGCAGGCGGATGTCCTCCGCCTGCAGCCGGTACACATGGCTGCCGTCAAATTCGCGCCGCTCATCCATCAGCTCCGCCAGCATGGCGGAAAGCGGGACGCTTTCGCACTGCAGCGTCTGCAGGCCGCTGTCGCCCCTGCTCAGGAACAGCAGATTTGCCACCAGCCGGTGCATGTACGCCACCTGCTTTTGAATGGCGGCGATGCACTTGGTGCGCACTGCCGGATCGTCCATGCCCCAGCGGGCCAGCAGATCGGCGTTGCCCTGCAGCACCGCCAGCGGCGTGCGCAGCTCATGGGAAGCATCCTGTGTGAATTCGCCCTGATGGATAAACGCCGTTTCCACGCGGTCGAGCATCTCGTTGAGCGTGGTGGCCAGCAGATGCAGCTCGTCCTGCGCCTCCGGCACCTCCACGCGCGTGTGCAGCGTTCCTTCGTTGATGACGCTGGCCTTGCGGATGATAGAGGCGATCGGGGTCAGCATCCGCTTGGATGTATACCAGCCCACCGTGAGCGCCACGCCCGTGCCCGCAATGTTCAGCAGCAGCATCCATGCCAGCATTTTCAGAAAGGCGTACTCGCTGTCCAGCCGCAGCAGGAACACCAGATCCCCCAGTTCGTCGCCATTGGGCCGCAGCGTTGTCTCCCACGCCAGCAGCGGCAGCCCGTCCGATTGGGTATACCGAACGATCTGGCCAGCGCAGGCAGGGATTTCCGAAACTATGACATCGAAATTCGCGGCCTGACTCAGCAGCTCCCGCTGCGGGGAAAGCAGCACCAGCGACAGGCTTTCATTGGTGTTCATCTCCCACAGCAGCCGCGTGTCCGTCGGCTCATGCTCCTCGATCACCTCGTCATAATAGATGGCGAGGATGTTTTCCGTGCTGCCCAGCAGCTCCTGCTCCCGGCGGTCCAGCAGGAAACGCCACGATACAAAGTACACGATCAGCGACAGCGCCAGCACCGTGGCCGCAAACAGCAGCGCGTAGGTCCGCGTCAGCCGAAACGACAGCTCATTCCGCTTCTTCCACAGGCTGCGAACGCATGACATAGCCGATCCCCCTGACGCTTTCGATCAATTTGCCGTCCGCAGGCTCATGCAGGCGGTTGCGCACATAGCGCACATACACGTCCACCACATTGCTGTCGCCCGCATAGTCGTAGCCCCACACGGCGCTGAGCAGCTGTTCGCGCGAAAGCACGATATCCAGATTCATCAAAAATACTCCAGCAGGTCAAACTGCGTCTTGGTGAGCGCCACGGCGCTGCCGCCCTTGCACACCAGCCGTTTCTGCCTGTCCAGCACCACATCCGCATTCTTCAGGATCGCGCTGCTGCCCTCCGGGCCGCTCGGGCGGGTCAGCACGCGGATGCGCGCAAACAGCTCCTCAATGTGGAACGGCTTGGTGACATAATCGTTCGCGCCGGTATCCAGCCCCGTCACCTTGTCCATCACGCTGTCGCGCGCCGTCAGCAGAATGACGGGCGTGGCTTTGTGCGCGCGCAGGCGGCGCAGCACCTCCAGCCCGTTGAGCATGGGCAGCATCACGTCCAGCAGGATCACGTCATAATCCGCAGCCATCGCCTTTTCCAGCCCTTCGTGGCCGTCCCGCGCCGTCTGGACCGCGTAACCCTCGTGCTCCAGTTCCATCTTCACAAACTCAACGATGTCCGCATCGTCCTCGATCAGCAGTATCTTCATGCCATTCTCTCCCGCGCGTTTGTATAGGGCCAACCAGCCGTATTATATACCCGCTTCCAGCCCGTTTCTATGCCTCCTGTACAATTCTCATCGTTTTCTCATTCGAATGCCATTGGCGACTCATCGGCAGCCGATAAGCTATTCTGGCGATCCTTCAACGGGAAAGCATCCATTTCTTGCAAACATGAGGGAAAGAGAATGAAAAAAGGGCTTGGACTATTTTGGGCCATTTGGCTGTTGGGCTGCGTCATCGCGCAAGCGGCGCCTGCGTTTCAAACGCCCTGCATCGACGCGCCTTATGACTATGCCTATCTCACGCAGGACGAGCAGATCCTCATCCGCAGCTTTCAAACAGACACAGCCTTTTATTACATCGCCGATGTGCAACTGACCGATCCGATGCAGTTTCAAACGCTGCTGAGCGCGGGCAAGCCTTCCGCGTCCGTCTGCGGGCAGAGCAGCGCCGTCCTCGCCGTCAGCGCCAGCCACTACGGCTCCGACCGATACGGCATCATCATCCGTAACGGCGTGCTGCTGCGCGCCAACAGCACCACCCGCAGCTTGCTGGCCATCGACGCCAACGGTGATTTTACCGTTTACGACGGCAGGAGCATCGATGATTCCGAACGTTTCAGCGAGCAGCTGCTGGCCCGTGGCGTGTGGCAGACCTTCGTGTCCAGCCCGGAGCTGGTGCGCGATGGGCTGCCGGCGGCGTTTCGCAGCGAGGAAGACACCGCAGGCTCCGATGTTCCCACGGCGGAGCACCGCCAGCCCTGCATCGGCATTGGGCAGATCGGCCCGCTGCACTATCTGCTCATCGTGGCGGACGGGCGGCAGGACGGCTACTCCGAAGGCTTGACCCTGAGCGAGCTTCGGCAGCTGTTTCTCGACCATCATGCGCAGACCGCTATCACCCTGAACGACGGCGCTTCGGCGGAGATCTGCTTCAACGGCACGGAGATCAACCAGCCCTTCGAGCATGAAAGGCCCAAAACGTCCGATGTGCTGTTCTTCTAAGCCCTATATTCACCCTGTATGCACAGCGCCCGCCGCAGGGAGGCTTCCTCTGCGGCGGGCGTTGTTTTTTGCTTTTTTCAGAACGCTCCGGTGCGCTTCACAGCGCGCACGCTGCGGCGCACATAAATCAGCAGCGCGCACAGCGTGAGCGCTACGGAGCACCACAGGAACATCAGATCCAGCGGCATCAGCCACCCGGCGCAGATGCGCACGAACCAGTCGTGGAAGTACACCATCACCAGACTGGCGATGAAGAAGCACTGCGCCACCTTGCCGATCATGGTGGAGTACACGACGATCTCCCGCCGGAGCATCAGGATGCTGCCCGCCACCATGACGGCCTCCTTGGCAAACAGCAGCGCCACCGCCGGCCACGGAATGACGGGCGGAATGGTCTTGTTGCCCACGGACATGCTCAGCATGGCCGTCAGCACCATCACCTTGTCCGCCAGCGGATCCATCAATTTGCCAAAATCGGTGATGAGGTTGTACCGGCGCGCAATGCGGCCATCCAGCAGATCGGTAAAGCTGGCCAGCAGAAAAACGGTGAGCGCGGAGTATTTTTCGCCCATGGCAAACAGGGCGATGTACACCGGCACCAGCAGCAGCCGGATGATGGTGAGCACATTGGGGATATTCAAATTCTGTTTGACATATTCCCTGATGGTCAAAACAGCTTCCTCCTTTTTGGGAATGCCTTGCTATTATAGCATCATCCCAAAAGGCGCGCAACATGCGAACATGATCATCAGATTAGAATTGGCTGATAAAGCCTTCATTTCCGCGCCTTGACAATGTAGATGGGACGGCGCTTGGTCTCCAGATAGGTCTTGCTCAGGTACGATCCCAGAATGCCCATGCAGAACAGCTGGATGCCGCCCAGCATCAGCACGATGCAGATGGTGGCCGGGAAGCCCGCCACAGGATCGCCAAAGAGGATGGTCTTGAAGAAGAAGAACAGGATCAGCACGAACGCGATCAGGCAGAACAGCAGCCCCAGCACCGATGCAATGGCCAGCGGCGCGGTGGAAAACGCAATGATCCCGTCGATGGAATACAAGAGCAGCTTCCAGAACGACCACTTGGTCTCGCCCGCCACGCGCTCTACATTTTCATATTCCAGCCACTTGGTCTTGAAGCCCACCCAACTGAACAGGCCCTTGGAAAAGCGGCTGACTTCCTTCAGCTCCAGAATGGCGTTCACCATCTGCCGGGTCATCAGGCGAAAATCGCGCGCGCCGTCCACGATCTCCGTTTTGCTGATGCGGTTGATCAGCCGGTAGAACATGCGGGCAAAGAAGCTGCGGATGGGCGGCTCGCCCTTGCGGGTCACGCGGCGGCTGGCCACACAGTCATAGCCCTCCTCCTCAATGCCGCGCAGCATGTCCCGAAGCAGCGCGGGCGGATCCTGCAGATCCACATCCATGATGGCCACATAGTCGCCCGTGGCGGCTTCCATGCCGGCAAACATGGCGCTCTCCTTGCCAAAGTTGCGCGAAAAGCTCAGGTAATGCACGCGCTCGTCGCGCTTCACCAGCGTTTCAAAGGCTTCCACCGTCCGGTCGCGGCTGCCGTCATCCACAAAGATCAGTTCGAATTCCACCGGCATGTCGGCGGTCTCGCGGACAAATGCCTCATAAAAAAGCGGCGCGGCCTCTTCCTCGTTATAGCAGGGCACGATCACACTCAGTTTCTTCATTGGGTTTTCCTCCCGTCATTCGTTCAGCGCATTCTGCGGCGGCGTGTAGGTCAGGGACTGCTGCACATAGGCGTGCAGCAGTTCCCGCAGCGTCTGGTCGCCCTCGGATACACAGATATCCGTTTCGCACAGCCACGCGTCCTCCAGCACGCAGACCAGCAGATCCATCATCAGGTCATGCTCGCCGTTGCGCAGCCAGTAGTTCAGTGCAGCGTGCTCCCTGCCGTCCACGTACACGCGCTCGTCATCGATCAAGCAGTACGCCAGTTCGAACTGTCCGGCCATCATTTCTTCGATCGCTGGCGACAGCGCGCTCAGCTGCGCCGGCGTGGCGTCGCGGAAGTGCTCGCTCTGCGTGCAGCACACGTCGATCACGCCCTGCATATCGCCGGTGAAGATCAGCACCGCGCGCGTTTCCATCATGCCCTGCAGCAGGAAATCAAAGCTGCGCTCCGCGCCCTCCGGATTGGCCGCTATGTAGCGGCTGCGCACATCGCTGATCTCCGTCTCCGTGCTGTGCACGTCAAGCGCCACCGCATCCTGCGGGATCACCATGGAAAACCGCCCGTCGCGATCCGTATAGGGCACGCCCGCAGCCGGCTCGTCCCAGCTTTCCGGGAAGGACAGGCTTTCCATGAAAAAGGCCAGATCATCCCGGTCGCGCGCCAGCTCGTCCGCGCCGGACGCATCGCCGCTGTACAGCTCGCTTTCCGGGTACACCGCCCACAGCTCCGTCATCTCCCGCTCCCGGCAGAAGGCGTAGCCCTCCGCCTGCAGCCACACGCCCTCCACGGCGAGGCGGGCCTGAATATGCAGCATCTTTATGCCGCCGTACAGCGGCTCCATCGAGGCTATGCACGCTTCGCTGTCCAGCACTGCGCCTTCTTCCTCCATGCTGCGCTGGATCTGCGGCCACAGCGCCAGCATTTCCTGCGGGGTCACGGATGCATACAGCGGCACGCAGCTCACGCTGGCCAGCGCGCGGCCGTTGGCCATGCGGATGAGGTAGGTATCGCCGCGCTGCGCTGCATTGGTCATCAGCGCGTACATACCCTCCAGCCCCTGCGGGACCGCCATGCTGCCCGCATCGCTCAGGTAAAACACCTCCGCGCCGTCCGGCAGCACGTAGGTCGCAATGGGCGCATCCGCCGCCGCAGCCGCGCAGGCGGACAACAGTGCAAACGCCAGCAGCACAGCCAGCACACGTTTCATTTGTACAGCCCCTCTTCCTGCGGACTTAACCTATTTCCGCTATATGCATTGTAGCATGAATGACATGTTTTCGCAATGAATATAGGTGTCCTCTTTCGGCCGCCATTGCAAAAACCCCATCTCCGTTTTACGGAGATGGGGCAGCGTTTCCGTTTGGAGCGTCAACGCGGGAAGGCGGATCAGAACTGGGACAGAGCGTCCTTGATGGCCTCGATCACAGCGTTGGAGGAATAGGTGGAACCGGCGATCACGTCCACATCGGCAGACTGGGCGGCGATCACAGCGGCGGGGATATCGGTCATAGAGCTCTGGGGCATGGATTCCTTCTGCTCCAGCACGTCGATCTTGGTGATCTTGTCGCCGTCCTTGGTGACCTTCACCTTGACCTCGCCCTCGAAGCCCTTGCCCACGCCGATGCGCTCGTTGGCAGCCAGAGCGGGCGCTTCAGCGGCAGCCTCTTCCACAACAGGCGCTTCTTCAAAGCCGTACTTGATGTTGAGCAGCTCCACGACCTTCACGGCCACTTCGGCGGTCAGGCCGGCGCAGCGGGCCAGACGATCCGGATCGGAGAATTCCTTGCCGGTCACGGCCATCCAGCTGCCCACGGAATCCGCGCAGAGGATGGAGTTGGACACGGTCAGGGGCGATTCCACCACGGGCTGGTACTGCGGGAACTCGTGGTTCTCATACCATGTATACAGCTCGTTGCGCAGAGCGCCGGCGTCGCTGCCTTCGCAGAACAGGCCCAGCACGGCGCAGCCGCCGCCCAGAGCGCCGCACAGGATCTTGCGGCCATAGCCGCCCGCGCCGTTGGCAAACATGCGGGGGTTCAGCTGATTATAGGGGTAGCCGTATTCCTCGGCCAGTTCATCCAGGATGCCGCCCACGATACCGGCGCAGCAGCCGCCATGGGTGGAAAACGCAGCGTAGGCGCGCTCCTGCACCTTCTGCTTGTCCAGCTTCTTCCACTCCCAGGGCCACGCGGGGGCTTCCACATTCTCCGCCAGCGCCGGCTGCATCACAGAGGGGATCGCGCTGATGGCGGCGGCGCCCATCACGCCCTTGCCGGCAATGCGCAGGAAATCACGTCTGGACTGTTCAAACTTGCTCATGGGATCATTCTCCTTTCTTCTTTTCCGAACACAGGAAACAAACGGTGGCTTTCACCGTGCTGATTCTATAGTAACACATTTGCGCCGGTTGTCAACATATGCCGGTTTGCTCCTCCCAAATTTTGGCCGTTCCGGGTGTGAATGCGCACGCTTTTTCTTTGCAGCCGTTGCGATTGCTTTTCATGAGCAAACGCGGTATACTGATGCTGTATACCTGTCTCACTTTCCCCGCAAAGGAGGAAAAATTCGATCCATGCGTATCAACATGATTTGCGTAGGCTCCACCGGAGATGTGCGCCCTTATCTCGTTTTGGGACGCGAACTAAAAGCGCGCGGCCACGAGATCACCATTTGCGCATTCCGCGAATTCGAGTCTGCCGCCTTCAGGGAAGGCTTTCACTTCAAACCAATCAACGCCGACGTTCACGCCCTGATGGCCTCTTTGATGAATGGCTCGACCGGCGTGGGCTTCCTCAAGCAGGTCCGGGATTCGCTGGTGGATATCATCGATCCCTTCCTCAGCAATCTGGAAACCGGCTGCGAAGGGGCGGAAGCGCTCATCGGCACCTATCTGGGCGAGGTGTTCTACTCGCTGGCTGAGGTGCGGCACATCCCATTCATTCAGACGCACTACTTTCCCATGGACAGAAATGCCGAGACCCCCATTTCCAGCGCGCCCGGCCAGCACGCCGGCAAGGTGTGGAAGCTGGCCAGCTATCAGCTGGGCTACCTGCTGATCAGCGCGATGGAAAAATACTATCTGGCGGACTGGCGCGCGGAAAAGGGCATGTCGCCCCGCAAGCTGGAAGGCAAGCCGCGCTACGAGCTCAACGGCCACACCGTGCCGGTGCTCTACGCCATGAGCCCGCTGGTCATGCCCCGCCCCGCCCACTGGGGCGAAAACATCCACATGACCGGCTACTGGCTGGATAAGAGCTACAGCGACTATCAGCCCTCCGCCGAGCTGGCCGCCTTCCTGCAGGAGGGCGAAAAGCCCGTCTACATCGGCTTCGGCTCCATGTGCAGCGGCGATATGGACGACACGCTGCAGATCGTGCTGGACGCAGTGGAGCGCAGCGGCGTGCGCGCCATTCTGTCCACCGGCTGGGGCGGCGTGAGCATCCCCAAGCGCGATGATATCTGCGTGGCGGATTTTGTGCCGCACGACTGGCTGTTCCGTCAGGTGCGCGCCGTGGTGCATCACGGCGGTGCAGGCACCACGGCGGCGGGCATCCAGGCCGGCTGCCCCACGCTGGTCATCCCCTTCGGCGGCGACCAGCCCTTCTGGGCGTCGCGCGTGCAGGAGCTGGGCATCGGCCCCAAGCCCATTCCGCGCGATAAGCTGACCGTGAACCGGCTGAGCAAGGCCCTCACCTCGCTGGCCTCTACCAAGCGCTACCGCGTGGCGGCCCGCGAGCTGGGCGACCGCTTGGCGCTGGAAAACGGCGCGGTCACAGCGGCCAACATCATTGAACACGAACTGCGCAAATGGCTGCGTCTGGAAGGGCGCGAGCCTGTACTGGTGCCCGAAAGGGACGAGCACTGAAGGAGAGCTATGAACGATACCATTACACTGTACGGTCTGGTCACGGATTCCATTGTGGACGGGCCCGGCTTCCGCACGGCCATTTTCGTGCAGGGCTGCCCCCACCACTGCCCCGGCTGCCACAATCCCGCCAGCCAGCCCTTTGAGGGCGGCACGGTGTGGACGCTGGACGATGTAGAAAAGAAATTCAGCAACAATCCCCTGCTGGACGGCATCACCCTTTCCGGCGGCGAACCGGCCACCCAGCCCGCCGCCTGCGCCGAGCTGGCGCGGCGCGCCCATCTCAAGGGGCTGAACGTGTGGACGTACTCCGGCTCCACGCTGGAAAAGCTGAGTGAGGAGGCCAAGGCCGACCCCGATCTGCAGCGCCTGCTGGACGAGACCGACGTGCTGGTGGACGGCCCGTTCGTGCTGGCGGAGCGGTCGCTGGAGCTCACCTTCTGCGGCAGCCGCAACCAACGCCTGATCGACATGAAGCAGACGCGCCAGCAGGGCCATATCGTCCTGTGGACGCCGCCTGTGTGGTAACGGAGGAATCGCCATGAGACTGATGCTTTTGGCCACAGGCGGCACCATCGCCTGCACCCCCACGCCCAGCGGGCTGGCTCCCACGCTGCGCGCGCAGGATCTGCTGGATGCGCTGGGCAGCGATCTGCCCTGCGAAGTGGAAGCGCGCGATGTATTCCAGATGGACTCCAGCAATGTGCAGCCGGAGGAATGGTGCGTGCTGGCGCAGGCTGCCGACGAAGCACTGAAGACCTGCGACGGCGTGGTGATCACCCACGGCACCGACACCATGGCCTACACCGCCTCCGCGCTGTCGTTCATGCTGGCGGGCGTGGGCAAGCCCGTCATTCTCACCGGTTCGCAGCTGCCGCTGTCCCATCCGCTGACGGATGCGCGGCTGAACCTGCTGCGCGCCTTCACCACTGCCATGACCGGCGTGCCCGGGGTGTATGTCTGCTTTGACGATCTGGTCATCTCCGGCGTGCGCTGCGTGAAGACCCACACCTCCAGCATGGCCGCCTTCTCCAGCGTCAACGCCCGGCCCGCCGCCCGCTTCGATGTGAACGGCGTGCAGTTTGAAAGCCCGCAGCGCATCACCCCGCTGGATGCAGACGCGCCCTACCAGCTGCGCGCCAGCATCGATCCGCGCGTGTTCCTGCTCAAAATGGTGCCCGGCACCTCGCCGGATATCCTGCGCTTCGTCAAGGAAGCCGGGTATCGCGGGCTGGTGATTGAGGCCTTCGGTCTGGGCGGCTTGCATTACATCCGCCGCAATCTGGTGCGCGCCATGGAGGAACTGGGCGAAAGCGGCATCTATGTGCTGGTGGTCAGCCAGTGCCTGTATGAAAAGGCCGACCTGAGCGTGTACGAAGTGGGGCGCGGCCTGATGAAGGACTATATCCTCAACGGCCGCGACATGACCACCGAAGCCGCCGTTTGCAAAATGATGTGGGCGCTGGGGCAGGACGACCCCGGCCGCTGCCTGAAGCACCGGTTCGTGGAGGAGTATCGGCTGGACGGAGCCAACTGAACAAGCATAAAAAAGGGTCTGCTGCAGTGTTCCTGCGGCAGACCCTTTTGCAATTTTTTGGGGGGATCCGTTACGGCTGCTTGCCGATGTAGGCCAGAATACCGCCGTCCACATACAGCACATGGCCGTTGACAAAGTTGGACGCATCGGAGGCGAGGAACACGGCCGGGCCGACCAGATCCTCGGTGTTGCCCCAGCGGCCCGCGGGGGTCTTGGCGATGATGAACTGGTCGAAGGGATGACGGCTGCCATCGGGCTGGCGCTCGCGCAGGGGCGCGGTCTGCGGGGTAGCGATGTAGCCGGGGCCGATGCCGTTGCACTGGATGTTCTTTTCGCCGTACTCGGAGCAGATGTTGCGGGTGAGCATCTTCAGGCCGCCTTTGGCAGCGGCGTAGGCGCTGACGGTCTCGCGGCCCAGCTCGCTCATCATGGAGCAGATGTTGATGATCTTGCCGTGGCCCTTGGCGATCATATCCGGGATGACGGCCTTGGCGCAGATGAAGGGCGCGTTGAGATCCACGTCGATCACCTTGCGGAAGTCCGCAGCGGACATTTCCGTCATGGGGATGCGCTTGATGATACCGGCGTTGTTGACCAGAATATCGATCACGCCGATCTCCTGCTTGATGCGGGCGACCAGCGCCTGCACCGCGTCTTCATCAGTCACATCGCAGACATAGCCGTGGGCCTTGATGCCGTCGGCTTCGTAGGCGGCCAGTCCCTTGTCCACCAGTTCCTGATTGATGTCATTGAACACGATGGTCGCGCCCGCCTTGGCCATGCCGGAGGCGATGGCGTAGCCGATGCCGTAGGACGCGCCGGTAACGAGGGCAACCTTGCCTTCGAGGGAGAACATATTGTCCATAGCGATAGCTCCTTTCAGTGATCGGGCCGAGCCTTAGCGCAGCTCCGTGGTCGGGATGACGTCCATATCGTCAAAGGCCTGATTCTCGCCGCCCATGGCCCAGATGAAGGTGTAATTGCTGGTGCCGGCGCCGGCGTGGATGCTCCAGCTGGGGCTGATCACGGCCTGCTCGTTCTGCATCACGATGTGGCGGGTCTCCTGGCCTTCGCCCATCATGTGGAACACCACATTGTTTTCCGGAACTTCAAAGTAGAAGTACACTTCCATGCGGCGCTCGTGGGTATGGGCGGGCATGGTGTTCCACACGCTGCCGGGCTCCAGCACGGTCATGCCCATGCTCAGCTGGCAGGTCTTGAGCACATCGGGGTGGATGAACTGGTTGATGACGCGCTTGTTGCTGGTCTCCAGCGCGCCCAGAGGCTTCTTGGCCGCATCGGCGATCTTGATCAGGCGGGTCTCGTAGCTGGTGTGCGCAGGCGCGGACACGATGTAGAACTTGGCGGGCGCATCGGCGCTCTTGCTTTCAAAGGTGACTTCCTTAGCGCCCATGGTGATGTACAGGCAGTCCTTGTAGCCCAGCTCGTACACGGTGCCGTCCACGGTCACAGCGCCTTCGCCGCCCACGTTGAACATGCCCAGCTCGCGGCGCTCCAGGAAGTAGTGGGTGCCGAAGTTGTGCCAGATGTCGATGCCCTTGTCCAGCGGCACCTTTTCGTTCACGGGCATGATGCCGACCGTTACCATGCGGTCCACATGGGAATAGACGGGCACCACTTCATCGGCCACGAACAGCTTTTCGATCAGGAACTCCTTGCGGGTCTCCTCGGTGGTGTAGCGCTTGAAGTCGCGCTGGTTGCAGGAATAGCGGATATCCATGGCGTGGTTCCTCCTTGTGATCGGGTGATATAGTAGTGGGATCGGAAAGTGAAATGTATGATGCACCGGAAAGCGCCGCCGGCGCTCCGGATGCTTCCGGGGATCCGTCAGGCTTCACCGTCCGCCTGCGGCAGGGGCACAAAGTAATCGGCGTAGCGGGTGTAGATCAGCCCGCGCAGACGGCGCACGCCGCCGTAGAGATGGCGGGTCATCAGCGGCTCGATGCCCGCCTCGTCGCGCTCGTCGATCAGGCGCAGCATTTCCTCGTGCTCCTTCAGCACATCCGGCACATTGCTGCCGCCGATGATGTCCAGCGTGCAAAAGCGCGTGTAGCTGCTCTCCACGCTCGACAGCTTCTGCCACAGATAGCTTTTGCCCGTGGCGCGGAACCAGATCTCATGCATGCGCAGATCGGTGGTCAGAAAGCGGTCTGCCTGAAAACCGGCAGGATCGCTGAAATAGCCCTGCGCGATCTGCTGCAGCTGCGTCATGGCGAAGCGGGCGGTCTCCACATCCGCCGGACTGCAGGTGCGGATGAAATCGCGCAGCACCATGGTTTCCACCGCCACGCGTTCGTAGATGAGCTGGTTGACTACGTTATAGTCCAGCCGCGTGACGATGCTGCCCTTGTGCGGAATGATTTGCACAAGGCCGTTTTCCTGCAGGCGCTGCAGCAGGCTGCGCACCGGTGTGCGCGAAAGGCCAAACCGCTGGCACAGCTGGTTTTCGCTCAGCGAGTCGCCGGGCTTGATCTCAAAGCGGAGGATCTCGTTGGCCAGCGTCTGGTACATCTGGTCGGGATCGGGCAATCGGTTCTGGGTCATGTCACGCCTCTGCATTCATCGGTTACTTCAGTTCCTATCATACATCCTCTCCAGTCGGAATGTCAACAGCTTGTATACATTTAGGAGATGTTTTGTTCTGCTTGCTTGGAATATTTGCTTTTGCTATGCGAGATCACGGAAAAGCAGCATGTATACAAGCTGATGTTTCCAAAACAGCGCGCCGCGTTTTGTTCACAGCACGTTTACACATGGATGGTGGAAATCGTTTGCGGGATGTGCTATACTGATAGCGTTCCCGCTTTCCGGGAGCCTTTCTTTACTTCTGCTTCAGGAGGCTGCTATGACCCCGAAATTTTCCATCACCCGCGACAGGATCCGCACGCATTTTCATTATTACTGGTGGCAGTATGCCCTCCTGCTGGTGTGCGCCATCTTTGGCTGGAATCTGCTGTATACCACCACGCACTACCGTTCGCCCGAGCATTTGAAGATCGAATGGTACTACGAAGGCCCTTCCAGCGTGAACACGCAGGCCTACGCCGAACAGCTGCTAACGGAGGCCAAGGAGCAGTGCTTCCCCGATATGGAGGAGACCACCTTCACCATTGTCGGCATGGATGAGACCTACGGCCCCATGCAGCTGATGGTGTGGATGGCTGCCGGTCAGGGCGACCTGTACATGCTCTCAGAGGACAACTTTTCCTCCTACGCGGGGCAGGGCTCCATGGTCGATCTGCAGCCCTATGTGGATGACGGCACGCTCAACGTAGAGGGGCTGAACCTCAAAAAGGGCTATGCCAAGAACGAAGAGACGGGCGAAAAAGTGCTGTATGGCATTCCGGCCAGCGAACTGTCCGGCTTCCTGCAGTACGACATTCAGCCCGAGTGCACGGTGCTGAGCGTGCTGGCCAATGGCGGCAACATTGAAAACACGGTGAAGCTGCTGGCCCGTTTCCTTGAGATCATGCGCTGAGCAGCGCAGCCGAGCGTCCGGTTCAAGCAAGACCGGGCGCTCTCTTTTTTTGACAATCGGCCCGGATGCGTATACAATACAAGCGTTCACCCCGATGAAAGAAGGTGCATCCCCATCAAACGAAAGATCTGGGCTGCAGCGCTCGTGCTGATACTGGCCGCGCTTTGCGCCGCGATCCTGCTATCGGCCGCACGCAAAGCGCCGGTTTTCAATGGCAGCCGCGTGAAAACCGCGGACGTCTACACACTGGACATTCAGGAGATGAACGGCACGGACAGCCACACCCTCACCCTGCAGGCCGGCAACGTGCTGCACATTGAGCTGGAGCCCGCGCAGGGCGAACTGCAGCTGGAGATCCGCAGCAGCGGCGTCTGCCTGTACAGTGGCAATGGCAGCCTGTGCAGCGCATTCGACCTGACCGTTCCCCAGGACGGCGAATACACGGTTTCCGTTGCCGCCAAGCAAGCGGCGGGGCGGGTGGACGTGCGCAGGAAATGACCTTTCCTCCCTCAAAAAAGCAAACAGGCCCGGCGCAGCAAGAAACGCTGCGTCGGGCCTGTTTCTGCACAGTAATGCAAAAACTCCGCGTGCCTTTCGGCACGCGGAGCAACGATTCAGGATCTGATTCCTTATTCGTACAGGATGGTCACGTTCTCCAGACCAGCGTTGGCAACTTCGCCATCCACCAGCGCGTCGTTCGCGATGACCAGGCTGCCGTCCTTGATGGCGGCCAGCTGGGCTTCGTACTCAGCCACGGTGTAGTTCTCGAACTGCCAGGTATCGGTGGGCAGGCCAACGGCGTTGTCATTGGCGCCCAGGCTGGTGGCCACGTCGCCCACGGTGTCCCACTCGCCATTGTAGTTTTTGGCGATGGCCCACTCGGTGGCAGCGCTCAGGCCCTTCAGGGCGGAGGTGATCACGGTCTCGGATTCGTAGCTCTGGTCAACGTCCACGCCCACCACGAAGGCGTCGTTGGCGGAAGCAGCAGCCACGATGGAAGCGAACATGGAGCCGCCGCAGGCGAACACGATCTCGGTGCCGGTCTCGTACCAGCCGCTGATCATGGTCTGCAGTTCGGGAGAAGCGCTGAAGGAAGCACCGTACTGCCAGGAGTACTTCAGCTCAGCCTGCACGCCCATTTCCTTGGCAGCAGCGCTCACGCCCTGCGCAAAGCCGTAGCCGTAACGGCAGCAAGCGGGGTTGGTGCCGCCGCCGCCGCCAGCGAAGCCGATCTTGGTGAAGCCGTCCTTCACGATCGCGTAGCCAGCCAGATAACCGGACTGCTCTTCAGCGAACGCGATGGGGGCCACGTTGGTCAGGCCCAGCTGCCAGCCGTCGATGAACACGAACTTCACGTTGGTGAATTCCTTAGCGGCCTTTTCCAGAGCGGTGCCCTGCATAAAGCCGGCGCACACGATGACTTCAGCGCCGTTCTCGGCGGCAGCCTTCATGGCATCATAGCGGTCGTCGTCAGTGGCTTGGTCGCCGTTGGCGGGCTGATAGTACTTGTAGGTCATGCCGTTCGCGTTGGCATAAGCCTTCACGCCGTTCCAGGTGCCCTGGTTGAAGGACTTGTCCTTCAGCTGGCCCACGTCGGTAACGAAAGCGATTTGATAGGTGCCGTTCTCGGAGACGCACTCGTCAGAGATGTCATCGGGATTCACGGTTTCGGCCACGGCGCCGAAGGTGAACACGACCATCATCATGGCAAGAAGCAGAGCAAGAAACTTCTTCATGTGGGTGGTTCCTCCTTAGAATTTTTAGAATTTTGCCCCATCGGGACATCACTTCCAGTATAGCATGAACAGCGTGATTATTCAAGCATTCCGCATACAAAAACAGGGCAATCGCTTACGAACCCAAGCCAGCAAATAGGCGGAGAGCAAAGGAGAAATCCCAAACGCAGCGGAGCCGCTTAGATGCGATGGAGTCTTTAACAGAAGAATCTGATTTAAGCAGAGTCAGCGCCATTTTGCGCAGAATGTTGAGAACGACGGCAGCAGGCCCTGACCTCACATGAGCGTCGTCTTTGGCGAAGACAACATCCAGCATCCGGTACAACTTATTTTCAATGGCCCGGTGTGCGCGCTGAAGCTGGAGCAGCCGCTTAGCAGATATGTCAGAATGACTGCATAGATAGTATCGATCTGTGATAGAGCTTTGACCATCCGGCAGCGTTCGGGTACTGCGTATGAGCGCTGCGCCGCCCAAACCAGCCCAGCGCTTGCGCGTTTCCAGTCACGACAAATCAGAAATCAGCCAACATTCCCGTTTGCCGATCCGACCATGTGCCTTTTCCATGCTGCTGGTGGATGCGCCGCACACTGTCAACTGACTCTTATATAGTCGCCTCCGCGATCCACAATTCTTTGCGCAATGGCTTTCTGCGTTCCCATTGCGTCAATGGTTACGCTGCTGCCGCGCAGCGTAAGCATATCCAAAAGGTAGGGAATGGCTGTGATCTCATTGTTTTTTTCCTCTGTGCACAGCTGCCCAAGCACGAGCTGCATGTCACTGGAATAGGCAGTGATGATATGGTTGGCTTTATGCTTTTCGCGCTGACTGCGACGGATGGTTTTGCCATCGATCGCTATATGTTTTCGTTCCAAAGCGCCATTCATTCTGGCGATCCAATCTTCAAAGCAGCATTCAAGCGCCGCCGTATCCAATCGGCTGAATACATCGCCAAACACATCATACGATGGGATCCCCTGCGGCAGCTCCAAAAGCGCTCTTAACTCCTGTTCGTGCGTCTCGCCAAATAGCTGCATGCCCACGAAAGTATTCGCGTTGCAAAGGATCGCAAGGATCCCGATTGCCAGAATGTCGACCAGGTTGTGTTTGATCGCATTTTCAACGCGGTGGTCGGACAATTCGCTCAGAAGCTCCAATAAGGTCTGCGTTTCGCTTTTGTTTGAACTGTATCCGAAAGAACAGACAAGTAAAAAAGCGACCTCCTGTTGTAGAATAGAAAGCACGACAGGAGGTCATTA
>CAZDEF010000049.1:0-18849 GCA_964504385.1 uncultured Oscillospiraceae bacterium
ATACTAAAACGCCATGCTTTCTCTTGAAAACATGGCGTTTTTCAGCGGTCTGAGGGTGCCGTCAAATTGACGGCACCCTTTTCTCATGCAATTGGCGCTTCCACTCACGCATTTAAGAGGCAAATTCTCGGCCACTGGCAAGGCCTTTGCAGCCCGTTTTTGAATCAGGGAATACGATTTCCTTCGGATGCGGAAAAACGGCTTTCTAAATGCGTGAATCCGAAAGTTCTTTCCATCGTTCCAGCCTGATAGAAAGAATGACTGTGTTATTGATAGATTATTATTTGATTTATGCGTATTTGATTCTTGTATATTTAATTGTGGGGGATTTTCCAGACGTGGAGAAACCGTATCTGGTTTTTCCACGTCTGGGTTTACCACGTCTGGATTTCCCGTACGTGGTTTTCCCCGTTGTGGTAAATAACGTCCTTCTCGCTAATTTTCAATGGATACTATTCTGGCACAGTATTGAAATACTCTACAACCGTTGCTTTTTACATTACATTGGAGGGAGTTATTCATAATTCCGCTGAGATTATTGGTCATGTTTTTACCGGAAATTTCGTTCTTCATATTTCCTTTCTCTGCCTTTGATGATATAATTTTAAAAAACGGAGGAGATTTATGAATAAAACTATACTTATGTCCAATATCATCCTTGCACTTTTGTTATATTGGGGGAATGGACTTCTGGGACAACTTAAAAGCAACTCTAAGGGTCTATTTAACTATGCCTCTTTCAGTTTTGACAGGATCAGTACCGCTAATTTTGCAGACCATTTTTTTCAAAAAATCGTTCATCCTGCACTTTTGATTGCAATAGCAGCCGCTATTCTACAGCAATTATCTTTGGATAATATTGCAGTTAACTTATGGCTGGTAGTCCCATTATACTGGTTACTTCGCGTTGTCCGCATTGTAATTTGGAACATATCTGATTTCACAAACTGGAAATACGAGTTAACTTCTATGCTTATATCACTATTGCTTGGTGAAGGCACGTTGTTTGTAATCATCAGACCACTGATTGAAGCTGGCGAAAGCATATTTATTGAACAAACAGAATTCAGAGATGCATTTTGGTTCGCAGCAATTTCGTATTTGGCTAAACTTGCATGGGATATTTCCAAATCGACCCTTTCAGGTTACTCTGTTTTTCCTTCCCAGAAAAGAGTAAAAACGATATTGAAACGTTACAATCATTTCAAATGGATTTATGGTGCACAAATTGATATTTCTTTAAGAGACAATTACAAATTTGATGATGATCGTTCACGCAAACACTTTATTTGTTTACTATACGCCATAATGATATACGAAGACCATTGCCGTCCAAAAGCAATAAGGGGTGTAGAGTATATTGTGAAGCTATTTTTCTGGAATAAAACCATGTCACTTGGAATTATGCAGGTTCAATCTCACAAAATGATTTCCAGCAGAACTTCTGTCGACTTGGCAATTAAAAAGCTGTATAACACCTTTATAAACTCAAATGAGGATAGCAGGCTGTATGATTCGATCATCAATTATAATCCAAGTTATGCCTACTATACCGAAGTATATACAATTTATTATGACCTTTCTGGTATGTTAGGGCTTTCTTAATTTATCAGGAATAATTAGATGGGAGTTACAGATAGCCCCCCTTTCTAAGCCTTTAATCCAGTGAGTGATATTCTGTAACATTTTTGAGATATTTCCGAATATCACCATGAAGAAGCAGATTCACATAGTCCACCGGAGCGTTGTATACCAGCCACTCCAGCTCGCTGGCCTCATACATATCCCGGGCAACCTCGTTTTCGACACCCGTGCAGTTAATTGCAAGCATACTTCCGTCGGCGTACTTGACCTCGACACAAGCGGTGTCCATGTTAAACCCACAAGAAATCATCTTATCCATAATAGCATCCTCCTAAATTGGCTTCTTTTTTCGTGGGCCTCTTGGCTTGGAGTTTGAACGCTTAATGATGCCGTTTTTGAAGTGAGTTTCCTCAAACTTCCCAAAATAAACAAATAATCCGAACCCGTCTCCCACAGGGAAGATCTGGTTCGGATTATATTGCTTTGGTGCAGCAATTCTTCATCCGTCAGCCGCCTTGCGGGGAAGAAACGGAACTCCGTCATGCCGGAGAATTTCTCTGCGTTCAATCGGATCAACCCGAAGCCATCGTCGCAGGGCAATGCGCTCATAGGCGATGACGGCTGCAGCAAGCTGCGCCGATACAGATCCATCAGCGAAGCATACCGTTCCCGCTCGTCCCCTGCAAAGGCGCGCGTACACTCTATGCTCCCGCCGCGTGAACAGTTGCGCCAGCTCAGCCCGGCAGGGTCAAAGCGCTGGCCGAGCTTTGCATAGGCGTCAACCAGTTGCAGCAGCTCTTCATCCGTCAGTTCCCTGCAGGGCAGCAGCACAAACACCGTCTCGCCCTGGTATTGCTCCGGCGGCAGTTCGTACACGCCGATGCTCACATTCTCAATGGGATGGAGAATGTGATGCGCCGGGCGTTCTCCTGCATCGTAGCGGGCTTGGGCCGTCTGCGCGCGCTCCTGCTCCTCCGGCGTAAGCGCCGGCATCTGATAGCTGTATACCGACGATGCGTAGTCGCCCGCATAGTACGCTTCCAGATCAATGGCGTATTCGTTCTCCTGCGCCACTACCGTTACACTGGGCACAGGAGCCAGCGTTGGCAGTACGATCGCCACATTTTCCTGCAGCGTTGTGGTTTCGGCCTGTGCGGCCCATGGCAGCGCCAGCGCTGCCAGCATGCTCATCCATCGTTTGGTTTTCATGGATGACTCACCTCCTGAGGACAGGATACGGCAAAGGGTGTAACAAAGTCTGCAACAGCGTGTAACAAGGTTGTAAAATCCACCTGCGTTCCCTGACCGGGCGTGGAAGAAACGCGCAGTTCGCCATGGTGCATCTGCGCGATCTGCCGGCAGACGGTCAGCCCCAGCCCCGCGCCACCTTGCGCGCGTGCACGGGCCTTATCCGCCTTATAGAACGGTTCGAAGATATGGGCCAGCTGCTCCTGCGTCATGCCTACGCCCTCATCCGCCACGGTGAATCCGCCGCAGTGTGCAGTCAGCGTTACGGTCTGTCCGGGTGCGGAAGCACGCACGGCATTGACAGTCAGGTTATCCGCAAGCAGTGCGAGCAGTTCGCGGTCGCCCGTCACCACGCCGTCCGCCTCCGCCACCCGGAGGGCAACGCCATTGGCCTGCGCCTGCACGCGCCGGGCGGTTTCGCACAGCAGCGGGCGCAGCGCCACCTGTTCCCATTCAGGCGTTTCATTGCGCAGCTGCGTCAATTTCATCAGCTGCTCATCCATCACGGACAGCCGTTTGATCTCGCTTGCCATCGTTTCGGCAATCTCGCTGCGCTCCGTCTCCGACAAAGGCATCTGCAGCAGCCGCGCATTGCCCAGCAGCGAGCACAGCGGCGTGCGCATCTCATGCGCCAGCGCGTCCAGCATGGCCTGCCGTCTGGCGGCTTCCTCGCGCAGCGCCTCCTCGCGGGACTGCACGGCGCTGCGCATATCGTCAAACGAGCGTGCCAGCACGCCCAGCTCATCCCCGCGCCGTACGGGAAGCTGCTCTGCGCTCCCGCCTGCGGCCAATGCTTCAGCCGCTTTGGTCAGTTCTTCCACGGGGCGTACAAAGCGTCCGGCGATCATCCGGCTTGCCGTCGCGATCAGCGCCGAGCCCAGCAGCGAAACGAGCAAAAAGGTTTTCACCAGCTCCGCACGCATCTCATACAGGTCGCTCACATCGCGCAGCAGGAGCATCGTCACCTGTTTTGTCAGCGGTTCTGCGATCACATATTGCTGCGGAGAGGACAGCGTGTCCAGCATGGCCTTGCGCCCACCTGTCAGCAGCGCGTCGTAATTGCGGTTGGGCAGCGTTGCCTCGCCCAGCGGCAGACGGTTGTAGCAGAAGATCAGCTCAATGCCCTGCGCCGCATAGGCGCGCCGGTACTGCCGCGCAGCCTGTACGATTTCCTCGTATTCCATGGCAGAAACCGTTTCCTGCAGCTGCATGGCGATCAGCGCTTCGGTCAGCTGCACGCGCTCCTGTTCACGGCGCATGGCCATTTCAAAGCTGTATTTGCTCATGAAGATGGACAGTACCATCAGCGTGGGCGCAAACAGCAGGATCATCCATCGGGTAAGACGGCGTTTCATTCGTTGACCCTCCGTGTGTAGCGGTAGCCCCGTTTGTAGACAGTCTCGATCAGTTCAGCCCCCAGCTTGGCGCGCAAGCGCTGGATATGCACATCCACCGTGCGCGTTTCGCCCGCATAATCCCAGCCCCATACCTGCGCCAGCAGCCTTTCCCGGCTGAGCACAGCGCCCTCGTTTTGCACCAGCTGCGTCAGCAAGCCGTATTCCATGGCGGTGAGCGTCACCGGCTGGCCATGCGCTGTCACGCTCTGCGCACTGAAATCCACCGTCAGAACGGCGTCCTGATAGTTCTTCTTTTGCGTCCTGCGCAGGATCACATCGATGCGCGCCAGCAATTCCGCCGGTTCAAAGGGTTTCAGGATATAATCATCCGCGCCCAGCCGCAGGCCGTACACGCGGTCGCTCACAGCGGTGCGCGCCGTAAGGAACAGCACCGGAATGCCCTTTTCCAAAAATGCAGGCGCAAGGGCAAATCCGTCCTCGCACGGCATCATGATATCCAGCAACGCCACGTCCACCGCGTGCTTTTCCAGCAGGGCGCGCGCCTCCGCGCCGCTGTGCGCCGTGAGGCATTCATGCCCGGCCAGCTGCAGGTGACGCGCCAGCATGGCGCGGATGGCGGCGTCGTCATCCGCAAAAAGAATACAAGCCATAGCGATCTCCCCTCCTGCCTTTCATTATAGCATCGTTTTGATTTTGCAGATGTAACGGTGTTGTAAAATGAGGAAGAATCCGCTATCATCAATCGTTGAATAAAGGCAGAACCAAAAAACGGAAAGAAGGACGCTGCCATGAAGAAAAGAAACCCTTGCACGCGCCTGTCCGTGCTGTGCGCGCTGATGCTGTTGTGCTTGTCCGCTTCCGCCCAAGCCGCCCTTTGGTTTGGCGATTCCGGCGATCACAGCCTCCATCGCGATCCTTACTGCACATGGCGTAACTGGGCAGTGCCTGATCCATACGAAACGATCTATCCATTCGATTCCCTGCAAAGCCTGTACGGCGGCGGCTGGATGCCCTGCGCACATTGCTCGGTTTACGCTTCGGACGATCCGCGAACGGCTTTCCCGGACAGCTTTTCAGCGGTGTGGAACGCCACGCTGGAAGAAAAGGCCGACATGCTGCCCGGCGTGTGGACGCTGCCCTCCTCCGGTGCGATCTCTGCCGACGAAGCCTTTCTGATTGCCAAAGCCTATGTTGCTTCCGCCCCTGCGTTCAGTCGGGCACTGAACAGCAAAGGGCTGTGTACCGTCTGCATCATGCACTACGACGCAGCCAGCGCGCATCCGCAGGAGCAGCGCGAAACCTACAAGGCGCTCGTCACCACAACGCTGTGGGAACCAGTCGGACTGATGTACATTGACGCGCTAACCGGGGAAGTGTACTGCGCGATCGTTTCGGACTGACGCTGTATGCAAGGAGAAACTGAGAATGAAAAAATGGCTTATCTGTTTCTGCTGCTCTCCCTCCTGTTGCCGTTTTCCGCATGGGCCGAAGCAGCCCTGCAGTATACCGGGCAGGTACATCCGGATCTGCCTTCCTTCACCTTCACCGTGACAGATACCTGGGAACGCGAGGATACTCTGACGCGCGAAAAGCTGCTGCAGGTATCCATCACCGCACAAGATGGCCGCGCCCCGCAGCAGCTGACATGGCGTTCTTCCGAAGCGACGGAACAGCTCTGTCCCTTCATTCGGCTGGAGGACATGAATTTTGACGGATATAACGATTTGGTGCTGCTGACGGCCATGGGCGCTCGCAATGTATTCAGCACGCTGTCCCTGTGGGACGAAGCAGTCGGCTGCTTCCGCCCGGTGGAGCAATTCCCTGCGTGGCAGTCTGAAACGAAATGCTTTTCTTTTGAAAGCAGTCAGCTGGAGCTGTGCAATTACCAGCTCGATCCGGAAACCGGCACGCTCCTTTCCTCCGTGGCTGACGGTTACCGCTACCGCACAAACATCGTCTACGGGTGGGAAGGCCGGTACGGTCTGACCGTCCGTTCCGTGGCGGACATTTACGACGCAGGCAAGGAAATGATCGGCGAAACGGTGCTGCTGTACGGCACAGACGTTATGCGCTGCTGGGATGAAGCGTACCCGGAAAGCTGGTATTACGAGCAGGACGGCGTTTTGAGCGAGCGCAGCAAAGCGATCCGCGAAGTGACCATGGGGAATGCCGCGTGGGATCCCACCCTGCTGCAGGTAGCCAACGTGGATTGGGTGAACCTGCGCAAGCAGGACAGCAAAGCCTCGCCCTCGCTGGCACGCATGAATGCCGGTGAGACCGTCGTTTTGCTGGTGGATGAATGCGGGCCCGAAAACGGCTGGGTACGCGTGTGGTATCGGGATGGCAGCGACATGCTGACCGGGTATATCTGGCACAGCTTTCTGGAACCCTGTGAGCCCTGAAGCGCCAAAAGCGCCGGACGTTTCCTTTTCTCTGGAAACATCCGGCGCTTTGTTGTTTTCTTGGGGGATCATCTTTCGGGCTGCACGGCATGGAAAAGTGTCGTTTCCAACGCTGCTTTCTGCATGGGCAACGTCTCTGCACGGGAGCTGCCGAACAGCACCAGCAAAGCCGCCAGCAGCACCGCGATCAGCCCCAGCGGCGGCATCCAGGCGGGAGCGTCATCATCGTTCGGCTTGTACTGCGCTTTCTGCGCGCTCAACACAACCTGCTCATCTTCTTCAAGCTGCCTTTGCAGTTTTTCATATTCCGCAAAGCATTCACGCAGACAGCGGATCAGCCGCCGCGTTTCGCGCATCAGTCTGAAGCGATTGAAGCCGCTTGCCATAAACAGGCGGATCTCATCCGCCAGCGCTTCGCTTTCCACGCAGCGTAGACCGCGCGCAGATCGCAGCCCGCGCACGGGGCGCGTGCAGGCGTTCCAGCTGCGCAGCCGTCTGCACATTTTGCGCACCTTCCATGCCTTCCAGCTGCTCGCATGAGGAGCCTTGTAGGCAGCCGCCTGTTCCAGCAGCGCTTCCCGCAGCCTGTCGGCCTCCGCACGGGCGCGCAGCTCATATCGCGCTACCAGCCGTTCCACCATTTCGTTGTTCGCGTAGTTCGGCTCGCCGCCAGCATAGCGCTGCACCAGCGCCGTCATGGCCGCAGCGTCTGGCGCAAAGCGTTCATCCAACGCCGCTGCGATCTCATCGCCATATGTTTTCAGGCCATCGCGCAGTTCTTCCAGCTGCACGTCTCTCCAACCGCCCTGTGTGCGCGCGGCGTTGATCGCCGCCAGCAGCTGCGCCGCGTCCATCGCGCCCCAGCGCTCGCAGACTTGGCTGAGCAAAGGCTTTTCTTTTTCATCCAGCAGATGGTTGAACCATGCCAGCGGCTCGGGGGCCTGTCCCCATCGCAGCTCGGCAGCCAGCCGGCTTTCAGGCTTGATCAGCGCAGCATAGGCTGCTTCCGCCGCATCCTGCCCCAGCTGCAGGGAAGCCTTTTTCCGCAGTGCTTGCAGGGCCGAACGGGGATCCGCCGGGGTCGCGCCCAATACGGCAAAGGGGTTTTCCGTCATGCCGTCCCACTCCCCCTTTCTTTCATCAAAAGCCGATCCGGCGCCGGCTGGACGGTTTGCCATCCGGCAGCAGGTCGCAAGCTGCGTGCAGCGTTTCTTCGCCGATCTCCTGCTGGCGGCGTTTCACGGCCAGCCGACCGGCTTCCTTCAGCACAAAGGTCACGTCGCTGAGCGGTCTGCCCTCCAGCCTTTGCGCAAGGCGGCGCACGTTCACGCCGCTGGCGACCGGCAGCGCTTCCAGCCGGAACTGCAGCAGTTCCTCCACCTCGTCCGCCGTGGGCATTTTCACCTCGATCAGGTGATCAAAACGCCCGCGCCGCAGGATGGCGGGATCAATGGCTTGCAGCCGGTTGGTCATGCCAAAGACCAGCACCCTGTTTTTCGAAGCCTCCGGAATGCAGCGCAGGAATTCTGCGATCTCCTCCACGCGGTTCACATCGTGCGCATTGCTATCGCGGCTGGTCAGAAAAGCCTCCATCTCGTCGATCACGATCACTGCGGGGGCAGATCTCACAGCCTTGTCAAACAGTGCGGCGATGCGCATGCCCGTATCGTGAATATAGTTGCTGCCGATCGTGGAGGAGTCCATCTGATAGCAGGGCCAGCCCAGAAACGCGACCAGCTGTTCCACGGCAAAGGTCTTGCCGCAGCCCGGCGGGCCATAGAGCACGGTCGCCCCCGGAAAATCAATGCCCATGCGGCGGTACTCCGCCTCGTTCGCCAGCACCTCCACAATGTTTTCGTTGAAGAACTGTGCCAGCTCAGGCCGTCCCGGCAGGCAGAAGTGCGCATTCTCCGCCACGCCGCTCGGGTGCTGTTCGGGCGAAGGCTTTTCCAGCCCGGCGGCATCCACCACGCGCTGCGTCTCGCTGCGCGGCATCCATGCCGACAACGCACAGAGCCGCTCGAATGAATGCGCCGACAGCTCCACGCCGCCGGTCAGCCAGCGGCCCAGCACCGTGGCGTCATCCATCGCTCCTGCCGTGTAGGTTGGCAAAAGCACGGACAGCTGCTCCAGATACAGTGCATCATGCAGGGAAACATCCCGCCCCAGCTTTTGGCGTACCGTGTTCAGCGTCATGGCAAACAGATGCGCCTCCGCCGCCTGTGTGGGATAGGGCCCCTGCTGAACGGAGGAGGCCAGATAGCCGTACCGGCTGACAAACAGATACCATCGTCCCTGCGCCGTCTGCAGCGGCTCCATCTGCCCTTCCTGCAGATAACCGTCCTGCACCCAGCGCTCGTGCAGCTCCGGCCGGGCTGCCAGCACATAGCTGCCGTTCAGCGTGCGCATCAGCTGCCAGTCCGCCCCCTGCGCCACGGTATCACCCACCATGCCGCCGCCCGGAAGCGGCGTGCCGGCAGGCAGCCCGATCGTATATTCCATTGGTTCACCCCCTGACCACGTTGACTTCTTCCATCATTTCCTCAGTGTTCACGGCTGCAGCGCGCAGTTCGCTCAGCGCATTCACCACCCCGCGCAGTTTGCCGATCCAGTCGTTGCGGATCAGCTCGTCGCCGCTGCGCTTGAGTTCCTCATAGCGCGCCAGATCGGTATAACCCGAGGGGGATCCTGTCAGCCGTTTGAACAGTTCGATAACATACCAGTCCTGCTTCCACAGGATGGAGAAGCTCTTGCGGCGCAGCTCGGACAGGATGTCCTCAAAATCAGCGCTGCCGCGCGCAATAGCCAGCTGAGCGGTGCGCATCAGGTTCTGATAGTCCTCGCGCTCGTATTCCTGCGCATACTGCCGCACCTTTTCATCAAAGTGCGCCGCCGCGCCGTCCAGATCCATCTGCCGCAGCTGCGCGATCAGCTTGCGCGCTTCCAGCAGATCATTGCAGGCCGCCTGCGCCTCCTCCGAATCTGCATCGCTGCCCACATGGATCGCCGCCATGCATTTGGCGCGGATACGGGCCAGACGCGGATCGCTGATGCAGGCGGCGATCTGGTTGAGCCGTCCCAGCAGTGCAAGGCCGTCGCGCCGGATCTGCTCCGTGTCGTGCAGATCCACCTGTCCATCCTGACGGGAATAGAAATTGCGCTCGCCAAAATCCGCGCCGATACAGGGAACTGTTACGCCCAGATGCAGCGCTCCGGAATCCGCCATCTCGTATCGGCAGATGATCTCCGCCCCCGCAGGGATCACGCCACTATCGATGCTGCTGCCGGGAATGCGGTATGTGCCGATATAGCGATTATCCTCAATGGGCTGCGGAATGTCGCCCTCCCACAGGGTGAACACCAGCGCATCGGCAGAACCGGCCTTCAGCGCCTGACCAGCTTTGAGCGTGAGCGTACCGGTTTTGGGCAGCGGATCGTTCGCACGCACCAGATACACCGGCACAGCCGTGCCGCCCAGCCGATCCAGCGCCTTGAGCGCCACGGAGTACGATGCCGGAATGCTGCTGACCGAAGCCAGCGTGCGCAGTACGGCAATGTGGTGCTCCCGCAGCGCGACAGGCCGACCGTGATTGTCATACACCGCTACCTCAAAATGGTTTTCCCCTTGGAGGTCAAGGGGCAGCTCCAACGCCGTGCCGTCCTCAAGCGCCACGCGCCCGCTCGTCCACGCCGTATCCGTGCTGGTGATCTCCACCGTATGCTTGCGGGCTTCTTCCACGCGAAAAGCAACGCGGGCCGTTGCCGCAGCGCAGCGCGCCTCATAGCGGAAGGTGATCTTCGCCGTTCCCTCCGCCGCCTGTGTGGCAGGCTTTCGGTTGCGGTGTTCGCTCTGCCAGTCGATGGATTCGGCAAAGACGGCCGCGCCCTCGGCCACGGCGGTCATGGGATTGAGCTCGTTGTCGCCCAAAACGCCCAGCTGCATACACACCCGGTCGCGCAGCGGCTTGTAGGCAGTGGGGCCGCCGATGAACACGATGCGCTGCACCTGCCCGGCCGACAGGCCGCTCTGCTCCAACGTTGCGCGCACGGTCTCCACTGTCTCGTCGATCATCGGGGCGATCAGCTCGTCCAGCTGTCCGCGTGCAATGTCGATCTCCAGATAGATTTCTTTTCCATCCTCATCCTGCACATGCAGTCTTTCTTCATCCATGCGGATGACCGCCACCGGCATAGCGGACAGCTCCAGCTTGGCCTGTTCGGCTGCGAATAGCGCCAGCCTGCGCAGTCGCTGGTAGCGCTCCTGCCGCTCAAAGCCCTGCGGCAGCTGAAAATGCGCGTGCAGCCACGGCGCGATGATCCGTTCAAACAGCAGCCTGTCCCAGTCCCGGCCCCCGCACATTTCCCGGCCGCCCTGCGCCAGCAGGCTGACCTGTCCGTCCGCGCTCTCTGCTACGGATACATCGAACGTCCCGCCGCCCAAGTCATAAACCAGAAACAACCCGTCGCCGGAAAAATGCCGCATCACGCTCATCACAGCAGCCACAGGCTCCTGCATGAGCGCCGCATTCCGGATATTCGCCAGCTGCGCCGCTTCCAGCGTGGCGTCCTTCTTCATCTGGTTGAACGCAGCCGGAACGGTGATGACCACTGCGGTTTCCGCATCCGCACGCACATCCTCCGGCAGATATCCCAGCAGCACCTTCAGGATCTCCGCGCTGCACTCCTCCGGCGTGAGGGTCACGCCCGCCGCTTCCAGCGGAAAGCGCGTCTGCGTGCCCATGTACCGTTTGAACAGCAGCGCGGCGTTGTTTTGGCTGGTCGGCGCCATTTCGCTGGCGCGGCGGCCATAATAACGATTACCCCTGCGGTCCACACAGATGGCCGAAGGGGTCACGTCATTTTGCTCTGGACTTTTCCATACCTGTACCCTCTGCCCGTCATAGGAGCAGATCACGCTGTTGGTGGTGCCAAGATCAATGCCGATGTACCGTTTCATTCATCCCACCCCCGACAAAAAGGATACGTTCAAGTATAATGGATGGTTGTTGGAAAAGCAAGCATCCGCAATAGTCTTCTGCCGTTTTCTATGCTATAATGAAATCCATTCTTACACAACGAGGTGCTCTATGTTTTTTCAGAATCTGCACGCTCACACCACCTACGACGACGGAAAAGCCACTCCGCGGGAAATGATCGCTGCTTCCATGGAAGCCGGGCTGCGCAGCATTGGCATCAGCCTGCATGCGCCGACGCGCCACGATGGCCGCTGGGAGGGACACGAAGCGCGGATACGCAGCTATCTGGCTGAAATGTCAGCCCTGCGCGAAGAATTCGCCGGCCGGATGGAAGTGTTCAGCGGAGTGGAATGGGATATTCTTTCTCCCATCGATCTTTCTCCCTTTGAATACGCAATCGGTTCGGTGCACTATCTGCCTAGCCCGCCGGAGCAGCCTGCCCCCTGTGTGGACTTCTCGCTCTCCGTCACGCAGCAGGTGCTCGCGCAGGAATACGGCGGTGATGCCGATGCTTTTGTCGAAGCCTATTTCGCCCAATACGATGCGGTAGCTGCCCAGCCCAAGGTAAAAATCGTCGGGCATCTGGATCTGCCAACCAAATTCGACGAACAAACACAGGTTTTTGACCCGGACAGTCCCCGTTACCGCAACGCCATTCTTGCCGCCATGGAAAAGCTGGTAGCCGCTGATAAGATCTTCGAAATCAACACAGGTGCTATCAGCCGCGGCTACCGCACCACGCCCTATCCGGACGAGCGCTGGCTGCGCGCATTGCGCGAAATGGGCGGCAAGATCACCATCAGCGCCGATGCACACGCCGTCTCCGCCGTGGCGTGCGCCTATGAGCAGGCGGAAGCCTTGGCACGGCGCTGCGGCTTCCGCCAGTGGTATGCGCTGGTGCGCACACAGAGCGGCGTGCAGTTTGAAGCCTTTGACCTTCCGTCCAATAGCTGAGCCTTATTCAGCGTGAAAACGAAAACTCTCCTCCGCATAGAAAACGTTCTGCGGGGGAGAATTTTCGTTTTGTTCTTTTATTCAGGCTGCACCGGCACCCGAATGGCCCACACGGCTGCTCCGCTGTCATCCAGCGCGGTGAGGCAGGTACACCAGCTTTTCTGCTCCGCATCGCAGGCGGTGTGCATCACGCCGGTGTATACGGTTCCGTTCAGCGTGAGCGTCAGCGTTTGGCCATCGTCACACTGCCAGCGGCCAGTCACATCGCCCGATACCGTGCCGTCATCGTGCAGCGTCATCAGCTGGGAATGGTGCATCTCCGTGTTGATATCGCGCTGATGGAACAGCACCTTGTACAGTCCGCAGCGTTCCTCCGCAGCCACAGGCGCGGGCATCTCGCCGGAATAGCGCAGCGGAGAAACCACCGGCCATCCTGCCTCATTCATGTAAAACTGATGCACGCGCACAGAATACCGTTCGCCGCTGCGGTCGAAGCGGGTATGGAAAATCAGGAAATAGCGTCCGGTTTCCGCATCATAATAGGCAGAGTTATGGCCGGGAGAGCGATAGCCCACCACCTTCTGGCTGGGGTCTGTTTCATAAGCATCGAACTGATAACCACCCATCAGCTTGACGGCATAACCCTCATAATCCGGATCGTTGAAATAGGTGCCGTCCGCCCCGCCGCAATCGATCATGTTCTGGCCGATCGCATCCACATAGGGGCCGTCCGGATGCTTGCTGCGGCACACGCGGATATTGTATCCGTCCGCAGCGTTCAGCCCGCCAAAGGACAAAAACAGGTAATAATAATCCGTTTCCGGGCTGTAGAGGATGTAGGGCGCTTCGATGCGGGCATGGTTCTTGCCCAGCAGCTTCTTGCCGTACCCCTGTCCCTCCAGCGGGAAGCCGGTTTGGGGATCCATCTCCAGAATATAGATGCCGCCGGAGTAGGAGCCGTATACCATCCACAGCTTTCCCTCCTGATCAAAGAAGGTATGCGGATCAATGACATTGGGATAGACGTTCGCGTCATAGCCGTCCATGCCGGACTTGAGGAAGATGCCCAGATTCCGATACGGTCCTTCCGGCCGCTCGCTCACGGCCAGTCCCAGCGCCGACAAGGGGGAAGACCCTTCACAGGTGCAGTAATACAGATAGTATCGTCCATCGGCAAGCTGCTGCACATCCGACGCCCAGAAGGTGGTGGTTTTGGCCCATGAGAGCGCTTCCTGCATTTCTGTCTGCACATTTTCCACCAGCTTGCAGCCGGTATCCGCATTGCGGGAGATGCTTTCCCACTGCATCAGATCCAGACTGCGCGCTGCGGCCATATGGCTGCCGTAGATATAGAAATATCCGTCGTCTGCCCGGATGATGGACGGATCGTGCACAGAGACATTCTTGTACTTGGGAATGGCGCTTTCCTCCGCCGCAGCACAGCAGCAGATCATCAGCAATGCCATCAGACAAGTCAGCCATCGTTTCATCGGGCCCACACTCCATTTTTAAGCTTTGTTTCTATACATGATACAATCTGCCGCCGTATGCTGTCAAGCCAAAACTGGGGCTGGTTTCCATTGGGCAACTGTGATATGATAAACGCATCACACATCCTATGGAGGTAGCGCGATGAATACCGGGATCATGATCCTCATTGCAGTGGTAGTGCTGCTCATCACCAACAGCGTATCCTTTCTGCTGATGCTTCACGACAAGCGCTGCGCACAGAAGGGCAAGTGGCGCGTGAAGGAAAAGCACCTGTTTCTGGCCACGGCCTGTTTTGGCGGGCTGGGCGGCGTGCTAGGCATGCAGCTGCTGCGCCACAAGACCAAGCACTGGTACTTCAAGCTGTTCTTCCCGCTGATGCTGGCCGCGCAGATAGCGCTGCTTGCAGTGGGGGTGTGGGCGGTGCTGTGAGAACCGTCCGAAGTATTTCAATCTCCTTTAGGGCCCTGTTTCCTTGGAGAATGCCGCTGTCCTGTATTTCCCCTATATTACACAAAGAAGCGAACCGGCGTCTTTACGCTGCCGATTCGCTTCTTGCTGTTTATCGCTTCAGTTCGATCACCTTTCCATGCTGTGCGCGCGATTCCTCTGCTGCCAGCGCCACCAGATGACTTTCCACCGAGGCGGAAATGTTGGTGAGCATGTCGCTGCGCTCGCCGGAAATCAGATCCAGCAGGTTTTCCAGCATGCGCGCATCGCCGCCGCTGTGGCCGGAAAAGTCGCTGGTGAGTGTGCCCACGTCGATCACTTCCTGCGGATGACCGAAGGTGGTGACCTTGATGATCTTCTGTTCCAGTTCGGCCCAGATTTCACCGTGCGTGCCCATCACCCGGATGGTGCGTGTGTTGCGGTCGGAGAAGGCGCACATGCTGAAGCTGACGGTCACATCGTCCTCCAGTTCCAGATTCACCACCTGATGATCCACCGCATCATTGTCGCAATGGTACACGCAGCGGCCGTAGGGGCCAGTGCGCAACGCTTCCATGATGCTGTCTTCGCTGGGATCCGGCGTGATCACGTCCACCGGCCAGCAGCTGCCTTCCTTGCGGAAACAGCCCATGTAGAAGCGCACGGCATTGTAGGGGCAGTCGGCTTCCGATGGGCAGCCGTCCGTGCAGCGCAGCGGCGCGCCTTCAGGCGCAAACGCCGCCTTGAAATGACGCAGACTTCCGAAGGAAGACACACGCAGGCAATGCTTGCCCGTCAGCCACAGCAGGATATCCATGTCGTGGCAGCACTTGGCCAGGATCATGGGCGTGGTCTCGGTGGTGCAGCGCCAGTTGCCGCGCACAAAGGAATGGGCCTGATGCCAGTGCCCCACCTGCTCATCCGCCTGAATGGACACCACCTCGCCCACGCGCCCAGCCTCGATCAGCTCCTTGATCTTCTGGTAGAACGCCGTATAGCGCAGCACATGGCACACCGTCACATGCCGGCTGCGCTCCTTCGCCAGCTTCTCAATGTCCCTGCACTGCTGTGCGGTCTGTGCGATGGGCTTTTCCAGCAGCAGATGATAATCCTTCTCCAGCGCCGCCATGGCCTGCGGATAATGCAGCTGATCCGGCGTGCAGATGCATGCCACGTCCGCCAGCCGGCTCTGGGCAAACATCTCCTCGGCGCTCGCGTAGCACTGCTCATCCGTCAGACCGTAGCGCTGCTTCATCTGCTCCAGCTTTTCCGGCCGGATGTCCGCAGCGGCGACGATCTTCATTTTTTCCGGAAAACGTTTCTGGCAGGCGGCATAGGTTTCCATACCGCGCGAACCGCAGCCCGCAATGGCAACGGTAACCTGTTTCATTGAATAAACCCTCCTTTGTGGGATCCGGGAAAGTGAATAACATGCTGATTCCAGCATACCACAAACATCAGGCTTTGAAAAGGGTTTCTTCCTGCGCGCACACATCGTGATAGAACTGTTGCATTTCCTCGTATGTGGGGAAGCTGGCCACATACATCCGGTTGCCCATTGCGCCAGAAAGCGCGTCCGGAATACGGCCCACCATGCGCAGCTGTGTGCCGTAGCGGTTCATGATGTCCTCGTGGCTCAGCACAAAATGCTTGCCATCGCGCAGCCCGGCAAAGGCGCAGTAGCTGCGCTCCCCCACCGGCTTGGTGGAATGGCCGAACGCGATCATATCCGCCCAGATCTTATAGACATCGGTGGAATTGGCAAAGTTCATCATATCGGGCGAGTAGCCGCCGCAGGGGCGCATGTTCACCTCCAGCGCCACCACGTCGCCCTTCCGGCCCATTCCCTCCTGATCCTGCGTGAGGCGGAAAAACTCGAAGTGTACAAAGCGGCTCTTCACGCCGAAGCTCTTCATCGTGCGCCGCCCCGCGTCGCGCACATCGTCCGGCAGCTCCTTCACGATCCAGTAGATGGAATTGTCATTGTCGTTCACGATATCCATGATGGAGTTGGGGGTAACGTTGCCGGTCTCAAACATCGGCTCGCCGTTTGCGTCAATGATGGCGTCGTAGGAATTGACCTCCGCATGGATGAATTCCTCCATGATATAGCGCACGTCTGCAGCGCGCTGCAGCTGCAGAAAGCAGCGCAGATCCTCGTCGCTTTTCAGCTTGTAGGTAGAGGAAGCGCCCACGCCATTGTCCGGCTTTACCACCACCGGATAGCCCACACGGTCGATGAAGGCCCTGCAGCCGTCCCAGTCATCCACGATATGATAGCGGGCGGTGGCAATGCCTGCGCGCTGGTAATATTCCTTCATGGCGGACTTGTACTTGATGCGCTGCATGTCGCCGGTCTGGAAGCCGCTCTCAATGTGGAAATCCGTGCGCAGCATGGCATCGCGCTCCAGCCAGTACTCGTTGTTGCTCTCCAGCCAGTCAATGCGGCCGTACCGGTGAATGTAGTAGGCCACGGCGCGGTATACCTCGTCGTAGTTTTCCATGCTGGATACCTTGTAGTATTCATTCAGGCTGTCGCGGAGCTGGGGCAGCAGTTCGTCGTAGGGCTGATCGCCGATGCCCAGCACATTCAAGCCATTCTGCTTCAGCTCATGGCAGAACTGCCAGTAGTTCGTTGGAAAATTCGGTGAGATAAAAACAAAATTCTTCATGCTGTTTTTCCTCCTTTGTGCGTTTGCAAGATGCTTCAGCCCAGCAGATGGGGCACGAAGTACGCCACCTGCTTGTACCACCATTCCCAATCGTGCTTTACATCGCTTCCCCAGTGATCGATCCACACCGCAATTCCCTTTTCACGGCAAATCTGATCCAAACGCTCTGTCGTTTCGGGGCTCTCCCATGGGCCGTGCCCCACGCATACGATGCCCTGATTGCGATTGTATTTTTCGATATAGGGGTGATCTGCCGGCATGTTGGCCAGATAATCCACGGGCGAGTTGTTGTACACATTCTCATCCATATAGCCGTCAAAGCCGTAGGACGCGGTGTAGATGCCGCTCAGCGCCAGCAGGCCGGTAAAAGCATCCGGAAAGCGGAAGAACAGGTTGGCCGCATGGGTCGCGCCCAAGCTGCAGCCAAAGGCGATGATGCCGGGCTCCCCCGTCCAGCCGTTGCGCTCGTTGGCCATCTGGCGGATGAAGGGCGCTGCTTCGCTGACGAGATAGCGCATCCACTGCTCATGGCGTTCGGCGCGCCAGCGGGGGGCGTTTGTCCGGTCCGACCATGTTTCCTTGTCCATGGTATCCACAGCGAATACCATGGTCCTGCCGCTTTCCAGCCACGGCGTCCAGCAGTCCGTCATGTGAAAGTTTTCAAAGTCGAAGAATCGCCCGTCCTGGCACGGAATGAACAGCACCGGTCTGCCAGCGTGGCCGTAGACCTTCATTTCCATATCGCGGCCCAGTTCGCGGCTGTAGTGCCTGAAGTACTGCATCTCCATGGAAAACACGCCTCCGTCAGTGCTGCCAGTCATACAGCAGCGTATTGATGAAAAAGGGGATCTGCCGCTCCCAGCTGGCCTCGTTGTGATTGCCGTTGGGCACGATGCGGCTAGTCAGGTGCACGCCGCGTTCCAGCAGCAGTCTGGCCACGGCGGTGTAGCGGCGGAGCATATCAGCGTGATGGCTCATTTCACGGGAGCCATAGTCCATATACACCACGGTATCCGGACGGATGGGCGCATCGTGCAGCAGCTTTTCCAGCCGTCTGGGTGCGACCCATACGGAAGGCGAAAGCGCCGCCGCGCGGGAAAACACATGGTTATACTGCATCACCGCGTACAGGCTCATCAGCCCGCCCATGGAGCTGCCAGCGATGAAGGTATCGTAGCGGCCAGGCAGCGTGGGGTACTGCTCATCGATCATGGGCTTGAGCGTTCGCACGATCCACTCCATCGTGTCGCGGCCTCGACCCTCAATGCTGCCCGTCTTCGGCGTGCGGAAAGAGTAGGGCGAATACTCCGACAGCCTTGCGCCGTCGGGCGCATGGTTGCACTCCACCCCGACCACGATCAGCGGCGTCTGCGTTGCATCCAGATAGCCCTTCATGCCCCAGCTCTTGCCATAGGTCGCATCCTCGTCATAAAACACATTGTGCCCGTCAAACATATACAGCACCGGGAAGCGGAGCGTCTCGTCCTCCTCAAAGTCATCGGGCACATACACATATATATTGCGTTCCTCCTCGCCCGTATAGGCGGGATAGGGCATGGAAAACCGTTCCAGCATCTTGCGCACCACCCTACCGTCCATGCATTTTCCGGAAACTCCGGAAAAAACAATATAGCACAGCCCCTTTGAAAATGCAATTGCAGGTATTCCTTTCCAAAACAATGTGGTGTTGAGGTACAATACATAGGTAACAAAAAAGGAATAGAAAACAGAGAGCCAA
>CAZDEF010000050.1:0-18597 GCA_964504385.1 uncultured Oscillospiraceae bacterium
ACACCCGCTTCTCCATTGTAAAACTGGATGACTCGAACACTCCGCTGGCTGGCGTGGAATTCAGTCTGGTTGCCTCCAATGACGCAATCATCAGCACAGCGCGAACCAACCGTAAAGGAATCGCAACCTTTGAAAAAGTTCCCTTTGGTACCTATCGCATTGTGGAGGCCCAGCCACTGGCCGGATATTCTACAACTGAAACGGAAGTTGAGGTGACGGTTGACAGCACCTTCATCAACCCGGAACACCCCTTGGCCACCATCATCAATCATCCCAATGAGATCGTTATCCGAAAGGTCGATCAGGAGGATAAGCCCCTGGCCGGTGCAACCTTTGGTCTGTTCGACACCTTCGGTGAGCGTTTTGCAGTAACCACTTCCGACGAAAATGGTATGGCGCGCTTCACCAAGGTTCCTTATGGCAATTACACGATCCGCGAGCTTGCCGCCCCGGACGGTTATCTGGCCAGCAGGGAGGAGATTGCCGTCACCATTGATGCTGACTACCGCAGCAGCGATAAGCCCATCGCCACTGTGAAGAACCACTTCAAGCAGGTGCAGTTCATCAAGGTGGATACCTCCGGCAAGTACCTGCCTGGTGTGGAGTTCAGTCTGATCAATGCTGTCACCCATGAGGTCGTGGAAACCGCCGTCAGCAACGAGAAAGGCGAGTTCATCTTCACCAAGTTCGATTACGGCGACTGGATCATCCGTGAAACGGCTGCTCCCGAAGGCTACAACCGCATGGAGGATTATCTGCTCCATGTGGACGAAAACTGGACAGAGCCTGACCCGATCACCCTTGTCAACATCCCCAGCACCTATATGTTCTTCAAGTCCGATAACAAGAAAAACGCCCTCGCAGGCGCTACATTCGCAGTTGAGGACAAAAACGGCAATGTGGTGCAGGAGGTTGTGTCCGCTGAGAATGGCGTGGTGTACATCTACGGTCTGACACCCGGTAAGTACACCATTCGCGAAATCTCCACAGTGGAAGGCTTCACTGTCAGCGACGATATCATTGAGGTGGTTATTGACGAGAAATATGAAGTTCCCGCAAAGCTGAAGAGATTCGTCAACTACCCCAGCATTTCCACCGGCGTGGATGTATCGCCCACCATGCTGACCTGGATTGGCTTGGGGCTGGCTGGTAGCGCCGGCATCACTGTTCTCGTTGGCTTGAAGAGGAGAAACGGAGGAAAGAAGCGAAAAGACTGACATTCAAAATTCCTTACGTCATAAGGGTTTTCGCACTTCGCGTATTGCGCACGTTCATTGGATCATGCTATAATCGAAAGGAAGATCCGGAAGGAGGAACCAGTATGCTTGATTATCGCCACATTGAGCAATATCGGGAAAACAACCGCATCGAAGCCAAAAAGGCCGCTGGCGGGCTGCCTCACAGCATCTGGGAAACCTACTCCGCTTTTGCCAACACGATCGGCGGCGTCATCCTGCTGGGCGTTGAGGAACTGCCAGATCATTCGCTGCGCCCCATCCATCTGCCCCATGCAGAGCAGATGGTCAGTGAGTTCTGGAATATTATCAACAATCCCAACAAGGTCAGCGTGAATATCCTGACAGATAAGAATGTAGAGATTCACGAACAGGACGGCTGCAAGTTCATTTCGATTACCGTTCCCAGGGCGCAGCGCTATGATAAACCGGTGTTCATTGACAGCAATCCGCTGACTGGCACCTACCGGCGCAACGGCGAGGGAGATTACAAATGCACGCCGGAGGCTGTGCAGGCTATGATGCGTGATGCGGCGGCAAAGACGCAGGACATGATGGTGCTGGATGAATTTGATCTGACAGCGCTGGATATGGACAGCGTGCGGCGCTACCGTATCCGCATGAAAAGCCATCGACCTGGTCATGTGTGGGAGGAACTGGATGATTCCGACTTTCTGTATAAGCTGGGCGCTGTCGGACGCGGTGAAGACGCCAAGCTGCACCCCACCGTTGGCGGATTGTTGATGTTCGGTTACGAATATGAAATCACCCGATACTTCCCTTCTTATTTCCTGGATTATCAGGAGCGCATGGAGGATGATACCCGCTGGACAGATCGGTTTGTTTCCTCCTCTGGCGATTGGAGCGGAAATCTCTACGATTTCTATTTCCGCGTTTACAACCGACTGCAGCAGGAGATCAAAGTGCCGTTTCGCGTGGAAAACGGCGAACGGGTAGATGAAACCCCTGTGCATACCGCTTTGCGCGAAGCATTGGCCAACTGCCTGATCAATGCCGACTACTACGGTCCGCGTGGGCTGGTGGTCGTTCGCAGAAAGGATCGTATTACCCTGTCAAATCCCGGCAGCTTCCGCATTGCTCTGGAAGACGCCAGAAGTGGAGGTCTGTCTGATCCCCGCAATACTGCGCTGATGAAGATGTTCAACCTCATCAACGTGGGTGAACGAGCTGGCAGCGGCATTCCCAGCATCTTCGGCGTGTGGAAGAAGCAGGGGTGGGCCGAACCTGTGCTGACAGAGGAGCTTGCGCCGGAACGGATTACGTTGAGCCTTCCGTTGCAACCCGCCGAAAAATCGGCGATAAAAACTGGCGGTAAAAAATCGGCGATAAAAACTGGCGGTAAAATCACTGCGCACAACAAAGAACTGATCATTCAATATCTGACCGAGCATGTTTCCGCCACCACTACCGAATTGGCGGGAGTTTTGGACCTTAAGGTGTCACGTGTACGTGATCTCCTGTCGCAGCTGCAGGCAGATGGCTACATTATCGCAGTTGGTAGTAATCGTAATCGTACCTACAAGCTCAAAGCCTGAATACGCAAAAACTGAATATTCATCTCCAAACGCTCTTTCAACTCTGAAAGGGCGTTTTTCTATACCCCGAAAGGAGAAAGCACTATGCGCTACCTGCTGCATCGACTGTTCGTGCCACCCTGCCCACCATTCCCTTTGAATCCTGCACCGTCAAGGAGGTGATTTTTTGCAGGAGGATATTGAAAACAAAACCGTCATGCTCATGATCAATGGCAGTAAATTCACAGGACGCAAGTTGGCTCAAGCCGCCAGCAAGCTCCTTGCGCATATCAAAAATCACTCCCACAAGGATGTGACAAAGCATGGAAAACAGAGCGTCAAGCAGCTGCTTCGCAAGGATCAGGGTGCAACCAGTATTGAGTTAAACGACCCCAATATGAAGGAGTTTGAGCGTATTGCCCGCAAATATGGCGTGGACTACGCCATCCGACAGGTGAAGGGGGACGATCCGAAATTCCTCATCTTTTTCAAGGCGCGGGACAACGATGCTATTACCGCCATGCTGTCGGAAATGACGGAGAAAAAGATGCGGCATGAGGAGCGTCCGTCCGTGCTGAAACTGTTGAAAAAGCTCAAGGAGATGGTTGCTACCCGCGATCCTGTCCGCAACAAGGATAAGGAGCGAAGCAGATGAATCTCAAAAAGACTATTCTGCTCAACCTTCCTTATGTGGTGATAGGACTATTGGCCACCAATCTGGGCGAAGCGTGGCGACTGGCCGAAGGTGTCAATGCCTCTGAAAAAGCCATAAACCTGATGAACAGCTTGGGCATTGCGTTGCGATCACCCATGCCCAGCTTTCATCCGCTGGATTTGGGCATCGGCTTGCTGGTGGGCGTGTTGTTGCGAGTCGCTGTTCATATCAAGAGCCAAAACGCAAAAAAGTATCGCAAGGGCATGGAGTATGGCTCTGCCCGATGGGGTACAGCGCAGGATATTCAGCCTTTTGTCGATCCTGTCTTTGAACAGAATGTCATTCTGACCCAGACAGAACGCCTGATGATGAGCAATCGCCCAAAAAATCCTGCCCACGCGCGTAACAAAAACGTGTTGGTCATCGGCGGTTCCGGCAGCGGCAAAACCCGCTTCTTCGTCAAACCAAATCTGCTCCAATGCCATTCCAGCTATGTGGTCACTGACCCAAACGGTTACAATATACGCGGATAGACAAAGGGAGCGTGTTACGGGCGCAAATTACATAAAGAAGGGAGGCAAAACCGTGGCAAAGAAAGAAGAAATTAAAATCACAGCTCTGTACGAGCGTCTATCAAGAGATGATGAGCAGTCTGGGGAATCGAACTCCATTCTGAACCAGAAAAAGTATCTCGAAGAATATGCCCGACAGAAAGGGCTGAGAAATATCCGGCACTTTTATGATGACGGCTACTCAGGCACTAACTTCAACAGACCCGGCTTTGCCGCCCTGTTGGAAGAAATCGAAGCCGGACGAGTGGACACTCTGGTGGTAAAAGACCTATCGAGATTTGGTAGAAACTACCTGCAAGTCGGTTACTACACAGAAATCCTGTTCCCGAAAAAGGGTGTTCGATTTATCGCTATCAACAACAATGTGGATAGTGCCAATCCAACCGAAAATGACTTCACGCCCTTTTTGAATATCATGAATGAGTGGTACGCAAAGGACACCAGCAACAAAATCAAAGCTGTCTTTAAGTCCCGAATGAAAGACGGACTAAGGTGCAGCGGCTCTATCCCCTATACTATAAGATTTTGAGGAGCGATTGCAACACGAATACTGCGCATTTGTCTGATCGAAAACCGCAAACAGTTTACAAGAGCCTTCAACTGCCTGGATCAAATCAAACAACGTCATGTTCGCGGCTGAAGGGCTAATGAAATAGCTTGAACCAGTGTCACCGTCACCGGTTACAGACAGAAGGTTTGCTTCCAATAAGCGCTGGCATAACCTTAAAGCAATTGTCTTGGGAACCGCTGTTGCTTTGCATAACTCGACTAAAGTCATCTCACTTTTGCTTTTGAAAATACAGAGCCATAGTCTAAGAGCATAATCCGTATCTCTTTTTAATTGCATATGAATTCCTTTCATTCCAGAATTGACAAGTAATCGTTACTGATTGATTACAGTGACGGTCTGCTTGAATAATAAATAAGTCTGAAGAACGATTAACGTTCCCTATCATAACAGGCAAAGAGAAACGGATTACCAACGCATTCAGGGAGAAGATGCACATTTTCCTAACACACTTCTATTGATAGCAGCCAACAAATATCCTTTTCGTCATGAGCATTGGTATGCCGTTGGTACATTGTTTCTAAAATATAATTGTAGGATTCAAAAGAGTATAAAGCCAGTTCTCGCTTTGGGACAAAAACTGTTACTTTTACTGCACTTGCGCCGTAAGGAGTACATGCATAGATAAAACCCTCCTTCCGGCCAGAAGGAGGGTTTATTTGCTCGATGATAAATGACGGTTCCGTTTCAAATGCTCTACCAACGTTTGCATGGTTGCAAGAACCAGCTCTTGATCTTCAGAATGGCAAGTACGATACAGTTCCACAAATGCTTCGAGTGCCACATCGTCACTAGTGCTTTCCGGATAAAAGATGTGGGCTGGTGGGATGTTAAGTACCGCTACGATTCTGCAGAGCGTTTCAAACTTGGGAAAGCATTTGCCATTTTCGATTGACATTACCTGGCGATGCGAAATCTCCGCTTTTTCTGATAGCTCATACTGTGTAAAACCTCGTTCTTTGCGGTACTTACGGATCACCGTTCCAAGCTGCGGTTCAGAATCTGCCACGACATTTCACCTCTATGTTATTCTACATTTCATTCAGCCTTTTCAAAATACACATCTATTTCTTGTTTGATACGAAATCCATTTCATGTTTGGTTGTTTTGAAAGCAGGTTGAACGCAATGAGTTTTTGCAAAGAGAATAGAAAAACTGCCAATGGATTACCCTTAAAAAATATCACCTTCATTACGGAATCATTTTCAACGAAAACGCGAAATAAAGCATCATATTAATAGGAAGAAAAGCAGCATCAAAGCTGGTGCATGGAATCTGTGGTTTCCATGCACCAGCTTTTTTCTATGTTTTGCAAGGAGCATCGACATACATTGCCGCTCACCTCCTGTTGCACCTTTTAACTTCTGCACATGAAGAAGCGAAACGGAGGTTTATTTTGGTCAAGATCAATTTGCGCAAGCTTTATCCTTTTTATGAAAAGGATTGTTTTGTTGAGCTTTCTGATGAAGTAGTAAAAACGTTAATGGATTTTGAAAGGTCAGAGGAGGCGTATAAACGGAAATTGCGACGTTACAAGGCGTATTATTCGCTGGACTGCAATGACGGACTTGAACGAGAAATAGTCTTTTTGAGTGTATCTCCTGAGGAAATTTTCGAACGGAAGGTGACTCATGAAGAACTTCATGCCGCCATGACAGAACTTTCTTCCAAGCAATCCAAGCGCATTTATGCACACTGTATATTGGGCATGACTGTGGCACAGATTGCAAAATCCGAAGGTGTGAATTGGCATAGTGTGAATAACAGCATACGTTGTGGTTTGGAACGTTTGGAAAAAATACTAAAAAAATAGGGTTCCATTTTGAGTAGAAAATGTCCTGATTATTGAAGATGCTTTTTCTTCTGACTGAATCTTGATAATCGAATATCAGGTGTTACAGGTACGAAACCATGTGGTGGAGCGGCTTGTGGTGCGACGCGACGACGGCTATGCCAGAGCGATCAACGTGAACCATAGACCCTGCTGTGGCAGGCAGGTGCGCGACGATGCCACATGGGGATAATGATACTTCCTCACGGCTCCGTAATGACTGACGGGGAGTTCCTGCGGTATGCGCTTGTCCGGGGGACGGCGGTACTGGTGGGGCTATGATGCGATAAAGCTGATTGCAGCCTGTAACACCTTTTTTAACTTCACTCGTGGCATATGAAAAGAAATGGAGGCTTATCAATGCACGATATAAGAGAACATTGTGATACCAGCATCAAGATTCACCATCTGTTGGAAACGCAATCCACATACAAGCTGAACGGGAAAGTTTTTGTGGTCACTCCAGTTTTTCGCAAGGAGGCTCCCGAAACTCTTGGAAGCATTCTGTTTAAGCTGATGCAATCAGAATTTGCGCAGTAGAGTTGCCTCATCCATGACAACGACGTTCAAACGTGGTATAACCAGTCTGTAGAGGCTGATTGTTTGAACGTCAGAGAGGAGGAACTATGAAACGGTCAGGTAATCAAAAAATACGGGAAAGCACAGCTTTTCTATACGAACGCATCTCTCGCGACGATAATCTGGAAGGCGACAGCTACAGCGTAGCCAATCAGAAAAAGCTGCTTACGAAGGTTGCCAAAGAGAAGGGCTATACCAATCTTGTCCACTTCTTTGATGACGGCATTTCAGGTGTCACGATGAACCGCCCTGGTTTTCAGGAAATGCTTCAGGAAATTGAAAAAGGTCACGCGGCAGCCGTTTTCGTCAAAGATCTCTCGCGCCTCGGACGCAACTACATTGAGGTTGGACGCCTGACCGAAGAGTTCTTTCCGGAGCACGCTGTCAGACTCGTTGCGGTTTCGGATGGCATTGACACCGATGAAGGAGAAAACGAGCTTGCACCAATTCGCAATCTTTTCAATGAATGGTATGCCAGAGATATCAGCAAGAAGCGCCGGATCAGCAATAAAATCCGCGGTACATCCGGCGAGCCTTTGGGCCAGCCTCCATATGGCTATATCAAGGACCCAGCTAACCCCAAACGTTGGATCGTGGATGAGGAAGCTGCCCGTGTTGTCAAACGCATTTTTGCAATGAGTTTGGATGGCGTAGGAACCGATCAGATTGCATCAGTTTTCGAACAGGAGCACATTCTTGCTCCCACGGCCTACTGGCAAAGCAAGGGCGTACAGCGTCCCAGCAGGCAGAAGGAAGGAACCATAGCTGGCTGGACTTCTGGTACCATCGTAAAGATGTTGTCCAAACGCGAGTATTGTGGCGATATTGTCAACTTCAAGACGTATAGCAAATCTTACAAGAACAAAAAGCGCCTGCCCAATGATCCCGATAATATGTCCATCCATATGGATGTTCATGAGCCTATCATTGGTCGTGCAACATGGGAAAAGGTGCAGGAAAAGCGTGGGAAAACACGCAAACGCAAATGTCAGGGCGGCGAGAAAAACATGTTTTCCGGCCTGCTGGTATGTGCGGATTGCGGATGCAACCTCAATTACCATTTTAACCAGCGTAATCACGAAATTCGCTATTTCAACTGTTCCAATTACAACAGCACCAAGGGGACTTGCACTTCTACGCACTACATCCGTATGGATTTTCTGGAGCAGGTGATATTAAGTGAGATTCGTCGGCTGACCAGGTTTGCCAGTCAATACGAAAGTGACTTCGTTAAGGCGGTTATGGGGCATTCTCAGCAAGCTGTTCTTCAGGAAAAAGCGTATCGGGAAAAGGAACTGGCCAAACTCATGCAGCGAGATCAGGAGCTGGATCGGCTGTTTGAAAGGCTGTACGAGGACAATATCACCGGAAAGATTTCTGACGAACGCTTTGAACGGATGAGCGCAAGCTATGAAAAAGAGCAGGCCGAACTTGCTGAAACGATCAAAAAAGCGAAACTGGAGTTGGAAAAGCACAGCAGTCAAGCAATGACTACGGACGCTTTTATCGCTGTAGTACGCAAGTACACTCGTGCAAAAAAGCTCACACCGCGTATGCTCAACGAGCTGATTCAGCGCATCGAAGTGCATCAGGCCGAAAAACTGGATGGCGTTCAAGTGCAGCGACTCACAATCCATTACAACTGCGTTGGAACACTGGACATTCCCGATGAGCCTACACTGGAAACACCTAAAGTAGTGATGCAAACCCGCAAGGGTGTTCGTGTAGCCTACGAGCCTTCGGGTTCAGCCATCTGAAAATCCTGCATCATTCTCTGTATAAAAAGAAATATCCTTATAGGATTTTCAAATCCTATAAGGATACTCACAATGGTGCGGGAAACAGGACTTGAACCTGCAAGTACGTACGTACACATGAACCTGAATCATGCGCGTCTGCCAATTCCGCCATTCCCGCAGAATGCCTTCTCGGGCTAGGAGAAGGACTTTGGTGGGCAGGGGTGGATTCGAACCACCGAAGTCTGCGACGGCAGATTTACAGTCTGCTCCCTTTGGCCACTCGGGAACCTACCCATGTTTGTTACAATCTTTCCGAGCCACTGGAAAGAAGGTGGAGCCGGCGACGGGAATCGAACCCACAACCTGCTGATTACAAATCAGCTGCTCTGCCAATTGAGCTACACCGGCATGACAGCTCAGGCGAGAGAGAAGAATGGCGACCCGGAAGGGGCTCGAACCCTCGACCTCTAGCGTGACAGGCTAGCGCTCTAACCAACTGAGCTACCGGGCCATGTGCTGGTGGGCCTTCAGGGATTTGAACCCCGGACCGACCGGTTATGAGCCGGCTGCTCTAACCGCTGAGCTAAAGGCCCATAATCATGAAGAAAAAATGGTGACTCCTAGGGGATTCGAACCCCTGTAACCGCCGTGAAAGGGCGGTGTCTTAACCACTTGACCAAGGAGCCACACATACGCCGCAAACTGGTCGGGGTGAAGGGATTCGAACCCCCGGCCCCATGCTCCCAAAGCACGTGCGCTACCAGACTGCGCTACACCCCGTATAAGAGCGGCCCGCACAGGCGACGTTGATTATTATATTCAAAACCCCTATCCTTGTCAAGCACTTTTTTAAATTTTTCTGCAAAGTTTTTTCGGCTGCCTGCGGGATGCTTGGCGGGCCGCAGCCCTCCAAGTGTGATCGTATCGACCGGCTTTGCCGGTCGGGCGAGCCGCTGGCGAGCTTTTTCGACGGTCCGAGAGGGCGCTTATGCGCTCACCGCGGCCAGCGCGTCCGTCTCCTCCTGCGTCAGGCGGAAGGTGAGCGCCAGCGCGTTGCTCTGCGCCTGCGCCGGGGTCTTCATGCCAGCGATCACCACGCTGCCCGGCAGATGATCCAGTATGAAGCGCACAGCCACCGCCGCCACCGGCACATGGTGCGCATCTGCGATGGGGCGCATGGCTTCCACGATGCGCAGGTTCTTGTGCAGCTTGTCGCCGTAGAAATTGTCGTACACGGCGCGGCTGCGGCGGTCGTTGCTTTCAAAATGCACGTCCGCGCCGTATTTGCCGGTCAGGATGCCCTGCCCCAGACTTCCCCATGTGAGCGGGGCGATCGCCATGGCGCGGGAGATGGCCAGCATATCCTGCTCCGTGTCGCGATGGGCCAGACTGTAGTGGTTCTGAAAGGTGGCGATGTCCTGCGCGTAGGGGCGGAACGCTTCCGCCTGCTCCGGCGTTACATTGCTCAGGCCGATGGCGCGGATCTTGCCCGCCTGTTTGTGGCGCAGCAGCGCCTCCATGATGGCCTCCGCAGGCGTTACGCCGTCCAGATAGTGGATCTGATACAGGTCGATGTAGTCGCTGCCCAGATTGCGCAGGCTGCGGTGCAGCGCCGCTTCGATGTAGGCGGGCGAATTGTCGTAAAAGGTCTTGCCGTCTTCCACGCGCACGCCGAATTTGGTGGCGATCACCACGCGGCCGCGCACATCGCGCAGCACTTCGCCCATGTTCTGTTCCGATCTGCCAAGGCCGTAGGTATCAGCCGTATCGAAAAAATTCACCCCCAGCTCGAATGCGCGGCGGATCGCGCCCTCAATCTGCGCGTGATCCACATGGCCCCAGCCGTATTCGCCGGCAGGGCAGCCGCCCGCACACAGGCGGGAGACGGGAAGGTCAATGCCTTTCAAAGCGATGGTTTCCAAAGCGAATCATCCTTTCACGGCCTGCGCAGGCCCTTGGGATAGTGGTTCTTGAGCTGGCCGCCGCTGGCCTTGCCAAAGCCCAGCGCCAGCCCCTGATATACCGGCAGACACCAGCCGGAAAGCGTCTCCGGCGCGGCGATCGCTTCACCGCTCTGGTAGCGCAGCGCTTCTGCACGGCTGAGCGGCAGGCAGGGCATGGCCTGCGGCGGCAGCGCGATGGCCAGCGCATGGTCTGGCGCGAACACCTTGCCCTTCAGCGTGCCCAGCTGCAGCCCGGCGCGCAGCACCCGGATCCCCTTCAGGGGCGGCAGGTCGGGCGCGCACAGCAGCGTGTCGCCCATCTGGGTGTTGGCCTGCGGCAGCAGCGGCAGCCCTTTGGCAAAGGTCTGATAGGCCGCCAGCAGCGCTTTGTCCGGTTTGGACAGCTGCTGCGCGGCGGGGGTGAACCGGTCGCCGCACGCGCCGGGGGCTTTGGCAAACTGCGCCACAAAATGCCCCTCGCCCTGCAGCTCATGCGGATAAAGGTGCGCCAGCCCGTCCGGCGCTTCCAGCGCGCGCCCTTCGCCGATCGGCAGGGAAAAGGGCACGGCGGTCAGTTCCGGAAAGGTTTGAAGCAACCACGCGGCTACGTCCTCGTTTTCCTCGCGGTTGAGGGTGCAGGTGGAGTACACCAGCCGCCCGCCGGGCTTGAGCATGCGCACGGCGCTCTGCAGGATATGCCGCTGACGCGCGGCGCAGCCTGCCGGGGCGGCTTCGCTCCATTCCCCGCGCGTTTCCGGATGGCGGCGGAACATGCCCTCGCCGCTGCAGGGAGCATCCACCAGAACGGCGTCGAAGCTCTCCGGCCACAGGGGCGCCAGCTTTTCGGGCTCTTCGCTCACCACCAGCGCGTTGGCAATGCCCATGCGTTCGATGTTGCGGCTGAGGATCCTTGCGCGGGAGGGAACGGGCTCGTTGCACACCAGCAGCCCTTCGCCGCACAGCGCGTCGGCGATCTGCGTGCTCTTGCCGCCGGGCGCGGCGCACAGATCCAGCACGCGCTCGCCGGGGCGGGGATCCAGCACCGCCACAGGGGCCATGGCGCTGGGCTCCTGAATGTAGTACGCGCCCGCCTCGTGCAGCGGATCCAGTCCGGCGGCGCTGTCCACGGAGAGATAGCGCCCGCAGTCGGGGTTCCATGGCACGCATTCGCCAAAGCCGTCCAGCGCTTCAGGCGGCACGGGCTTGCGGGGATTGAGACGAACGCCGCGCTGGTAAGGCTGCTCCAGCGCGGCAAAATAAGCGTCCGCATGCGTTCCCAGCTGGGCGCGCATGCGGGCGACGAAGGCTTCGGGCAGGGGATGGGTCATGCGTTGTATCTCCCTTTGTCAATGGGCTGCGGGTACACCGGCTCGTGAAAGGCCTGCGCTACGTCCACCGTGGACTGCAGGTCGTGAATGGTGGGGCGGTCCTCATCCTCCATGCTCACGAAGGTGCGCGCGCGGCGCGCCAGCCGGGACAGGCGGGTGGGGGTCTGCTGCTCCTGCCCCTCGCGCACGGTGAAGGGGCGGAAGCCGGGCGACTGCACCACAGGAACGGCGCGCTCCTGCACGGCTTCTTCGTCCGTCTGCAGGCCGAAGGTCTGACGCATGGCGTCCTCATTCAGGCCCGGATGCGGCGACAGGTAGGAGGCGGAAGGAGTGTACAGCTGCTGGGGCGGAACGGCGGGCGCGAAGCCTGCCTGAATATCGTGGTAAAGGGTGGCGGGCTCGGGGCGGGGCGCGCCGAAAGCGGGGGTCTCCTCCGGCTGCCAGTCGGGCATGACCGGGCCGTCATCCTCCCACAGGAAGGCATCCTCGTCAAAGACGGGCTCCGCTTCCTGCACGGGCGCATAGGTCTGCGTCCTGTCCGTTGTGGGATCGCACACCATGCCGCGCTCATGCAGCGGCGCATAGACAGGGACGTTCACCGGGCGGTACACCTGCGTTTCATCATGGGCCTGCGGCGCGGGGGCGGCTGGCTGCGGGCGGCGGCGGTGCAGGCGGCTGCGCCACACATAGTCCGGCCGCCAGCGGAAAAAATAGATGATCAGATCCGCCGCTATCCCGACGATGCACAGCGCCGCAGCCAACTGCAGCCAGTGCGCGCTGAAAAAACGATACATCGCATCGCCGCTGTCGCTGTTGATCAGCGCCCACAGGCGGGTGATGATCGCGCGGATCCAGCCAAGCATCAGCGAGAGGATCGTGGTGATAAAGCTTCTCATTCAGGTTTCCTTTCAGGGGTTCCTTCCGTGCTCACTTCCGGCTGAGGGTGACCAGCACCGTTGCGGGCGTGGTCAGGAAGCTCACACCCTCCATGGATCCGCCCTCGATGCGGATCTCTACCGGCAGCTCGTATTCTCCCTCCTCCAGATCGGTCACGTCCACATAGGCGGTCACGTTGGCTGCGCGCAGGCTTTCCAGCAGCAGCTGGGGCCCGGTCAGCACGGCGGACAGGGTCTTGCAGTCCAGCCCTGCGTTCAGGCCGCTGCCGGTGCCGCGGGCAAACAGCTTCACGCTGTCAAAGGTGCGGGAGATCACGACCGGTTCGATCTCCACGCTCACGGTAACGGTCTCGCTGCTCATGTATTCCAGCTCGGACGGCTTGCGCACGCGCACGTTCTGTGTGAAGGATTCCGTTGCGCCGCTCACATCCACCGCGCTGTCGATGAACAGCTGCTCCACGGTGCTCAGCGCGTCCTCCTCACCTGCGGCGCGGAGCGCGGCCGGGGAAATGGACACGTTTCCTACGCGATAGCCATGGGCCGGTTCACCGCTGACCAGATTGGCGGCAGAGAGCGGGATATCGCGCATGGGGTAGAGGGTCTGCTCCAGCGTGATGGTGCGCAGCAGCACGCCCGCGCTGCTCACCTCGATCAGGTCGCTCTGCACGTCATTGCCTTCGCGGTCCACAAAGCGCATGGGCAGGGCGGTGCGCAGCTCACCCGCGCGGGCCGACAGCATGGAAGCGTCAAAGTCCACATACACGCGGGCGATCTGATCCACAATGGTGCGCGGGCCGCTCACGGCCACCACCGACGGATCGCGCGAGAACGTGCCGCCGTAGAACCCGTCCGGGTATTCGCCGGTCACGTTCACAGAGACGGGCACGCGGTAGTTGGTCACATATTCATCCACCACCAGCGTAACGGTGGCGGGGCTGATATCCACCACGCTGCCGTAGGTGTTGGTGGTCGTGGTGGAGATTTTCAGCGTCTGCTCGCCCGGCTCGGTGATGCGGGTGAGGTCGATGCGGGGATTGTAGTAGGAGTAGGTAACGTTCATGTACTCCTTCTGGGGCACCTCCACGCGCATGCGCACGTTCAGGCTCTCGCTTTCCAGCCCGCTGAGCACGATCAGGCCGCTGTTGCGGCGCAGGCTGTCCGCGCCGCTCACGCTCAGGGGCACGTCGGTAAAGGTGCGCTCGCGGGTCAGCGTGGCGTCCTGGCTGATAAGGCCCGCCCACAGGCACAGCGCCAGAAACAGCGCCAGCAGCTTCCACGGCCAGTTGTGGCAGAGCATGCGCACCAGCCGGGAAGGCGACTTGCACAGCGCTTCCAGCACTTGCCGCGTTTCGGGGCGCGGGGTCTTGTTGGGCTCGGTGTTCATGCGGCACCTCCTTTGCGCCACTTGGCCTTCTCCATCAGCGTGGCCCACAGGCTGGTCTCCTTCTGCTGGTACAGCGAACCGAGCACCTCTTCCAGCGCGGCGCGGTCGAGGTGGCGGGTCAGCTTGCCGCTGCGCGCCATGGAGATGGTGCCCGTCTCCTCGCTCACAATCAGGGAAATGGCGTCCGTGGTCTCGGTAATGCCGATGGCGGCGCGGTGCCGGGTGCCCAGCTCGCGGCTGATGCCCTTGCCCTCGCTCAGGGACAGGATGCACGCTGCGGCCATGATGCGGCTGCCGCGGATGACCACTGCGCCGTCATGCAAAGGGGTGTTGGGCTCGAAGATGTTTTCCAGCAGGGCGGCGGAGATGTGGGAGTGCAGCGTGGTGCCGGTCTCGATAACGTCCTTGAGGCCGATGCGCTGCTCGATGACGATCAGCGCGCCCACGCGGCGGCGGCTGAGCGTGAGCAGGCACTGGGTGATCTCGCGCACGATGTTCTCGCTCTCCTCCATGTCCTCGGTCACGGAGGTTTTGTGGATCGCTCCCCGGCCCAGCTGCTCCAGCGCCTTGCGCAGCTCCGGCTGGAAGAGGATCACCAGCACGACTGCGCCGTTGTTGACCACATTGAGCAACACCCAGTTCAGCGCCGTCAGGCCCAGCAGGTCGCTCACCCACGAGGCCAGCACCAGCGTGACCAGTCCCTTGAGCACGGCGCTGGCGCGCGTCTCCCGCGTGAGCATGAGCAGCTCATACAATAAAAAGGCGACGATGAGGATATCCAGAATATCTGCAATGGTGGGGCGGTTAAAGATGTTCCACAGCATCGTTCGAAGCTGCGCCCACAGGCTCTGCATGCGTATTGTCCTCCCGTCTGTCAATGGTGATGAGCATCCACTTTTATTATACATCAGGAAAAGGGAGTAGGAAAGCCCCAACGCGGTGTTTTTTGGCGTGCAAATGTGCGAAAATCAAGCAGGATCGGCACATTCGCCGCCACGTTTTTACATTTTCGCACAGGCGGCGAATTGTACCGCCGCATGGTTTGTGCTATACTGGAGCCATCCCACCGCGAAGGAGGCGTGCGGCGTGAGCGAAGAACACGCGGGGCACAGGCAGCGCATGCGCCAGAAGTACCTGGAGCAGGGGCTGGCCGGGTTTCAGCCGCATGAGGTGCTGGAGCTGATCCTGTTCTATGCAATTCCCCAGCGCAATGTCAACCCGCTGGCGCACCGGCTGATCCGGCACTTCGGCTCCCTGCACGCAGTGCTGGAGGCGAGCGTGGAGGATCTGCAGGCGGTAGAGGGCATGGGCGAATACGCGGCCACGCTGCTGAGCCTGTTCGCGCCCGTGGCGCGCAAGCTGAGCGCCAGCCGCGAGGGCGAACGCGCGAAGCTGGCCAATCTGGGCGATGTGAAGCGCCACTGTCTGCATCTGCTGGACGGGCTGAAGCTGGAGCGCTTTTATGTGGTGTGTCTGGACGCGCAGGCGCGCGTGATCCGCGATGCGCTCATCGCCAGCGGCACCACGGACGAGGTGCAGGTGTATCCCCGCATCGTAGCGCAGACCGTGCTGCAAAGCAACGCCCATTCCGTGGTGCTCTGCCACAACCACCCGGGCGGGAACGAAGTGCCATCGCAGGCGGATGTGGATATGACGCAGGAGCTGATCACCATGCTCAGCTCCATGGGCGTGCCGGTGGCGGATCACATCGTGGTGGCCGACGGCCGGGCTCTGAGCATGAGCCAGTACGGGCTGATCCTGCATGAGCGAAGCGCGGGCGGCATCGTCACCCGCGTGGCAGAAGTTCATGGAAAAGTGCATCCACGCGCACGGCAGGATGCACAGGCGATGGAATACACAGAGGACATGGGAGCAGAATGAAGAAAACCATTTGGAAACGCGCCGCGCGCGTGCTGGGGCTGCTGGCGCTGGCCGGGCTTGCGTGCTATGCGGCGCTGATCGCACTGGTGTGTTACTGGGAGGAAAATGTGCCGCGATCCACAGAATACGACAGCATCATCGTGCTGGGCGCGCAGGTGCTGCCCACGGGCGAGCCGTCCGTGCAGCTGCAGTGGCGGCTGGACAAGGCATTGGAATGCTATGAGCAAACCCCCTGCTACATGGTGGTGTGCGGCGGGCAGGGGGTCAACGAGCCGGAGCCGGAGGGCGACGTGATGCGCCGGGTGCTGCTGGCGCAGGGGCTGCCGCCGGAGCATGTCATCAGCGATCCGGAAAGCGCCGACACCAAGCAGAACATCCGCAACGCGTGGAGCGTTCTGCAGGCGCTGGGCTGCAAAAAGCCGCTCATCGTCACCAGCGACTATCACCTGCCGCGCGCCATGGCCATCGCGCGGGACAATGGGCTGGACCCCCTGGGAGCAGGCAGCCCCTGCAAACCGGGGCTGTCCTACTGGCTGAAAAATCATATGCGCGAGGCACTGGCATGGGTGAAATACTGGGGAATCAAATATCTGAAGCTGCCGCTGTGAAGCGGATGGAGGAGGCCGTGGCGCAGCTGCGCATTTCCTGCGACGGGCGCACGGCGCAGCGCATGGTGCGCTATCATCAGCTGCTTGCGGACTGGAACACCCGCATGAACCTGACCGGCGACACGGACTTTGAGACCTCCATCGACCGGCATTACACCGATTCGCTGGCTCCTCTGCGCGAGGCGGCGCTGTTTCCCGCAGGGGCCAGCCTGATCGACGTGGGCTCCGGCGCAGGCTTCCCGGGGCTGCCGCTGGCCATTGCGCGGCCGGATCTTCAGGTGACGCTGCTGGATTCGCTGATGAAGCGCATCGCCTTTCTGCAGGCCGTGGTGGATGATCTGCAGCTGCCGAACGTGCAGCTGGTGCACAGCCGCGCCGAGGACGGCGGCAAAGCGCCCGAATGGCGCGAGCGGTACGACATCGCCGTGGCGCGCGCCGTGGCGCCGCTGCCCGTGCTGTGCGAGCTGCTGCTGCCCTTCGTGCGCGTAGGCGGCAGAATGATCTGCTACAAGGGGCCGTCCGCCGCAGAGGAGCTGGAAGCGGGCGCAAAGGCCGCGCGCATGCTGGGCGGCGGGCCGATGGCGCGCATCGCCGTGCCGCTGCCCGCGCAGCCGGAATGGCAGCATTGTCTGCTCACCTGCGAAAAAAAGGTGAAAACCGTTCGACAGTATCCACGAAAAGCCGGCACCCCCAGCCGTTCTCCGCTGGGCGCATCCGGGCAATAAGTCGCATCCGCCCGTTTCCTGTCGCATTGCAGGGAACGAATGGGCCGCTTCCATGCAGGAGGCGGTCTGTTTTTTATGGAAACAGGTAGGCAGGGCGCGCCCGCTGCCGTTCTCCGGTTACGGGGGAGGGCCGGAGGGCGGCATGGGCGCGTCTGAACAGCGATTCTGCTTCATAGATAAGGAGGCCGGGCGTATGCAGTCGGCGGCCAGTCAGGTACAGTGGTTGGATTTGGAGGAGATCAGGCCGATGGAGGCGGACAGCACGGATGGATCACCCGACGGCGCGGTCTGCGTGGAGCGCTTGCCGGACGGCGGCTTCCGCCTGACGGCCGGCAGCGCCACGCTGCGCCGCATGCGCGAGACGGGGCAGTGCTGTGTGGATGCGCAGGTGTATGCGCCGGAGCAGCTGGAACGGCGCATTTCGAAGCTGCTGGATCAGCTGGTGCGCGGCAGCATTCACTATCTGGACGAGGCAGCGGCCTATCGTACCCTGCTGCACGACAGCGGCTGGACGGCGCAGCGGCTGGCAGAGCGCATTGGCCGCACGCCCGCCACGCTCAGCCGCAAGCTGCGCCTGCTGGAGCTGGACGGGCAGGTCGCCAAGGGGCTGCGCGAAAACGGGCTATGCGAGCGCTACGCGCAGGCGCTTCTGCGTGTGCCGGGGCAGCAGGGGCGGCTGCGCGTACTGCGCCATGTGACCGAGGGGGGATTGAGCGTGAAGGAGACGGAACAGCTGATCGACGATGTGCTTTCACGCATGCCCGTGCCCATGACCGGCGGGCGGCGGATGAAGCCGCTGATGCGGGACTATCGTTTATATGTCAACGCCATCTGCGGCATTGTAGAGCAGATGGGCGACGCTGGTTTGGACGGGCAGATGCGGGTGACGGTGGGCAAGCATGTGGCTGAGGTACGGGTGGTGATCCCGATCTTTAAGGGGGGAAGGTGAGCTGTTGCGGGGGATGGGGGGCGCGCTGCCCACCATCAGCGCGCTGCGCATGCTATGGAAAAAGTGGCATGCTGCGGCATGATTGACGCTTCCCTACAGCAATTTGTTACGCGGAACAGGAATGCCTCCGGCGGCCAAGGAGATCAGGGGGAACGTCGAGGTTCCCCGC
>CAZDEF010000051.1:0-18301 GCA_964504385.1 uncultured Oscillospiraceae bacterium
AGCTATGTCGCCGCACGGCTAACTTGCTCAATGCCAGAGCGACCGGGTCGAAGGGCAGGGCCCCTTCGACTGAAGGGAGCGGCGCGCAAGAACGTTCGATGCGGAGGGCAGGCGCGGCGCTTCAGCGCCGCGAATGTCCGGTGCCGCTGGGAAGGAGGATCCAAGGAGGCACCTGCGGTGGGCACATGTTCCGGTACAATAATGGCCCGAAGGGCGGGGAACCTCGACGTTCCCCCTGATCTCCTTGGCCGCCGGAGGCATTCCTGTTACGCGTAATAAATTGCTGTAAGGACGCGTCAAGCGTGCCGCCGCAAAACTAATCAAAATCAAGCAGCATGCGCTGCAAGCAAGGAAGCAAGAAAGAACAATATCCCCCTCCTACTTTCTCACCCTCTCCCTCCTCCTCCTCCGCGTCTGCGGCTTCTGGATCTCCGCTGTCGATTCGCCCTTCAAACGGAATAGCTCGTCGCGTAGCTTCGCCGCCTTCTCGAAATTCAAATCCTTCGCAGCAGATAGCATCTGATCTTCCACACTCTTGAGCAAACTCTCCAGTTCCTCCTGCGTCATGGAATCCGGCTTGGCCTGCTGCATGCTGTCCGTGATGCGGATCAGCGCCTGTACGGTGGATCTCACACTCTGCGGCGTGATGCCGTGCAGCTGATTGTAGGCCTCCTGCAGCGCGCGGCGGCGGTTCGTCTCCGTGATGGCGCGCTCCATGCTCTCGGTGAGCGTGTCGCCGTAAAGGATCACCCGCCCGTTCACATTGCGCGCCGCACGGCCAATGGTCTGGATCAGCGATGTCTCGGAACGCAGGAAGCCCTCCTTGTCCGCATCCAAAATGGCCACTAAGCTGACCTCCGGCATGTCCAACCCCTCGCGCAGCAGGTTGATGCCCACCAGTACGTCAAACTCGCCCAAACGCAGATCGCGGATCAGCTGCGTGCGCTCCATGGTCTGTATGTCGGAGTGTAAATACCGCACGCGAATGCCCAAGTCCTTCAGATAATCCGTCAGATTCTCCGCCATGCGCTTGGTCAGCGTCGTCACCAGCACGCGTCCGCCCTTGTCCACCGTCTGGTTGATCTGGCCGATCAAATCGTCCACCTGCCCCGTGGCCGGGCGCAGCACGATCAGCGGATCGATCAGCCCCGTGGGGCGGATGATCTGCTCCACCACATTCTGCGCAAGCCCCATCTCGTACTCCGCAGGCGTGGCCGATACATAAATGGTCTGATGCTGACGGGCGCGGAATTCGTCAAACAGCAATGGCCGGTTGTCGTAAGCCGACGGCAGACGGAAGCCGTAATCCACCAGATTCTTCTTGCGGGCGCGGTCGCCGTTGTACATGGCGCGCACCTGCGGAACGGTCACATGGCTTTCGTCAATGAACATCAGGAAATCCTTGGGAAAGTAGTCCAGCAGCGAATAGGGCGCATCGCCGGGCTGGCGGCCGTCAAAGTAGCGGCTGTAGTTTTCAATGCCCGTGCAAAAGCCGATCTGCCGCATCATCTCAATATCGTAGCGGGTGCGCTGGCGCAGGCGCAGCGCGTACAGCGGCTGCCCCTCGTCCTCCAGCTCCTTGGCGCGGATCTCCAGATCGTGCTCGATCTGGTCGATGTTGGCGTTCATCTTGTCGCGGTCCATGGCGTAGTGGGTGGCGGGGAACACCGCCGCGTGCTCCAGCGTGGCCAGCACATTGCCGCTTACCACCTCGATCTCGCGGATCCGGTCGATCTCGTCGCCAAAGAATTCGATGCGCAGCGCATGCTCCTTTTCATTGGCGGGGATGATCTCCAGTACGTCGCCCTTCACGCGGAAGCTGCCGCGGGAAAACTCAAAGTCGTTGCGGGTGTACTGGATCTCCACCAGCCGGTCGATGAGCGCATTGCGGCTCATCTGCATGCCCGGGCGCATGGACACCATCATGCCCTCGTACTCGCTGGGGTCGCCCATGGAGTAAATGCACGAGACCGACGCGACGATGATCACGTCCCTGCGCTCGCGGAGGGCGGCGGTGGCGGAGTGGCGCAGCCGGTCGATCTCCTCGTTGATGGAAGCGTCCTTTTCAATGTAGGTATCGGTGGAGGCGATGTAGGCCTCTGGCTGGTAATAATCATAATAGGAAACAAAGTATTCCACCGCGCTGTCCGGGAAGAAGGCGCGCAGCTCGCTGCACAGCTGGGCGGCCAGCGTTTTGTTGTGCGCTAGCACCAGCGTGGGCTTCTGCACCTTTTCGATGATCGAAGCCATGGTGAAGGTTTTGCCGCTGCCGGTCACACCCAGCAGCACCTGATCGCGCAGGCCGTCCTTCACGCCCTGCGCAAGCGAGGCGATGGCGGCGGGCTGGTCGCCGCTGGCGGCATAGGGCGCTTTGAGCACAAACTGATCCTTCATGCGGCAGGTTCCTTTCGTAAGCAGAATATCGCCTTCATTATAGCATGCGCCCACCGGTGCAGCAAGAGCGGGGGCGCACGTTTGTTCGGCTGTGAAAAGCTGCCTTGGCAGCGGCGCAGCGGGGCGCGGCGCAGCGCTTTATGCCGGAAGATGCTGCTTTCCAGCCGGATCGCGCCCTGCTGAAAAACACTTCCACGCCTCATGCAGCGGCGCGCAGCCGGCCACAATGACCGCGTGGAGGGGATGAACATGGCAACGTACCTGATTCGCCACGCGCCGCAGCTGAGCGGCGAGGTGGAGGTATCCACCGCCAAAAACGCGGTGCTGCCCATACTGGCGGCGGGGCTGCTATCGGAGGATCCGCTGATCGTGAAATCCGTACCGGCCATCACGGATGTGGAAATGCTGCTGCAGATCCTGCGGGACTGCGGCGCGGAGATCCACCGCAGCGGCATGGACGTATCGGTGTGCGCGCTGCAGCCGCAGAGCCCGCAGCACGAGGAGCACATGCGCCGCCTGCGCGCCAGCATACTGATCCTGGGGCCCATTCTGGCGCGCAGCGGCAGCGCGTGCGTGGGGCTGCCGGGTGGCTGCGCCATCGGCCAGCGGCCCATCGACCTGCACCTGCGCGGGCTGCAGGCGCTGGGCGCGCAGGTGCACGCCGTGGGGGGCATGCGCCAGCTGAGCGGGCGGCTGACGGGCGCGCGGGTCTATCTGGATCTGCCCAGCGTGGGCGCGACGGAAAACCTGATGATGGCGGCCACGCTGGCGCGGGGCTGCACCACCATTGAAAATGCGGCCAAGGAGCCGGAGGTGGTGGATCTGGCCAACTGTCTGAACCGGATGGGCGCGCAGATCACCGGCGCGGGCACGGGCACGGTGAGCATTCAGGGGGTGGAGCGTTTGCACGGCGCGGTCTATCACCCCATCCCGGATCGGGTGGAGGCGGGCACGTTCCTCTGCGCGGCTGCCGTGACGGAGGGCAGCGTGCTGGTGCGCGGGGCCTGCGCGGAACATTTGCGTTCGCTGCTGTTCAAGCTGAGCGAGGCGGGCGTGGGGGTGCGCGAAACGCCCGGCGGCATCCGCCTGAGCGGCAGCGCGGTAGCGCCGTTTGAGCTGCGCACATTAGCATACCCGGGTTTTCCCACCGACATGCAGGCGCCCATGACGGTGGTGGCGCTGAAGTGTCACGGCCGCAGCTTGCTGCAGGAGACGGTTTTCGAAAACCGTTTCATGCATGTGGCAGAGCTGGCGCGTTTGGGGGCGCGCATACGGGTGGAAAACAATGTGGCGCTGGTAGAAGGCGGCGCCGCCCTGAACGGCGGCCTTGTGCGCAGCACCGATCTGCGGGCAGGCGCTGCACTGATGCTGGCCGGTCTGCTGGCGCAGGGCGAGACGATCCTGCAGGATCCGGCCGGTCACATCGAGCGCGGCTATCAGAATTTACCGGAAAAGCTGTGTGCCCTCGGGGCGGAGATCGAGAAGATAGAGGAATACGTATAAGGTGTGGGGAGGTTCCCCCACCTTTTGTTCCTTAAACAAGCAAAGTCTGCTGCCCTACCCGTAGCCCAGCTCTGCCGAAGGCAGAAGTAGGGCGGGTCTCGCCGCGTCCGCGGAAAACGCTTCCCGTAACTTAGATAAGTTACCCCCGCGCCCACGGGGGTCAAGGGGTTTACCCCTTGCTCACGCCAGAGCGACCGGGTCGAAGGGCAGGGCCCCTTCGACTGAAGGGAGCGGCGCGCAAGAACGTTAGAAGCGGAGGGCAGGCGCGGCGCTTCAGCGCCGCGAATGTCCGGTGCTGCTGGGAGGCGGGGAGTCCAGAGGGGTGTCTCGGGGGGACCGGTGCGGGGTCCCCCCGACATCCCTCTGGCCCTAACGGAGCGGGCAGCTCCACAGCTCCCCTCGCAAGGGGAGCGACATTTCAAGCCGCGCCAGCGCAGCCCAAAAGAGAAGCGTCAGCAAATCCACCAGCGCAAAGCGCGCCCCGCAAGGGGCGCATCATCCCCAGCCCGCGCACCCAGCGCAACAAACAAGAAAAACATCATCCCCGCCCCGCGCGCCCCAGCGCAATCCACCAGCCAAGCCCCCCTGCTGTGGAGGGGGCCCCTCCCCCCATTTGTAAACCTTCTGTAAAGCCCGCCCCACCCCGATTGACAACCCCGGACTCCCGGTGCTATGGTAAACGTGGCGAGGCGCGCACACCGCCCGATGCCCCGCCGGGAGGGGACACCTGTGAGCTATATCACCTTTGACAACGTCACCAAGGAATACCATACCGGCAGCCAGCCCGTGCTGGCCGCCAACCACGTCAGCTTCGAGATCGAAAAGGGCGAGCTGTGCGTGGTGCTGGGCCCCAGCGGCGCCGGCAAGACCACCGTGCTCAACCTGCTGGGCGGCATGGACAAAGCCACCAGCGGCAGCATCACCGTGGGCGATAAAACCATCACCCGCCTCTCCGGCCGCGAGCTGACCGAGTACCGCCGGCTGGACGTGGGCTTCGTGTTCCAGTTCTATAACCTCATGCCCAACCTGACCGCGCTGGAAAATGTGGAGCTGGCGCGGCAGGTGTGCCCCAATGCCCTCGACCCTGCCCAGGTGCTGCAGCAGGTGGGGCTGGGCGACCGCATGCACAACTTTCCCGCCCAGCTTTCCGGCGGTGAGCAGCAGCGCGTGTCCATCGCCCGCGCCCTGTGCAAAAACCCCGCCCTGCTCCTGTGCGACGAGCCCACCGGCGCGCTGGATTCCAAGACCGGCCTGCAGGTGCTGGCGCTGCTGAGGGACGTGAGCGCGCAATACAATACCACCGTGGCCATCATCACCCACAACGCCGCCATCGCCCCCATGGCGCAGCGGGTCATCCGCATGCGCAACGGCGGCATCGAAAGCGTCACCCTCAGCCCCAGCCCCGCCTCCGTGGCGGACATCGCCTGGTAATGCCCCATTGCAAGAAAGGGAGAACGGATCCTTATGAAACGATGGTTGATTTTTCTGCTGACCCTGTGCATGCCCCTCAGCGCCCTTGCGCAGGAAAACCAGATTACGGCCAATGCCGTGGCTGAAAGCTGCACCGTGTACCAGATCACCGCGCCCTTCTCCGGCGTGCTGTGCCCCTTCGACTGGCGCACGGGCGACACCGTGGAAGCGGACGAGGCGCTGTTTGCCCTGCACACGCAAAAGGTGTACGCCCCTGCGGACGGCATCGTGCGGGCCGTGTTTGCCGAGCCGGGCGATCTGGCCGAGGACGCGGCGGCGCAGTACGGCCGGCTGATCAGCATCGAGAAGGACCGCGCGCTGGTGGTGAACGCCAGCACCGCCTCCGCCTACAACGACCCCGACAACCGCCACATCCAGCTTGGCCAGACCGTGTACCTGCAGGAGAGCGGCGACGCCGACAACGAAGGCGAGGGCCGCGTGATCGCCCTCAGCGGCGCCGACTATGTGGTGGAGCTGACCAGCGGCGATTTTGAAAACGAGGATCAGGTGAAGCTGTACCGCAGCGAAAGCCGCAGCAGCAAGACCTGTATCGGCTCCGGCAAGCTGGCCTATCAGGCGGAGCTGGGCGTGAACGCCAGCGGCCGCGTGGTGAACGTGGCCGTGGCCGAGGGCGACACCGTGCGCAAGGGCCAGCTGCTGCTGGAGACCGTGTCCGCCGATGCGGACAGCAGCGCGCGCAGTGCCGTGATTGCCGCGCCCTCCGCCGGCGCGCTGGAGCTGGCCGTGCAGGGCGGCGCGCAGGTGTACAAGGGCCAGCTGCTGGCCAAGGTGCACCCGCTGCAGGACATGCGCGTATTGGCCGCCGTGGACGAGATGGATCTGGACCTAGCGCAGGTGGGCGCGAGCGTGACGGTGGTGTTCGACCGCTACCCGGACGAGGTGGTGACGGGCACCGTATCGCAGGTGAGCCGCATCGGCGCCACCCGCCAGAACGCCGCCTACTACAACGTGACCATCGACCTGTTCACCATGCTGGAGATCCTGCCCGGCATGAACGCCACGGTGTACCTGCAGTAACGCCCCTGCCCCCAGAGCCCAAGCAAGCCCGGCCTTCGCCTTTGCCTGAAAGGTACGAACGCCGGGCTTGGTTTTTCTTTTTTGGGGGGAGGGGCGGGAGCAAAAAGATTTGGGCGGAATAGAAACCGGATCGGAATCGGAAAGCGGGGTTGGAAGCAAAAGGAAGCAAAAAATCACTCGCGCTTTCTTTGAAAACGCGAGTGATCTGCTGGCAGCTCCAAGGAGAATCGAACTCCTGATTTCGCCTTGAGAGGGCGACGTCTTAACCGCTTGACCATGGAGCCATTGGCTGGGGAACTAGGATTCGAACCTAGACAATACGAGTCAGAGTCGTAGGTGCTGCCGTTACACAATTCCCCATTGCACTTGGTGCGAAAATTATTATATGTGATTCCCCCGTAAATGTCAACCCCCATTTTTCAAAAATTTTAGAAAAAAGATGGATCCCCCGAACTTCGACAACGCAAAACAAGAAAAAGCGCTCGAAGTGCATGCTTCAAGCGTTTTTTCATTTTCATTTAGAGGATCATTGGAAACGTAAACTTAGCCGACAAGGTCACTTTTCGCAGCGGAACAGGAGGGAGCCATGCGGCTCGATCGTGCAGGCGATCACATCTTGCGCGTCAAAGGTTTCGCCCGACCAGAGCTCTCGCATTTTAGCACTGGTCCAGCCGATCTCGCTCAGCGGAAGAAGGATCTCGCGCGCTTCGTCAGACAGATTGAACAACGCGATGTTGCAGCTGCCATCATTGTTTTGGCTGATCCATACGGCTTCATTGTCGCTGCGCCGCAGCTGGCTGGGCATGCTGCCGTGTTGGTTCACCGAAAGCACGGCGCGGTTGGTCAGCAGGGCGATCACGTCCTCGGTCAGCGACATCATCTCCGCGCCCAGCATCAGCGGAGAGCGGAAGATGGTCCACAAGGTCATCATCGTTTTCTGCTCGACCGGGGTGAAGCGGCTTTGGCGGCCACGGCCGAATGCTACGCCGATGCGGCCCAAAGGCAGCATATCACAGTCCGGCCAGCAGCCTTCCGTCACATGGGTCTGCCACAGTTCGCAGTAACCGAACATCTTCTTCAGCTGCTTCCAGTCATCCCAGAAGTCATCGGTCATGCGCCAAAGGTTGGCGTTCTGTGCAAGGTGCCATGCATGCTCGATAGGGGCCGGGCCGGGCGAGAGGCTCAACACGATGTCGCGGCCGCACTTGTCGATGGCGTGGCGGATCATCTCGATCTCGTGCGCCGCCATGTAGCCGTGCGAATCGGGCATGCCGGTGCGGGAGATATCATCCACCTTCACATAATCCACGCCCCAGGAGGCATACAGCTCGAAAAGGCTATCGTAGTAGGCCTGCGATTCGGCCATGCCGCTGCGCACACCGAACATGTCGCTGTTCCACACGCAGATGGAGTTAGGATCGGCGATCTGGTCAGCGGTCTTGTCCGTGCCTTTGACGGGGGTGCGGGCGTACACCGCCTGCTTGGGGATGCCTCGCATAATGTGGATACCGAACTTCAGACCCAGATCGTGGATCTTCTGTGCGATGGGGCCAAATCCCTTTCCGCCAGCGGAGGACGGAAAACGGTTTTCGGCAGGAATTACACGGCCATATTCATCCATACACAGGGACGCGAAGGAAATGTATTCATAGCCAGGAACGGTGCCGGCGGTGGGCTCATACCACTGGATATCGCATACGGTGTACTGCCAGCCGTAGGGCAGCAGATGCTGCGCCTGCCACGCGGCATTTTGCATCAGCTGTTCTTCGTTGATGGCGGACATGTAGCAGTCCCAGCTGTTCCAGCCCATGGGCGGAGTGGCGGCAAACTGATCTTTGCGTATTTTCATGCGTTTTCCTCGCTTACTTGGCTGCGGGACGTTCCTGCGCCTTGTCGGCTTCGGCCGCGTTCTTGCGGGCAGCTTCCTTGTCAGCAGCCATTTCTTCAACAGTCTTGGTGTGCAGGCGGGCAGCGCCCTCGGTGACGATGGGCGGGATGAGAGTACCGTTCTTCTCGGCCTCTGCCCAGCGGAGCTTGGCCTTTTCGATTTCCTCGGCGTACTGCGGCAGCCATTCGGCCTGAGCGATGAGCATCTCGTCGGTCATCTGCCAGATCTCCTCGGTATTGCACGCAGCACCCACCAGCGGATCCATCATCATGGCCTGACGCAGCAGATTGATGTCGCCAGCGGCGCCGGCTTCCATGGCCAGGCGCTGCACCGTGATGTTGGACTGGCAGCAGGCAGCGCAGCCCAGGGGCAGGTCGCCCAGAACAGGAATGTTCAGGCCGAAGGTATCCACAAAGCCGGGCACTTCTACCACGCAGTCATCGGGCAGGTTGGTGATGCAGCCATTGTTGATGACATTGAAATGTCCGCGGTACACACGGCCAGTCTCGATGGACTCAATGATATAGCTGCCATGCTCCTGGCCGCGCTTCTCGTACACATACTCCTTGGGCGGCTCCTTGAGCCAGTTGGGGAAGTCGGTCTCGAACCAGTTGCGGCCTTCGGTGCATACGCGCAGATAACCGCCGGTCTCGCCGTTGATCCACACGCCCAAGTCGATCCAGCGCATGATCTCGTCCGGACGCTTGCGGTACCACGGCACATACTCGCTCAGGTGGCCGTTGCTTTCGGTGGAGAAGTAGCCGAAGCGCTTCATCATGTCGATGCGTACTTTCTCCGTCTGGGCGATCTCGGGGTCGGCCTCCAGCGCAGCCAGCAGCTTGCCGTTCAGTTCTTCGCCGTTATGTTTGACGGACAGGTACCACGTCATATGGTTGATGCCGGCGCACACGATATCGATATCCTTCTGTTCGTAGCCCAGCGCCTTTGCGATCAGCCTGTGGCCACCCTGCACGCCGTGGCACAGGCCGATGGTGGGCACCTTGCCGTACTTGTTGCAGTACCAGGTCACCATGGCGTTAGGGTTGGTGTAGTTGAGGATCATGCAGCCGGGTGCGGCTACCTCGCGGATATCCTTGCACAGCTCCTTGAGCATAGCAATGTCGCGCTGGGCATACATGATGCCGCCAGCACACAGGGTGTCGCCCACGCACTGATCCACACCATACTTGAGAGGAATGTTCACATCCAGCTCAAACGCATCCAGCAGGCCGATACGCGCGCAGTCGATAACGTACTTCGCGTCCGTCACAGCTTCGCGCTGGTTGAGGGTCTTCTGGATTTGGATGTTCAGGCCATTGGCTTCAATGTCGCGTTGGCACAGCTGATACACCATGTCCAGATTGCGCTCGTTGATGTCCATGAATGAGATGTCGATGTTCCTGAGTTCCGGCACGGAGAGAATGTCCGTGAGCAAACCGCGGGTAAAGCCGATGGAACCAGCGCCGATGAATGTGATCTTGAATTTCTTCATGGAAGAATCTCCTTTCGTAATTTATCCTTTGATTGCGCCAATCATCACGCCCTGCACGAAGTACTTCTGCAGGAATGGATAGACGCACAGGATGGGCACTGTGGAAACGACGATGGAGCAGTACTGCAGCAGCTCGCGGTAGTAGCTTTCTTGCTGCATGTCTGATGCGGTGACGGTGGTGGTGGTTGCGCCTACGTTCTTGACCAAGATCTCGCGCAAAAACAGCTGCAGCGGATACAGCTTGCGGTCACGCAGATAGATCTGTGCATGGAAATAGCTGTTCCAGTGATCTACGCCGTAATACAGCACCATGACGGCAATAATGGGCTTGGAAAGCGGAAGGATCACGCGGGTAAAGACCACCCAGTCATTAGCGCCGTCGATGATGGCGCTTTCCTCCAGCGCCTGCGGAATACCTGCAAAGAACGTGCGCATGATCATCAGATTCCATACGTTGATAGCTGTGGGCAGGATGATGGCCCATACGGAGTCATACAAGCCCAAGTTTTTGACCAGCAGGAAAGAAGGGATCAATCCGCCGGAGAAATACATGGTCACCACGCACATGATGGACATGGGCTTGGCGATCATGAATCCCTTGCGTGTAAGCACATAGGCTCCAAGCGAGGTCATGAGCAGGTTAATGCTGGTGCCTGCGACCACATAGAACAGGGTGTTGCGATAACCCACCGCGATGTTGTTGGATGCAAAGGTCATCTCATAGCCCTTGAGCGTAGGTGTGCCCAGCGGCCAGAAGAGGAATCCCTCATGACCCATCAGCTTGATCGGATCGGAGAAAGAACACGCCAGTACATACCACAGCGGGTAGATGGTGATGAACATCAAAAACAGCATCAGCAGGATGTTGAAAACCTCAAAGGTGCGTTCGCCCTTGCTTCGTTTGATAACCATCTTTCTCCCCCCTTACCACAAAGACGTTTCGCTGATCTTTCCGCTCAGGAAGTTCGCAAGAATGATCGCAGCGAGGTTGATGACGGAGTTGAACAGGCCAACGGCTGTGGAATAGCTGAAGTTGAGCTCCACAATGCCGCGGCGGTACACATATGAGGAAATTACGTCTGCCGTTTCATAGGTCAGCGGGCTGTAAAGCAGAATGATCTTTTCAAAACCAACGGACATGATTTGGCCGATACGAAGGATATACATAATGATGATGGTAGGCAGAATGGACGGCAGGGTAACGGAAAACACTTGACGAAGCCGGGATGCGCCATCAATGGACGCAGCCTCGTACAGCGTGGGATCCACGCCGCTCAGCGCTGCAAAGTAGATGATCGAAGCCCATCCAAAGCCCTGCCAGACGCTGGAGATGATGTAGATGGGACGGAACAGATCCGGCCGTGCCAGCAGGTTTTCCGGCGGACGGCCAGAAAAGCGTGATACGATCTGCGCCAGCGGACCCGTGGTGCGCGTAAAGGAGAACACCAGACCGCAGATAACCACCATGGAGATGAAGTGCGGCATGTAGGTGACAGTTTGAACTACACGCTTGAAGCGGTTCTGGCGCACTTCGTTGAGCAAGAGCGCGAAAATAATGGGGATTGGATAACCAAACAGAGTGTCAAAGAACTGAATCAGGAATGTGTTGCGCATGAGCCTTCCAAAATAGATATCGTTAAAAAACGCCTTGAAATGCTTCAGGCCCACCCACTGCGACCCGAAGATGCCGCGCGCAGGCACATAGCGCTGGAAGGAGATCACAACGCCGAACATGGGAATGAAGTGGAAAATGATGAAATAAAGAATGACCGGCAGGGCCATCAGATACAGCACTGGCCTGCGGCGAATGTTGGCCAGCAGGGATTCCTTGCACTTGCCCGTGCCCGGCACAGTGGGATTGATCGCTTTCGCCATCCAAAACCCTCCTTGTTTACAATTCGGGCGTGCGTCGAAACGCACGCCCGACAGTATGGTTTCCCTTCAGCAGACGTTTACTGACGGGCAGCAAAGCGATCGTAGCCTGCCTGCTTGATCTCCAGAGCACGTTCAATGCCCATGGCCTTGAGCTGTTCCACAAAAGCGTCATAGTTGTCCAGAGACTCGGTGCCGATGATAAACTTGGATACCATCTCGTCGGCGTAGGTGTAGATGGGAGTCATGATCTCGGATACTTCCATGGCCTCGTCGGCGGTATGGGTAACCCACATGGGCATAATGTTGGCGTCATCAGCCTTCCAAGCCCAGTTGGCCCATGTCTCCTGAACCACGGGATAGTCATACTGCTGCTTTTCCATTTCTTCATCCCACATGACCTGAGCCTCGTTGAGGGTATAACGGTCGCGGGCGATGCCGAAGTCGAAGTCGGGGTTGTTGTTTATAAAGTCGGTGAAAGAGCGCTTGCCGTTTTCGTCTTCGATCCAGATGGTGTATTCATCGGTGTTAACGCCCCAAGCGTTCATCTTGTTGGTTTCGGGCATGTGGAGATAGTCGATCAGCTTGACGGCTTCCACAGGATGCTTGCAGTTTGCGGAGACGAACCAAGTACGGGAGTCTACAGACAGCAGACGGTTGGTAACGAGGTGCAGATCCTCATCCTTGCTCTTTCGCATGTAGGGCAGGCCGACGGTATCCGCGTTGGGATCGCTCTCTTCCGCCACACGCTGCATGGTGACCAGCTGCCAGCTGCCGCACATGGACACAGCGGAACGGCCAGACTTGTAGGAGGTCATGATGTCTTCGTGGCTCGCGTTGGCAAAGTCGGAACTGAAGTAGCCCTTATTGTACCACTCGTTGAGCTTGGCCAGGTAGTCTTTGTAAGCGGGCTCAAGATAACCATGGGTCACCTTGCCGTCGACCTGATAGAAGTCACGGTGCATAACGCCGTAAGCACCGGCCAGCACGTTGTTCCAGTTCCACTCCCACTGGTTGACGCGGGGCAGGGCGATGGGTTCCTGGACGCCCATTTCCTTGAAGGCAGCCAGCATAGCGTCGTACTCTTCGATGGTCACAGGCAGCTCTTCGATGCCGGCCTTCTTGAGCAGATCGCGGCGAACCACCAGACCGCCGTGCACGCGGCCGTTGAGGTAATCGGGCTGGAAGATGGTGCCGAAGCGGATGATGGTGCCGTCATCGCTCATGACGCGCTTCTTCACTTCGTCGCCTTCACTCTCCAGCAGACGCAGATAGTTAGGCGCATACTGATAGATCAGGTCGTTGGCATTGATGATAACGCCGTCGGCAATGGCGCCGTCGGGGCCGCCAGGATACTGGCTGAAGTCGTTCATGATCAGGTCGGGATAGTCGCCGGAAGCGATCATGGTGGTGAAGAAGCTGCCGTCGTCATTCTCCGGGGGATGCACAAAGCGCAGCTTCAGGCCGGTCTGCTTCATGATCTCTTTCCAGACGGGATGGTCTTCGCCAGAGGTATACACGGTGCGGGCGCCGGTGGCCAGGTTGACATAGATGGTCAGGGTAATATCTTCTGTGGTGATGGGCAGTACGTTCTCTTCAGCATCCTCGGACTTTCCAGTAAAGACCTTTTCCTCCGCCACAGCGGCAAAGCACCCAGACAGCAACAGGGCGAGAGCCAGCAGGAAACTCAGAGTTTTCAACAAGTATTTCATGCCAATCCTCCTTATTCTTTTCGTTTTTCGGGGTCGTGTTGCGCGCTAACATCTGAGATGATTATAACATTTTCCGCAATCGGATGAGGAATCTATTCGACCCAATCCAAACATGCATGACACTTTTTCTGACAAAAAACCGCTATTTCTCCGTTGATGGCCACATTTCTGCAACAAATCGATCGCGGACATTTTCAAACATATACAGTTGTGTATTTTTATAGGATTGGTTTATCTGCCGGTATTTCTGCGGCGACATGCCAACCGTCTGCGTAAAGACCCGGCAAAAGTGCTGGCGTGAATTGTAGCCAACAGCCACAGCAATATCCACAATGGAATCCTTTGTTTTGATCAACAGGAATTTACTTCGTTTGATACGGATACTGTTCAGATAATCGATCATGCTAACTCCCTTGACCTGTTTGAAAAGTCTTTGCAGATAGGAAGGCGCTATGCCGATCTCCTCCGCGATGTCGGCGATGCGGATCTGCTCCTCCAGCCGTTCATTCAGCAGCTGCATTGCCCGGTTCACATAGGCTAAACTGTTCATTCCCATCATCGTCATCTTCACTTCTTGCGCAAGGGTCAGCAGCAGCTGCCCCATTTTCAAATCTTGCAGCACCCTTTCATTATTCGACGTCATCACATTGGAAAAACCGGAGATCACCTGCGCAAGCACCTCATATAGTTGGCCTTCACGATCAACGCCGCGTATCACAGGACGGTTCAGGTTTAACAAATTCTCGAACGCGTCTGATGCAGCGCTCAGCCGTTCAATAGAAAAAACAGTCGTTTCATCAGGGCGAATGGCGAATTCTATATTAGCCATGTAGCTGTTATCCGGCACTTCAAGCGCGTGCAGTACGCCTTGATCAACAAGCACAAAGTCACCGATGCTCATTTTCTCCACTTTCCTGCCCACAATGCGGATGTTGTCCATTGTCTTATCCTCGACATAGTCAAAAAAATGGATCTGACACTTGCCCTTTAGAACATACATCAATTCAACTCGCTCGTGAATATGCGGGGGCATGCTGAATTCCTTCCAAGTTTTCGAATAACAGCATTCGACCACCGGCCAGTATTTTGCCTTTTTGATAGCGCTATCAAACAAACTGCGGCTTTCCATAGTTCTCCCCCTCTTGAGTTATTTCTTTGTATTTCTAACTTATAGCATATACTATTTCAGTAAAAATACCGTAACATATTGTACACCACTCAAATTTGAAATGAAACATATTCTGATATTTGTGCTACAGATTTATGTGCATGAATGAAACAAAGAACAGCACCTGCTGGCATTTTCAAGACGTTCAAATCAAAAATATTCATGACCACCGGCGAGCCGATGGTCATGAATATTTCCCCTCCAGCACCTCGATGGCTTTTTTATACTTCTCGGCTCTGGCCAAGGCTTTTTCGTTCACGGTGGGCAGGCGCGTCAGGTCGCTGTTGTGGCGCAGGTCGGCCAGCTTCACCGCTGTGGCGATGGGGTCGCGCTTGATCTGGGCAATGTAGCTCATGTACGGCACCCCTTCGGCATGGGTCAGCAGGCGCAGCGCCGCAATGATCTCGGCAGAAAAGCCCTCGGCCTGCAGCTGCTCGAAGGTCATGTCCGTGTCCTCCACCACGTCATGCAGGAGCGCGGCGCAGATCGTGGCTTCGTCGTGCATCTGCTCCGCTAAGTGGATCGGATGAAAAAGATACGGCGTTCCGCTTTGATCCACCTGATCCTTGTGGGCCTCGAAGGCGATCCGCATGGCTTTTTGGGTCAACGGCGTATAGAGCATGGCTCCGCTTCCTTTCGATCACTGCCCCGAATGCTGGCTACAAAAAAAACCGAACCCATCGCCCTTTGGCAACAGGTTCGGATCTTGTTCTTTTGGTGGAGCATAGGAGACTCGAACTCCTGACCCCAACACTGCCAGTGTTGTGCGCTACCAACTGCGCTAATGCCCCATGGCTTCAGTGGCGGTTGCCTCATCAGCGAGATTTATCTTATCACACGTTCGGCGGTTTGTAAAGCCCTTTTTTGAAATTTTTCTGATTTTTTTGTCCGGTTTCCGGTTTGAGGGGCTTGGAGCGGCGAAAACGGTGAATTTTTCCATCCCGGCTATTTGTGCAGCGGGTGCAAATATGGTATAATGGGCAAATACGCCAACATATGATTTTTGCATTGCAAGGAGGCGGTGGATGTGACCGCATGGTTGATCCGACATTTTGTGCGGGATCATGAGAATGTTACGCAGCAGACGGTGCGCGCCGGGTACGGCGTGCTGGGCTCCACCGTGGGCGTGCTGGTGAACCTGCTGCTGGCGGGGCTGAAGTGCCTGATGGGCTTTCTGAGCGGCTCCGTGGCTATGATGGCCGACGCGGCCAATAACCTGTCCGATGCGGCGGCCAGCGTGGTGGCGCTGGTCACCACGCGGCTGGCGCACAAGCCCGTGGACGCGGAGCACCCCTTCGGCCACGGCCGCATGGAGTATCTGGGCTCGCTGGCCGTGGGCGCGCTGATCGTGGTGATGGGCGTCAGCCTGCTGCGCGATGGCGTGGCCGCCGTGCTCCACCCCGAAGCGCCCGCGGTCACTTGGGCGGTCATCGCGGTGCCGGCGGCGTCCATTCTGGGCAAATGGTGGCTGTATACATTCTACCGCCGGCTGGGCAGCGCCACGGACAACGGCACCCTGCTGGCCGCTGCCAAGGATAGCCTGGGCGATATGCTGGCCACCGGCGCCGTGCTGGTGAGCATGCTGTGCAGCCTGCTGCTGGGCTGGAAGGTGGACGGCTGGATCGGCCTGCTCGTGTCGGTCATCGTGCTCAAGGCCGGCTGGGAGGTGTGCAGCGATACGGTGGACCGTCTGCTGGGCGGTCGGCCCGATCCGGAGAAGATCCAGCAGCTGCGCCAGCTGCTGCTCGCGCAGCCGGGCATCATGGGCATTCACGATCTGGTGCTGCACGATTACGGCCCCGGCCGCTGCTTCGCCTCCGTGCATGCCGAGGTGGACGCCGAGGGCAATATCCTGGATATTCACGAAATGATCGACGATGCGGAGCGCGAGATCGGCGAGAAGATGAACATGCCCATCTGCATCCACATGGATCCCATCGTCACCCGCAACGAGACCGTGCAGCGCGTGCGCCAGCAGATCAGCGATTTCGTCACCCACATCGACCCCGCGCTCTCCATTCACGATTTCCGCATGGTGCCCGGCGACGGCCACACCAACCTCATCTTCGACTGCGTGCTGCCCGCCGGATATGCCGGGCGCGATACGCTGCTGCATGCCCTCAACGCTTACGCCCTTTCGCTGGATGAGCACTACCGCCTTGTGGTGATGTTCGATACCGATTATACCTGATGCTGCCATCCGCAAGAAAACGCCCCCTCCCCTGCGTTTTGTGGTCGATACCAGAAACCAACACAGGGAAGGGGTTTTTTTGATGCGATCTTGTTCCTCATCCTTCATGCGGCGCGGGGCCGCGCTGCTGGCGGCGGCGCTGCTGTGCGTGGCGGCGCTGCCCGCGCGGGCGCAGGCGGATGCGCTGCATGTGCTCGTCATCGGGGTGGATGCCAGCCCGCAGGGCCAGCGCGGTCGCAGCGACGCCATGGTGCTGCTGCGCATCCACCCGGGCAGCGGCAGCGTGCGCGCGGTGTCCTTCCTGCGCGATCTGTATGTGTCCATCCCCACCGTGGGCCGCACGCGGCTGAACGCGGCATATCACCACGGCGGCGCGCCGCTGCTGCGGCAGGTGCTGCAGCAGCACTTCGGCGTGGAGATCGACCGCACGGTCACGGTGGACTTTGCCGCCCTCATCGATGTGGTGGATCAGCTGGGCGGCGTGGAGATCGAGATCACCCAGCAGGAGCTGAGCCATTTCAACGACATCGTTTTGGATCACAACCAGTCGCACGGGCTCAGCGGCGGCGTGCTGGCGCAGCCCGGCACGCACCGGCTGGATGGCAAGCAGGCGCTGTGCTACAGCCGCATCCGCAAGCTCGACAGCGATTTTCAGCGCGTATCGCGCCAGCAGCGGGTGATGGAGGCGCTGCTGACGCAGCTGGCGGGGCGTTCCAAGTGGGAGCTGGCGCGGCTGGCGGTGTCCAACCTTGGCCGGTTGGACACGGATCTGACGCTGGGCGACATGGCGCGGCTGCTGCCCATGGCGGCGCAGCTGGACACGCTCACCTTCGAGGCGATGAGCGTGCCCTTCATCGGGGCCTTCACGGAGGAGGTCATTGACGGCATGATGGTGCTTCAGCCGGATCTGGCGGCCTGCCGCAGAAGGGTGGAGGCGTTTTTGCAGCCGTAGCGCGGGGGCTCATTCGGCGTAGGGTTTGCGCCGTTTGGTCCGGCCCAGCAGGTAGTCCGTGCTGGTATGGTACATTTCCGCCAGACGGATCAGCACGGCGGTGGGGATGTCGTTTTCACCGGTCTCATATTTGGAATAGCCGGTTTGCGACATGCCCAGCCGTGCGGCCACTTCCTTCTGCGTCCAGTCCATATCCTGTCTCAGGTCACGAATACGGGGGTACACGCTATCACCTCGCGTGTATTGTATGCTAACCTGTTTCAGGGTATTGGCATCTAACCTGTTTCAGGTTAAAATGCAAGAATGCGAACCGGAATCAGCAAAGGAGGAAGCACTGTTGTGCAGATCGGGCAGGGAATGGATCCATTTGAAGGAGCGCGCGCCTGAGAAGGACGGGCGTTATTTATGTTACGATGGGTATGAAGTGATGATCGCGTGGTACAGCGTCAGCCACGGCCTGTTTTTTGACGGGGACAGCGTGGTGGTGTTTGCGCCCTTGCGGCGGGTGGTGGATTGGATGGAGCTGCCGGATCCGCCGGTGGAGTGAAAAAAGGGGGAGGTCCCCCTTCAGACCGCTGACAAAGTCGTCAGCGGTCTTTTCAAATGGGAAAAGCAAGAAAA
>CAZDEF010000052.1:0-17990 GCA_964504385.1 uncultured Oscillospiraceae bacterium
GTTCATCGCCATGATCGCCGACCGGCTGAGCATGGAGAGGAGCGCGTGAGGGGCGTTGTGTGGTAAGGGGGTGAGCACTTTCGCCACAATTGCAAAATAGCGATCAACCCTGCCCGACGCGCCAAAAACCCAATCAACCCAAAACCCAAATAGCGACCAACACCAAGCCTTCATTGCCCTTTCACCCCGATGAAAAACGCGGTGAAAAAGGTGAAAAGGAAAGGGTGTTGGCCGCTTTGCGTTTACAGGGGATGATCGCGGTGTTTATGGATTACTGCCACAGCAAGCAATTGCGGATGAAAACGTTGAACTCCTACGAGCAAAGCGCCCGGCAGGATCATCCAGCCATCAGCAATATCACCATCGACCATTATCTGCGGAAAATAAAGCGCCGTGCGGGCGGATGGCCTGCACGGCGCTGAAGGGTCGTATTCCGTATTTTTAGAAGGTTTTTTTCAAGAGGCGAAGCTTTCCATCGTCTACGATCAGGGCCACCAGATCCAGCGGCCGTTCATCTGTCGCATCCAGGCGATCGTGGGGGAGCAGCCAGGCATTCAGACGGAAGGTGCCATTCGCCTGCAGCAGCAGGGATGAGAGCTGGATCATCTGTTCCGTCAGAAGGACCGCGCTTTGGGCGCTGCCTGTCCAGTCGATACAGGCCTGCAGGGTGCGATCGCGTTCTTCCGGAGCGGTCATGTTCAGGTTCCGCCGGATCTCTTCCGTCAGGCTGCGCAGCTGCTGTGCAAGGTCAGCATCCGTGTGCAGGGGCCAGCCTGCCTTCAGCTGCACATGGCCCTTCCAGCCGGGATATTCCTCCAGCACAGCGGGGGAAGCATCCGCCAGGGAACACCAGTCCTGATGTCTGGATCGATGGCCCAAAAGCCACTCGTTCTCCGCCTCGGCAAAAACCGCATAGGTGACTTTGGGCTGCCCGGCAGCGCCATAATATGCCAGCAGGGGCCTCCATGCGTTTTCACCTATATAAACGCGCCCTCTTTTTTGCAGTTTTTCCTCCGGGTTCTGGTAGCGGTAATCCGCGTAGAAGGAAACGGCTCCCGTTGCGCCCCGCAGCTTGCGGGCCAGCGAATACAGGGCAGGGGCTTCCTCGGGACTGTGGATCACAACGGTCTCCTCTCCCACGGTCAGGCGGATCCGGTTGGGATACACCATGCAGCCCTGCTTGCCTTCCATCGCGCGGCACAGGCTCATCACATAGTTTTTCAGAGTGCCCAGCCATTGTACCCCGGGATTCTCTACCCGCTCCCACGCCCGGCCTGCCGTTGGCAGGATGCGGACGCCTTTTGCCTTTTCTTTTGCAAGCCAATACCGCATCTTTTGATACGCTGCATTGGCCTCGGGGTGATCCATACAGGCGGCGGCAAGGCTGTGGTAACTGAGATCCGTCTGCTGTCCGGATTTGACAAAGATCATTTTTTTCAGCTTTTCAGCGCTGTCCTCGCTGAATCGCACGATGTAGGCCGTTTGGCCCATGGCGGTGCAAAAACGCCTGCGGGCCTCCCAGTCGTTCAAAATGGATTTTTCCCGCATCAGGTCGCACAGTTCCCGGCAGGTTTGCCGGATGTACCGGTCGCTGACCGTCAGGCGATTGCCGCCCTCGGCGGTGCGCACCAAATTCAGCCCCAGCACATGGATGGCGTCCCCTTCCAGCCGCAGATGGCGGAAATAGGTCTTCCTGCTGTTCAGTTCCAGCCCAAGACCGCTCATTTCGTTTTGGAGGCTTTCCAGTGCCTGTTCCAGCCGTTCCCGCGCGCCCTCGCCGGTGGCGGACAAGATAAAATCATCGGCATACCGGGTGTAAACAACACCCTCGGTTTGTCCAAGCCGTTCATCCACATCCCGCAGATAAAAATCGGACAGGATGGGGGAGGACACGAAGCCAATGGGCAAGTGCCCGTTGTAGAAGCAGGCTTGCAGGATCTGCGTCCAGAAACGGGGCCTGATCGTAAAGGTTTTTTTGCACAGACGCAGCTTTTCCATCAGCCGTTCAAAGGACACGGTATCAAAATAGGCGTGGATATCCGTTTTCAAAAAATGCTCGTTGTCCAAATGCTTTTCAAGGCATGTTTTGACGCTGCATCCGGTTTTATAGGCGTAGGAATGCTCGGAGGAGATGTACCATTCCTTCAGGTGCTGGGCGAAAAGCCGATGGATCTCCCGCAGCTTTTCCCCGTTTTTGTTTGGCTGATAGGTCGTGATCTGCCGCCGTTTCCCGTTGATGGTTACGCAGAAGAATCGCACATACATATCCGGATGCTCAAGATAGTCGGCGATCACCCCAAGATAATCACGGGACGAGAACAAACCACGAAGGTCCCCTCTGTTGTTCGGCGGATAAAATTGATAGCGTTCAGGCTTGGACATCCGGCTTTACCTCCTGATCGATTTTTTGCAGGCTGCGCTGCTATTCCGCTCTACATGACCCCGCAGGCCCTGCATGGCGTTATTGGCCTCGGCCACAGGGTTTTTGATGGGATGTTCCGCGCCGAAGCGATCCCGAGAATACCATCGTCCCTCCCGATAGCTGATCCCGCCGCCTTTTACCTCCAGCACAAAAGTTCCCTTGCCGGGAATGAGCACCGTGAAATCCCCCTCGCCCTGAGACTGGGTGGGGTGACGGGCCACGCCTACGGAGTGCATCACGCACCGATCCTCCGTATCCGGCATATGCTGCAACAGGTGAAATACTTTTTTCTCGGCTGCGCTGTTGGTTTCCGGGTCGATTTGGGAGGGGATCATTCTGGGCACGGCGTATCCCTCCGGTAAAATGCGTATCAAAAAAACAGGAATGTTACTATCGGAAGGCTAAGACACCTAAAACGTAAGGCTTTAGGTGTCTCTACCACCAACTGCGCCATCTCCACCTTAGGTGAAAAACTAACACCCCTGTTTTTTCAAATTATATCCTGTTTAGATTTTTTTGTCAACTGTTTCTCTGTATTTTTCAGGAAAACTGATGTAGACCCTGTGGCATCCGCCGCACCGGTTATCTCCGAAAGAGCGGCTCTCTTGTTTTACTGTACAAGATGTTTGACAATGCTGCACTGTAGGTTTGTCCCTATGGCACTTCTGCGATGGAAAACTTTTTCGGTATCTTGAAACGGAATACTTGTATCGCGCTCATTTCTCCTCGCGGTCCGACGTTGAGCAACTTGTTACTGAGTACGTTGATTTCTACGATTTTGAGCGGATCTCGCTCAAAAACGGCCTCACTCCTGTTGGATTCAGAAGCAAGGCCGTATAAACTGCTTTTATTCTACTTCAGGTTTTTTCTTTGTCTGTTCTTTCGGATACAGTCCGTTTTGCATACTTGCGGCCAGCAGGGCAGCGCCCAAGGCGCCGGCTTCCTTCGAGAAACACGCTGTTCGGAATCGTACATTTGCGAAATAATCGCAGAAATAGGAGTAGGACTCCATCTGCTGGCGCACACTGGACAGCAGAAAATCCCCTGCAGCGCTGATCCCTCCGCCCAAGCAGAATACATCGGGCGCATAAAGCACCAAACAATTCATCAGCCCGGTACACAGCTCCTCGATATAACGCTTCCAGATCCGCAGACAGGAGGCGTCTCCGGCCTGGGCCCGCGATGCGATCTCCTTGGCGCTGAGCGTGCCGCCGCCCATGCGGACCAGCGCCGTGGCGGAAGCATATTGCTCAAAGCAGCCATAGTTCCCACAGGGGCACGGGAGTCCGCCGGCATGGATGATCATATGGCCGATCTCGCTACTGGTGCTTCTTAATTTGCGAAGCGCCTTGCCCCCCATCAGTACGTCGCCGCCAATGCCAGTGCCCAGGCAGAGATAGACGCCGTTTTCCACATTTTTGAGCGCACCGCAGCGGATCTCGGCCTCCATGGCGGCGCTTGCGTCCTGAAACAGCACGAATGGCAAATGGATGTGCTGCCGCAGCAGGTCGGCAAACGGCACTTTGTACCAGCCAAGATTATCCGCAGAGATGACGCCGCTTGCGCTGTCCACTTCCCCTGCACAGGCAATACCGACAGGAACAGATCCATGTATGCAAAACTGCTGCAGCAGGGTCTCGACTGCCTGCACGGCATTGAACGGATGCCGGGTCGGCGTGGGCGTTTCGGCCCGCTGCACGATGCGGTCGTTTTCATCCAGAGCAACCGCTTTGATGCTGGTGCCGCCGATATCAATCCCCACTGCGCGCATTGGGCGATCCCTCCTGTTCAAAGCTGTGCGAGTCGATCCATGTGCGGATGTGGCCGAAGCGCTCATCCCAAGCAGACAGGCAGACCGGCAGGCCGGGTGCAATGTCATGGCTGCGCAGCCCCAGCCAGCGGGCCGGAGTCTGAGAAAGCATCGTCACCGCATCCCGAGAAGGAATGCCGATGGATACCAGGTGGGCCAGCGAGCGGGAAATGTAGCATCCCCCGCCGTTGAGGGTCCCGTCCGCCAGCCGCGATACGCCGTTCTCCACATGGATCTCCAAACCGTTTTCCGGGTAGATGCCGTCTGGCAGGTGCGTGGTGGATACGCTGTCGGAAATGCCCATGATCCCTTGCGCACCCTTGCAGGCATACATCAGTTTCAGAATACCGGGATGCAGGTGCTGCAGATCGCATATGGCTTCGCAGATCACGTTGGGATGCGCCAACGCGGCCGCCACGATGCCCGGCGCGCGGTGGTGCAGCGGCGGACATGCGTTGAAACTGTGGCACAACGCGCCCACCCCGCTGCGGAAGGCTTCCTCGGCCTGTTCATAACCACAGTCGGTATGACCGGCAAGCACCCGTATGCCAGCCTGACGCAGACGCGTGATCAACGGCTGCGCGCCCGGAACTTCCGGTGCGAGAGTCATCTCGCGAATGATGTCCCCATAACCGTCCAGCAGCTCTGTCAGCACTTCGATCGATGGCGGCAGGATCATGTGCGGCTGCATAGCCCCTGGGCGGTCGGGGCTCAGAAACGGGCCCTCCAGGTGCGCACCCAGCAGGCGTGCGCCGGGAACCAGCCCGTCTGCCTGACGGCGCATCACCGTTTTGACGACCGCAAGCGCACGTTCGATTTCTGACTGATCGCCATAAGGGCACGCCATTACACCGCTCACACCGGCCTGCGCCAAGCGCAGCAGCCATGTTTCCAGCCCGGCCTCATCTGCTTCCATGATGCAGAAGCCATCGCCGCCGTGGGTATGATTATCGATAAGGCCCGGTGTAAGATAAGGCACGCTGCAGTCGCCGGCCTGCCCCGGCTGGATGTTTTCGACCAGACCGTTGCAAAGGGTGACTACCTGCTGCGGCTGCCAAGCGCCCTTTTGCCACAAATGCCGACAATGGATGGTTTGTCTGCTCATAGTATCTCTTCCACTCCTGATCAGAGCAAAACTTCATGACCGGTTTTGGCAGATTCGTAAATGCCCATCAGGATCCGCATGATCTCCACGCCGTCTTCCGCCGGAGCGATGCAGGGCGTGCCGTTGAGAATACAGTCGGTAAAGTGTGCGATCTCCCGCACAAACAGCTGGGAATCGTCAATGGTAATGCCGGCAGGGCTCACGTCCAGCATGTAGCCGTACTGATCGGTGTACATTTCAAACTTGGGTGCGATCTCGACGCCGCCTTTGGTGCCGAACAGCTGCATGGAGTATACATCCTCTTTGATGTTGAGGGAATAAGAACTTTCCAAAAAGAGCATGGCGCCGTTTTCGTAGCGGATCAGCGCTGTGCTCAAGTCTTCCACATCGCAAACACTGCCCTCATCTTCACACAGATAAGCTCCATCCTGCTTGCGCACGCCCGGACGGTTCAGCAGCTTGCGGAAGGTGCCGCCGTAAACGGAAACAGGCTTGGGATTGCCCATCAGGTAGCGGGTCATATCCAGAATGTGAACGCCCAGATCGATCAGCGGGCCGCCAGCTGAATAAGACGTGTCGGCGAACCAACCGCCGGGGTTGCCGTTGCGGCGCAGGAAGGAAGCCTTGGCATAGTAAAACTCGCCAAACCCGTCATGCTCGTTGTAATCGCGGATGATGTCCGCTTCCGTGCCAAAACGGCAGCAGAAGCCGACCATGAGCAGGCGGTGGTTTTTGCGGGCCGTTTCCAGCATTTGCTGCGCTTCCTCCACGGTGGTGGCCAGCGGCTTTTCACACAGCACATGTTTGCCAGCTTCCAGCGCCATTATGGAACACTTGGCGTGGTTGCAGTTCCATACGCATACGCTTACAGCGTCCAGTTCGGGCAGTTCGCGCAGCATTTGCGCCTCGTCGGTGTAGCAGCGGGTGATGCCGTAGCGTTTGGCTTTTTCCTGGAGCCGTTCTTCGTTAATATCGCAGAAAGCGTACAGCTCTGCCTGCGGATCTTTCAGATAAGCCTCGATGTGGGAAGTGGAGATGCCGCCTACGCCAATGATGCCGATTTTGAGCTTCTTCATCTTTCAGATCTCCTTTATTTATGCATTCAAGAACTGCCGGAGCGTTTTAACGGTGGCTTCTACATCGGCTGCGTAGGCATTTCCGCGCTCGCGTTCAATGGTCAGATAACCGCGATAGCCGATCTCCTCCAGCGTGCGCAGGTAAGCATCCCAGTTGACCTGTCCCTTTCCAACGAGCACCTCTTCGCAGTAGTCGGATTCGCGGTAGAGCGGATCTTCCTTGAGACCATACATGACCTCCAGGTCGCACGGTTTGATCAGGACGCCGTCCTTGGCGTGGGTGTGAACGATGTATGGGGCCAGAATGCGCGCTGCATCCTCAGCTTTTTCACCGGTGGACATGGCAATGTTGCCCGGATCGAAGTTGACAGCGCAGGCGCGGGAACCGATGCCATCCAAAAACCGCTTCAGCACCGCGGCGGTCTCGGGGCCGGTCTCGTTGGCAAGAACGGCGTTACGCGCTTCTGCCATACGGGCCAGATAGCCGAAGGTATCCTGCATGACGGAGTATCGGGGATGCGCCACGGAATCCGGCACGACGCCTACATGCGTGGTCACGATGGGCGTGCCCATTTCTAAAGCCATATCAAAGACCTGTTCCATGGTTTTGTACAGTTCCGGCCGTTTTTCGGTCTCGCTGAATTTGATGTTCAGATCGCCGCAAACGGCGGTAACGGTCAGGCCCAGATCCTCAGCCGCGCTTTTGATCCGCCTGCGCAGGCCGGGCACTTCGCGGTCCAGCTTCAGCAGCTCCGGCAGGGCGAAAAACTGTATGCCGGTCATGTGGAGGGAAGCGGTCCATTGCAATGCGCGGATCATGTTTTCTTCAGAGGTATAGGCGTTGAGATCCTGAATAAAAACACCAATAGGAAACTGATACATACGGTTTGTTCATCCTTTCGTTGGCACAGAGGGAACGTATCGTCTGGAATGAGCCGATCATAGCATTCGGCAAAGTCTTTTGTCCATCGATAAATGTGCACAGTTGTTGTAATATATTGCACAAAAAATATAAAAAACGGGCAGAAAAGTCCTGAATTTACCGTGTGATGTTGATTTTCTTGTTCGCTGTGCTATAATTTATCATAGAAGGAGTGGCATGAAACCATGTTTTATGAAAAGAACCTGGAAACAAAAGAAGGGAAATACCCTTTCTATTATTCCTATACAGAGATGCCGAACGATGACGATATGCCGGTTCTTCACTGGCATGAAGATCTGGAGATCCTGTACTGTTCGCGGGGGCAGGCCGTGCTGGTGTACAATCGGGAAAAAATGCTGCTGGAGAGCGGAACGATCGCGGTCGTTCCGCCCAATGCGCTGCACACGCTGTATTCCACGCAGGGCTGCGTGCGGCACTGCCTGCTGGTGGGCAAACGTCTGCTGGAGCAGCTGCGCTGCACCATGCTGCATTTTCAGCCCATCATCCACAGCGGGCCGCTGGCGGCCTTGTTCGAACAGCTGCAAAGCGAGGAAATGAACAAACTGCCCCTTTATCAAGAAGAGGAATTTGCCCTGGTGATGCAGCTGCTCGTGGAGCTCTGCCGCAGCCATACCTTCGTGAGCGGCGAAACGCTGCCCGTTGCCGAGCCAAAGCTGCAAGCAGTCAGGGAAATGATCACTTACATCGATCAGCATTTTACGCAGCCCCTCTCCATCGACAGCATATGCCGCAGTGTTGGCTACAGCAAATCCTATGTGTGCCATACCTTTAAGGAGGCCACGGGCTTCACGCTGGTACAGCATATCACGGCCAAACGGCTCAATCACGCGGCGGCGCTGATGAAGACGCAGCAGTACAGCATCACGCAGTGCGCGTATATGAGCGGTTTTCAATCGGTCAGCTATTTTTCCAAATTGTATAAAAAAGAATTTGGTGTGGCGCCCTCCTTTGCCCTGCCCGCCGAGTGGGAGGCAGCGCGATGAAAGGCATCTCTCAGCCCCCCAAATACAGGACCAGGCTGCTGCTTTCTTTTGTGCTGGTCCTGCTCATCCCCAGCGTGCTGCTGGGAACGGTCTTCTGGTATCAGAGCGTGAGCGATGTAACCTCCAGCGCCACAAGGCTGTATGAAGATTCGTTGGAACAGACGGTCGATCTGGTGGAGGACGCGGTGCATCAGGCGAAAACGCTGGCCACCACGCTGGCCAGCTCGAAATGGGTGCGCAAGATCACCTTCATGCAGGGAAGCACCATCGACTATGATCGGCTGGATATCTACACCCTGACGGAATACTGCGAAAGCTTTGCGCAGGCGGGCAGGACCAACCCCTTCTCAGACCAGAGCATGCTCTTTTTCTTTTCCAAGGATCTGGCTGTTACCACGGAAGGCCCCATGCCCATCCGATCGGCGATGCGCAGAAACTTTTCCGTACCGGCGGCCGAGGCGGATCCGCTGCTGGAAAAGATCCGTCAGAACGAGGACGTGTACTATTTCTATCCTCAGGATGTACCGTCCAACATGCTGTACATCGTAAAATGGCTGCCCATTGAGCATGGCCGCACGGATGTGCAGCTGGTGTTCCCCATCAAGACCAGTGTGCTCGAGCGCATTCTGGACAGTTCGGTACAGAACTGCGCCACCTATCTGTACGTCGGCGAACAGCTGATCCACGCCTCCGGCGCATGGCCTGCGTTGGATGCGGCCATGCAGGGGTGGACGGGCGAAAGCCAGATCACCGTGGAGGACGAGCCGTATTACGTCTTTTCCAAGGTCTCCAGCCTGAACGGCTGGCAGTATGTGCGCTGTGTTCCCCGCAGCATCATCCTGGCGGGCGTGACAAGGGTGAAGAACACCATGCTGACCCTGTGCGCGGCGATCGCCGTGCTGGGCGTGACGGTGGTGTTCTGGTTCACGCGCCGCACCTATCAGCCGTTGCGCCAGCTCAGCAGTGTCGTGCTTCCCGAAGATAAAGTGGTGGGCAATGAGATCGACGCGATCCAGCGGGTGTTTCAGCAGCTGGCAGAGCGCGAAAAGGACATGGATCGGCAGCTGACGCTTTATACACCGCTGGCGCAGGAGGCATTTTTCCTGCGCGTGCTGTCGGGCGCCATTCCGGAAACGGAGATCGCCGAATTAGCACGTTCGCTGAAGCTGTGCCTGCAGGATGGCGTGTGGGTGGTCGCGCTCACGCCGCTTTACGGCCCGCCTGTTGCGGCGTCCAGCAAAGCACCGGCTTATTTTGTCCGCTTCGGCCCGGAACGCATGGTGGCGATCGTGTCGGCAGAAACCGAGGAAAAAGCCTATGGGCAGATGCAAACTGTGCTGGAACTGCTGCATGGGGCGGTGGGCGTGTCGGCGGTGCATGGCTCGCTGTCCGAGCTGGCGGACGCTTACATCGAGGCCTGTATCGCGCTTGAATTTGCCTCGGATGCTCATCCGGCGTACTACGCCAGCTTGCAGGCGCAGCGCTTCAGCTATGACTGCTCGCAGGAGGATGAGCATGCATTTGTGAACTGCCTGCATGCCGGCATGACGGAGAAAGCGCTGGAACTGGTGGATACGCTGCGCGAACGGAACAGCCAGAACGGCCGTTTCGCGCTGCGCTGCCTGTATTATCACCTGATCGCGGTGCTGCTTGGCGTATGCCGCACAGACCGCTTGCCCAATCTGGAAAACGATGATTGCATCGCGCTGCTGGCCAGCGGCGAGCTGCCCGGTTACCTGGAGGCCATGATACGCTGCGTGTGCGAGAATGAAAAGAAGAGCCTGAGCTCCGGCAGGGGCATCGGCGGGGCGATGGTCGCTTTCGTGCGTGAGCACTGCTTCGAGCCCGGCATGTCCTTGGTGTATGTTGCAGAGCACTTCGGCGTTACGGCTCAGCACATTTCCCGGCTGTATAAAGAGCGGACCGGCGTCACCTTTCTGGATGGCGTGGCGCGCATGCGCATCGACGAGGCCAAGGGGCTTTTGCTGGCGGACGGTGAAACGATGGAGCAGATCGCCGCTCAAGTCGGCTTTGAGAATGTGATGGCTTTTCGGCGCACATTCAAAAAAATGGAGGGCATTACGCCCAGTGAATTCCGCCAAATGCAAAAAAATGACCCCTGATGTGAAATACTGAATCCATACAAAAGTCAAATGTGTTCATTTTTAAACCAAAAGGTTTAAAATTCGAGCTTGAAGCCTTTGTTTTGCTCTGATAAACTTGAGCACATCGAATCGGATCCGATGATCGTACCTGACTCAACAGAATCACCCGTACATCAGAGAAAATGGAGGAAAGAATAATGAAAAGATTCCTATCCTGTCTCTTAGCCGCTGCGATGCTGCTGTGCTCCACTGCGCTGGCACAGGAGAAGATCGTAACGGATGAACCGTTTTCCATCAAATTGATCGTGGAAGATGTCGGCGTGGCCGGCGCTTCCTACGAGGATAACCTGCCCATCTATCAGGAAATCGAAAAGCGCACCGGCGTTTCCGTCGACTGGGAAACCGTGGCCACCTCTTCCGATTCTGCGGAATACGATACGCTGATCTCCACCCGTCTGGCCGCTATGGCCGACCTGCCGGATCTGCTGTGCAGCAAAGCCAACGCCAACATGCTCATCAATAGCGGCGCGATCATTCCGCTGGATGACCTGGTCGCTCAGCATGCGCCCAACCTGCAGAAGCTGCTGGAGGACAACCCGGATGTGACGCCCACCCTCTACAGTGCAGACGGCACGCTGTACTTCCTTCCTTCTCGTCTGCTTCCCTTCGAAGGCCTGGCCGCCAACCCCATCACCTTTGTGGTGCGCAAGGACTGGATGGACAAGTGCGGCATCGAAAAAATGCCGGAGACCATCGATGAGTGGCATGACCTGCTGGTGGCCTTCCGTGATATGGATCCCAACGGCAACGGCCTGAAGGACGAAACGCCTTTCTGCGCGGATTCCGTGTACGGCGCGATGGTCTTTGCCTGCGCGTGGGGCATTGACTGGATGAACGATTTCTATCTGGATGAAAACGGCAAGGTGACCTATGCGTGGAACACCGAAGCGGCTCGCGACTATCTGGCCACCATGCGTCAGTGGTTTGCCGAAGGGCTGATCGCTCCGGACTATCTGTCCGACCGTGATATGTGGTCCCGCATGCTGGAGGATCAGGTAGGCGTGTCCTACTGGGGCGCCGCTTCCGGCTGCGACTGGTGCAATGACTACAACGAAAAGAACCCCGATACCTGCGACTGGCTGCCCGTGGACCCGCCCAAGAATGTTTATACCGGCGAAGAAAGCTTCCTGCCAACCGCCAACTATGAGCGCGTGAGCCCCCGCAAAATGGCCATCACGACTGCTTGCGAGGATCCGGTGAAAGCCATCAAGTGGCTGGATTATCTGTTCTCGGACGAAGGCCTGCGGCTGACCAACATCGGCATCGAAGGCGAAAGCTACACGCTGGCTGAGGATGGCAGCATTCAGTACACCCCCAAGTACTGGACGGATGCGGACAGCTGGGAGAACCGCAAGCGCTTCGGCCTGGAGCCCCCGCAGACTTTCCCGCATGTGCTTGGAATGGAATACTTCAATGGTATTTCTCTGGGCTACAGCACCCGCGTCATGGAGCGCTGCTATCCGCTGGCTGATTGCTTCAAGCCCGTGCTTCCCACCTATACGCCTACCGAAGAGGAAGATATGGTGCTCTCTGCCGCCATGCCGGATATTGAGACCTACACGGATGAAATGATCAACAAGTTCATTATCGGCACAGAGCCTATGGAGAAGTTTGACGATTTCGTATCCAAGCTGGATGCCATTGGCCTGAGTGATATTCTGGAGATTAAGCAGGCTCAGTACGAGCGCAACAACAAGTAATGTGCGCCGGGCATGGGAAGGACTGCTTCCCATGCCCCTTTTTACTGAAAGGAGAGGAGCAAGGCATGATCGGGAAAGTTTCCAAACAACGTAGCCTCCCCCGAAAAGCACTGGCTCGGGACAAGTACCTCATCTTGATGATTATACCGGCTTGTATTGCCTTTCTGGTGTTCCACTATGCCCCCATGTTTGGCGTGGTGATGGCATTTCAGAACTTTATTCCCGGAAAAGGCTTTTTTGGCAGCAGCTTTGTGGGCCTGAAATGGTTCAAACAGTTTGTGAATGGCATCTATTTTACACGTCTGCTGCGCAATACATTCCTCATCAGCATCTATAGCATCCTGTTCAACCTGCCGACTACGCTGCTATTTACCCTGCTGCTGAATGAGATACGCTCCAACCGCTTCAAACGTGTGGTGCAGACCGTCACCTATCTGCCGTATTTTATTTCCACGGTCATCATGGTCAGCATTTTGCAAATGCTGATGGAATACCCCAACGGCATCATCAATCAGGGACTTTCTTTTTTGGGACTGACGCCGCAGAATTTCTTTCAGGATCAGTCCAAATTCCGCGCGCTGTATGTAGGATCCGGCATTTGGCAGTGCCTCGGGTGGAACTCCATCCTCTATCTGGCCGCGCTCACAGCCATCAGCCCGGAACTGTACGAAGCCGCATACATGGATGGCGCGAACCGCTTTCAGCAAATGTGGCATATCTCGCTGCCCGGTATGGCCAATACGATCATTACTGTGCTCATTCTGGATCTGGGCAACCTGTTCTCTGTTGGCTATGAAAAGATCAATCTGATGTACAATCCTATGAAACGGCAGACGTGATTTCCACATACGTTTACCGCAGCGGTCTGGTGGATATGAAATACAGCTTTGCCAGCGCGGTGGGCTTGTTCAACTCGGTCATCAACTTTGCCATCTTGCTTACGGCCAACGCGCTCAGCCGCAAGTTTACGCAAATCAGCCTTTGGTAGGTGAAGCCATTATGAAAAGAAAAAAGATCTCCACGTTCACGGTCATGAATACCCTGCTCATGATCGTTCTGATGTGCGTAATGGTATACCCGGTGGTGTATGTGTTCAGCATGTCAGTCAGCCGTCCCGAAGCGGTGCTGGCCAAACAGGTCAAGCTGCTCCCCATCGGTTTTTCCACGCGGGCCTATGGCATGGTATTCAGCGATCCCAGCATTCTGCGCTACTATGCCAACACCGTTCTGTATGCCTTCTGCGGCACGCTGGGCATGCTGACGGTAACGCTGATGGCGGCGTATGCTGTTTCGCGAAGCCATTTCTGCCTGAGGACGCCCTTCACCATTTTCATTTCCTTTACCATGTTTTTCAGCGGCGGTCTGGTCCCGTCCTTTATGGTGAATAAGGCGCTGGGACTGTATAACAACATCTGGGTGATGATCCTGCCCGGCATGGCCAGCGCATGGAACATCATCATCGCCCGCGTGTTCATCAAAGACAGCATTGGCGAAACGCTGATCGAAGCCGCGCAGATCGACGGATACAATGACATGCAGATCTTGTTCCGCATCATCGTGCCGCTGGCTTCGCCCATCATTGCTTATCTGGCGCTGGGCAGCATCGTGGGCTATTGGAACAGCTATTTCGATGCGCTCATCTACCTGCCCAACCGCAGCCTGCACCCCATCCAGCTCTTCCTGATGCGCCTGCTTTTGCAGAACTCCAATGAATTGGGCGCATCGGCCGCCAGCAATCAGAGCGAAATGTACCGCTATGTAACGCTCATCAAGTATGCGGCCATCATTATCACCATCGCACCCATCCTGTGCATTTACCCGTTCCTGCAGAAGTACTTTGTGAAGGGGATCATGATCGGCGCGATCAAAGGCTGACCCTCAAATGCGATCCGCGCCCGGAACACCTGCCTGTTCCGGGCGTTTGGTCTGCCTGCAGAGATCCGCTTTGCTGAAACGCTTGACACCCCCTCCCGCCGTCCTGTATCATAGCAGCGGGTCAACCAAACGAAACGAAAGAAGGCGCGGCCTGCATGAACGGCATGGATCTGGTGGTTAAGATCGGCAGCATGGCGCTGATCCAGAAGGAAGAAAACGAGATCGATTACAACATCTTTCAGCGGCTGGGCGGCGATCTGCGGCCCGGCATGATCCTGGTGACCAGCGGCGCGGCGGAGATCGGCCGGCTGGATTACATGCACCGCACCGGCCGCGAGCTGGGCGGCCTCACCGAGGAGGACAAGGCCGATTATGCCGCGCAGGGGCAGACCATCCTCATGAACAGCTATCGCCAGTTCGTGCGCCCGGAGGTGGGCATCCGGCAGGTGCTGGTGGAGCATAATCACTTTAACGATCCCATGCGCCGCGAGCATATCCGCCGCCTGCTGCTGCGCGCCGCCCAGCAGGGCGTGGTGCCCATCATCAATTACAACGACCCCGTCAGCGACGAGGAAGTGCGCAAGATGGAGCTGGCCAGCCGCCGCGCCGTGGGCGAGGACGTGGTGGAATGCGTGGATAACGACGAGACCGCCGAGGTGGTGGCCAAGCTGGTGGGCGCGAAGAACCTCATCCTGCTGACCAGCACCAACGGCATCTATCTGGACCGGCACGACCCCGACACGCTGGTGCGGCTGGTGACCGGCGGCACCGTGGCGGAGGTGCGCCGCAAGGTGGACGAGCTGATGGAGCACTGCTCCGGCGCAAGCCGCGCCGGGGCCAACGGCGCGCGCGCCAAGCTGGCCTTCGCCATGCGCGCTGTGGAAAACGGCACCAATGTGGTCATCGGCCACGCCAGATATCACATCGGCGATCTGCTGGCCGGCCGCGTTCCCTGCACCCGTCTGGGCGTGGGCATGGAGGCGTGAGCATGACCAACGATACGCTGTGGCTCGTCATCACCCTTGTGGGCGCGCTGGGCTGCGCGGTGTGCGGCCTGGGCCTGCGCCAGCTGCACCGCCGCCTGCGGGCGGTGGATGCGCATTTTCAAAGCCCGCAGCTGCGTTTCCGCTACACGGCGCATGAAGCCGCCGCCCAGCTGGATACACTGGGAGAGGGCGGCCGCGCGCTGATGGATCGCTTCAGCCTGTTGATGGCGCCCATGCTGGCGGAGATCCTGCTGGTGCTGCTGGCCGTCAGCCGCAATGCTGCCCAGCTGGCGTGGATGCGCGCCGCCATGATGGGGCTGAGCGGCCTCATCTGCCTGTGCGGTCTGGCCGAAACGCTGCTGGTGCGGCTGGGCACATTCCGCCCCGCCAGCTGCCTGAGCCGGTTGAAGTGGGGCGCGTTCGCACTGTGGACGCTGGGCATGTTCGCAGGGCTGTTCCTGCAGAGCGCCGCGCTGTAGCGCGCCCAAACCCTCCGGAAGGAAAGAACGGAAAGGAAGGGAAGGACCATGCTGACCATTGCCGATCTGTACGATCTGGAACATACCCTGGCGGCGGACTATCTGCGCCGCTTCATCTACCCGTGGGAGGCGCTCAAGGGCATCCGCGAGATGATCGCCGCGCTGGGCCAAACGCTCTCCCCCGAGGAGTACGACCAGCCCGCGCCGCAGGTGTGGGTGCACCGCACGGCCGTCGTGGCCCCCACGGCGTTTCTGGGCGCGCCCTGCATCATCGGCCCGGAGACCGAGGTGCGCCACGGCGCGTTCGTGCGCGGCAGCGCGCTGGTGGGCGCGGGCTGCGTGGTGGGCAATTCCGTGGAGCTGAAGAACGTCATCCTGTTTGACCATGTGCAGGCCCCGCACTACAACTATGTGGGCGACAGCATTCTGGGCTACCGCTCGCACATGGGTGCGGGCAGCATCGCCAGCAATCTCAAAAGCGACAAAACGCCGGTGACGGTGCGCATGGGCGACGAGGCCATCCCCACCGGCCTGAAGAAAATGGGCGCCATGCTGGGCGACTATGCGGAGGTGGGCAGCAACAGCGTGCTCAACCCCGGCACGGTCATCGGGCGCGGCAGCCAGATCTACCCGCTCAGCTGCGTGCGCGGCGTGGTGCCGCCGGGCAGCATCTGGAAGACCGGTGGCGTCATCGTGCCAAAGCGCTGAGTGCGCCGTCCGCGCTGAAAATCATTGACACGCTGCGCTTTCAATGATAATATGATTGGGTGTGCTGTGCAGGAAAAGACAGTTTTCTCCTGCATGCTGCGCCGGTGATGAATCCTCCTGCAAGCCCCGGCTTCAGGATGCAAGAAAGAGGCTTACAGGACTGTGATGAAGCTCATTCACAAACTGTGGAATTTTCTGACCACGCTGCTGGTGGTGGCCATGGTGCTCATGGCGGTGCTGCTGGTGGGCGTGCGGCTGGTGGGGCTCACGCCGTATGCGGTGCTGTCCGGCTCCATGGAGCCGACCTACCATGTGGGATCCCTCATTTATGTGCGCGAGATCGAGCCCTACGACATCCGCGTGGGCACGCCCATCACCTTTGTGGTGAATGAGGATCTGCTGCTGGCCACGCACCGCGTGGTGGACATAGACATCGAGACCACACGCATCGAGCCCATGCTGGACGAAAACGGCCAGCAGATGAAGGACGCCGACGGCAACCCCATGGGCGAGGAAGTGCAGCTGGAGGAATTCGACTACTACTTCTACACCAAGGGCGATGCGAACGATGCGATGGACGGCGCGCGGGTCTACCACAAGAACGTGGTGGGTGCGCCGGTGTTTTCCATCCCGTATCTGGGGTATTTGTCCAACTGGCTGCAAACGCGCGAAGGCATGATCATGGGCGGCGCGATCGCGCTGGTGATCCTCATGTTCACCTTCATGCCGGATCTGCTGAACGCGGTGGACGACGATCCCAAGAAGAAAAAAAAGAAAAAGCGCAAGCGGAAAAAGGCAAAGCGCGCCACGCAGGAATAAGGAATGCGGAAAGGATCCGATGCAGGAATGAAGGGTTCCTATTTGTTGCTTCGAGCATACTGTGCTTGAAGCAACAAATGGGGAGGCGCTTCACATGCGGCGGGTCTTTTTTTGAGCTTCTTTTCTTATTAAGCGGGTTGCGCTGGCACGCGGGGGGTAGGCTGCTCCCCTTGCAGGGGGAGCGGTGAAGCAGCCCGCTCCGCTAGGGCCAGAGGGATGTCGGGGGGGACCCCGCACCGTTCCCCCTGATTTCCTTGGCCGCCGGAGGCACCCCTGTTCCGCGTAAATAGTAGCTGTAAGGACGCGTCAAGCATGCCGCCGCAAAGCACTTCTCTTGTATCCTGCGCACAAACAATCGCTGTAGAGAAAGCGCCAGCATGCCCCCGCAAAGCACTTCCCCCTCAGTCTGCGCTGCTCCCCCTCTTCCCTTTGAACACCGCCGCCACCTTTGCGTACATTCGGCGGCGTTTTTCTTTGGCTTCCAGGCGTTCGCCTAAGTCGCGCGCGCCTACTCCGTATACCAAATACAGGATCAGTCCGCTCACCAGCATGATGAATACTGTGGAGGCGCAGCGGCGGCCGGAGGCGTTCACGTTGTAGCCGTCGCGGCCCTCCTCGGCGCACATGTTCTGGATGACCATCGCGTAGCTCTTGCCGTAGCTGGAGTGGAAGGTGGCGCTCATGTCGTATTCCGTGAACAGCGCGTTGAAGTTCAGCGCAAAGACCGCCAGCACGCTGGGCAGCACGATGGGCAGCTTCACCTTCAGGAAGGTGAACAGGCTGCTCGCGCCCAGGTTCTTCGCCGCTTCCTCCAGCTCCTCGTCAATGGCGTAGAAGGCCGCCTTGATCATGCGCAGCGCAAAGGGCAGCTTCACCACCGTGTAGGCCATTACGATCAGGAAGCGCACATTCTCGCGGT
>CAZDEF010000053.1:0-17983 GCA_964504385.1 uncultured Oscillospiraceae bacterium
TGTGGTTGCGGGACTTTTGGTTTTTGCGTGGCCGTTGCAGGAGATTGCTTTTGTTACTTGCGCTGGGGCGCGGGTGGGGGTTGCTCCCCTTGGGAGTTGCTCTGGCGCGCGGGTGGGGATGATGCTCCACTTGCGAGGAGAGCTGGGGAGGTGCCCGCTCCGCTAGGGCCAGAGGGATGTCGGGGCGGACCCTGCACCGGTCCCCCCGGGACACCCCTCTGGACTCCCCGCCTCCCAGCAGCACCGGACATTCGCGGCGCTGAAGCGCCGCGAATGCCCTCCGCTTCTAACGTTCTTGCGCGCCGCTCCCTTCAGTCGAAGGGGCCCTGCCCTTCGACCCGGTCGCTTTGGCGTGAGCAAGGGGTAAACCCATTGCCCCCGTGTGAGGGGAGTAACTTATCTAAGTCACGGGAAACGTTTTCCGCGGACGCGGCGAGACCTGCCCTACTTCTGCCTTCGGCAGAGCTGGGCTACGGGTAGGGTTACGAAGACTGTTCTTGCTAAGAGATTTGCAGAGAGGAACAGCTATGCCGTCGCATGACACCTCTTATAAGTAGCCTACGCTGCGCGCTTCCCCACCCCCCTCACCCTTAGGCAAACAGATTGAAGCCCAGAATGACCACGCCCAGCACCACCAGAATGATGCCGGTGGCGCGGTTGAGGGTTTTGGCGCTGGCCTTGTTGGCGAAGCGCGCCGCGATGCGCGCCCAGGCCAGCGTGAACAGCATGCACAGCGCCAGCACCGTCCAGTCCGGCGCGCCGCCGATGGCGAAATGGCTCAGTGAACCGGTGAGGGCGGTGAAGGTCATGATGAACACGCTGGTGCCCACGGCGGTCTTGAGCTCGTAGCCCAGCACACTGGTGAGGATGAGCAGCATCATCATGCCGCCGCCGGCGCCCACAAAGCCGCAGATGAAGCCGATCAGCACACCGCACAGGATGGACTGGACAATACGCTTTTTCGCGCTGACCTGCTGCATGGCCTCGCGGGTGGTCATGACCGGCCGCACGATGAACTTCACACCCAGCAGCAGCGTCATGAAGGTGGAAAAGCCGCCCATGGTCTGGCTGGGCACCAGGCTGGATACCCAGCTGCCCACCATGGTGAACACCAGCACCGTGGCCATCATCACCAGCCCGTTGCGGATGTCCAGATTCTGGTTCTTGCCGTAGGTGTAGGCGCTGATGGCGCTGGCCAGCACATCGGACGCCAGCGCAATGCCGACCGCCATGTAGGGATTCATCCCCAGAAACGTGACCAGCATGGGGGTGATGACCGCCGCTGCGCTCATGCCCGCAAAGCCGGTGCCCAAGCCCGCGCCCATGCCCGCCAGAAAACACACCAGAACCGTCAGCAGAAACTGTACCATACTCAGAGATCCTCCATTTTCTCAATGTTGCGGCGCACCTTGCTTTCCAGCGCGCGCCATGCCGCCAGCTCCTCCGCTGACAGGCCGTCGATCAGCAGCGCGACGAAGGCGTTCTGCGCCTCCCGGCCCTGCTGCACGGCGGGCGCGGCGGCTTTGGTCAGCGCCAGCCGCACCGTGCGGCGATCCTCAGGATCCGTCTGGCGGCGCAGAAAGCCGCGCTTTTCCAAGGCTACCACGGCAAGCGACACATGGCTCTTGGCAATGGCGCGGCAGGTCACAATGTCCGTCGCGCGGTTCAGGCTGGGATTGTTGTGCAGAAACAGCAGCACGTCCAGCTCGTTGCGCGTCAGGCTCCACTGCTTGCACACCGGCTCCAGCAGCCGCGTGTAATGCTTTTGCAGCTTCTGCAGGTTGTCAAAATATCCGGGCATAAGCGCGCCTCCGATCGTTCGTTTTTGAACAAACGAAGTATAGCAAAGAGAGAAAACCAAAGTCAATGAACGAACCGTGAATAAATCCAAAAAAGCGCCTGCAAAAGCAGACGCATAAAGCAATGAAATGGGTGCTCTACTTGGCGAGCGGGGCGGAGACAAAGGCTTCGTAGGTGAGCGGCTGCTCCAGCTGGCGGGCGAAGGCAACGCGATCGCCCTGCGCGCCGGGGCCATAGCTGCCGCGCTCGGCGTAGAACACGCCGCCCGCCGCGCCTCGGCCGCTCCATTCGCCAAAGCCGTCCGGGTGAATGTGCGCGCCCAGCTCGCAATCCAATAGCACGGTTTGGGCGAACTCGCGCCACGGCCTGCCCAGATACACGCTGGCGGGCGGCACGTTTTCGCCGGTGAAGCGGCAGCGGTGGAACACATAGCCGAAGGGCTGGCCTTCGGGGGTGGAGGCCGCCGTGGCGTAGCCCACATAGGGCTCGGCACGGTCTGCGCGCCCATCGGCAGAGCGGATCTCGCAGGCTTCAAACCACGCTGCCGCGCCGCCGAAGATGAAGTCCACATCGCCGCGGATCAGGCAGCGGCGGTAGGTGTGGCGCTGCGGGGTGCGCGGGGTGAACTGCTTGGGGCCGAGGAAGCCGTTCTTCTCCACCTCTCTGGGGGGCAGCGGCGCGGTGAACAGCGTGTCCTGATAGCTCAGCAGCGCGCAGTCCTCGCACAGAAAATCCTGCGCGTCCACATACAGCGCCACGGCCTGCCCCACCTTTTCGCGCGGAGCGGCGGCGTTTTCCACGGTCAGGCCGCGCAGGGTCACATGGTCGCCGTCGATCAGCAGGGTGGCGGTGCGGAAGGTGCCGCGCTTCATGCCGTCCGGCAGCAGCTCGTAAGCGCCGTCATCCCACACGATGCGCGTCTGGCCGGCTCCGGCGCCGGCAAGAGTGGTGTGCGGGCGGGAGAGCACGCATTTTTCGCGGTATACGCCCGGCTGCAGCTGCACGGTGACGGGCGTGTCATCCGCGGGCAGGCGGGCAATGGTCTCCATCAGGCGGCCGGGGGCGGCTGTCAGCAGCATGGGGAAAGACCTCCTTCAACAGGTCAGGCGGGCGGGTTGCCGGCGTCGCGCATTTCGCTGGGGGTGATGCCGTAGCGCTTCTTGAAGGCGCGGCGGAAGGTGGTGGGGTTGTTGTAGCCCAGCTCCGTGTACAGGGTAGACAGGTTGCAGTCGCCCGCGCGCAGGCGGCGCGCCGCCTCGTCCAGCCGCAGCGTTTCCAGAAAGACGGAGAAATTGCAGCCCGTCTTTTGCTTGAACAGGTGGCTGAGGTAGCTTTCGGAAATGTGGAACTGGTAGGACAGCTCGCTCAGGCACATGGAGGGATCGGTGAAGTTTTCCTCCAGATACTTCTGCACATCCGCAATGGGATCCGCCGGGTCGGCGGTGCGGGTGAAGCATTCGCACAGCAATAGCGCCGTGCTTTCCAGCAGGGGGAAGGTGGCCTGACCGTACAGCCGTTTGTCGATGATGGCCAGCCGCTCGTCGTCCGTTTCAACGGCCTGAAAGCGCGCCTTGAGCAGCGTGTTCTTCAGGTCGGACAGCAGGAAGTTGAGCAGCGGCAGGGGCAGGCTGCGCTCCTCCAGATTTTCGCGGCGCAGCAGGGCAAACATCTCCACCACCTGCTGGCGGTTGCCCGTGAGGATGAAGTTTTGCAGCTTGGAGGACAGCGCGGCAGGGTAGTAGAAGCTGTCGGTCTTTTTGCTGATGAACTCATACGGCAGGAAGATGTGCGCCTTGCTGGTATAGCGCGCCGCAAGGCGGGATTCCTCGTAGCTTTCCCACAGGTTCTGCGCCTGCGTGCAGCGCGTGCCCACGCCCGCGTAGAACCACAGTCCCTGCTCGGCCAGCTCGTTGTGCAGGCTCAGCACGCGGCGCTGCAGCTCCATCAGGGGGGCGGCTGCATCGGCGGGGAAGGCCGCCAGCACCACAAATTCGCCTGCCAGCGTGGCGTAAAAGTAAATGGAGGAGCCGGGCATGTTCAGGTGCTTTTGCAGCTGGGCGCTGAGCAGGTCGTGCTCCTGCTGGGGATCGCCAAAGGTGTTGTCGTAGCGGTGCGCCACACAGAACAGCACATAGAACTGCTGGCTGTCCGTCAGGCCGAGCATCTGCGCCATGTAGGCAAATTCCTGGGCGGAGGTGAGGTGGCCGGACAGCAGCTTGCGCAGGTACATGGAGCGCAGGAGCGGCTTTTGCGAATCCATCTCCTGCTGCAGCTGGTCGCGGTCGCCCTCGGCCTCGCTCAGCCGGGTGCTGAGCTGGCGGATGGGGCGCATGTGCGCGCGCACCAGCAGCGCGATCACGCCGCCGCCAAACAGCAGCGTGACCAGCATGATGAGCCAGAACACCGCGTCGTAGTTGCCGATGGCCTCGTCGCACAGGCTTTCGGGCAGGGTGAGGGTGTAGACCCAGTTATTGTAGCGGCTTTCGCAGCGCAGCGTGCGCAGATCGGCCGCAGACGCAGCGTCTGCGGCTTCAGATGCGATGCGCATCTGAAGCCGGTCTGCATCGTCCTTGATCAGCAGGCAGGCCTTGCTCCCGGCGTCCTGCGGCAGAAAGCGCCGCCGCAGCTCGTCCGTGTTCAGCTCGAACCAGATGACCGCCGGAACGCTCTTGACCATGATGGCGTCGATATCGCGCAGGAGCGCGTAATCGCCGGCCTTACCGGTATAGGCGGAAATGTCCAGGCATTCCGCCTTGCCCGCCGCGCCGAGCACTTCGGCCAGCCATGCGTCGAACCCGCCGGGGTGGTATACGCGCCAGTTGTCGTAGAACTGGCGCACCTCCGTAAACTGGCTGGCGGAGATGACGTAGCCGGAATTCTTCATATAAATGAACACGCGGCTGTCGTTGAGCGGCAGGGAGGAGAGGCTGTACAGCCGGGAGGAGAGCGTCTGCATCACCTCATAGGCGGTGTACATGAAGCCCGTGTCGTCCAGCCCATGCATGCCCGCAAAGCGCACGAAGGTGGAATCGATCAGCAGCTGGCGCGTGTAGCTGTCCATGGCGGACAGGTCGTCGTCCATGGCGGTGACGGCGCGCTCCAGATCGCTCTGCCGCCCCTGCCAGTAATTGTCGCGCGCGCTGCGCGTGACGGACAGGTACATGCCCACCGCCAGCACCAGACACAGCAGCAGAAAGATGATGTAGGAAAGCGCCACCTTCAGCGAGAAGGCAGAACTGCGCCCTTCGTCCGTACCGTGCAAAGCTCTGGCCACGCGGGAGCCTCCTTCAGGCGGAAGGCCGCTTGTGCGTTCCGCAAAAAATAAAGTACTTACAATAGGTAATATTATACTGAAAAAATGAGAGATTTCAAGGCCTGACACGGCAGGGAACAATATTTGACGCGCCCGCCATCCAAAGATTTGCATCCTTTTTCAAATATTGTTTCTTGTGCAGGCGGAAAAAAGAATGTTATGATTTTGTCATAAGGCGGGGCTGCCAAGGCGCAGCCTGCAATAAAGAAAGGAAGGAACCAACCATGAAGAAACTGCTTGCTCTGGTGCTTGCGCTGGTGCTGTGCATGGGCCTTGTGTCCGCCACGGCTGAAGTGGAGAAGCCCGAAAAGATCACCATCTTTATCGATGGCACCGTCGTGACCGAGCCCAACGGCCAGGCCGAATTCAAGGCCCGCTGGGAAGAACTGTCCGGCATTGAGCTGGAGATCATCCAGCCCGACCATGACGCTTACTACGATGTGCTGCAGCAGACCATCGCCTCCGGCGACTGGCCCGATGTGCTCATCCTGTCCTCCACCTACTATGCCGCTTACGCCAACGAGGGCGTGCTGTGGGATATGACCGAAGCCTGGGAGAACTCCAACACCAAGAATTCCGGCCGTCTGTCCAACGAAGCGGTCATCGAAGGCCTGAAGATCGATGGCAAGCTGTACGGCTTTGCCGATGCCATCGGCGGCGGCTGCGTGACCTATGTGAAGAAGGCTTGGCTGGACGCCGTGGGCATGGAAGCTCCCACCACCTGGGAAGAGTATGCCGCGATGTGCGACGCCTTCGTCAACAACGATCCTGACGGCGACGGCGTGAAGGACACCTACGCCCTGACCGCTGCCGGCTTCGTGGGCACTGAAGCGCCCTATATCAACTATCTGCCTGAGTTCTATCAGGATGGTTATCCTTCCTTCTATCAGAACGCTGATGGCCAGTGGGTGGATGGTTTCACCGAGCCCGCCATGGAAGCCGCTCTGGCCCGTCTGGCCGAAGGCTATGCCAAGGGCTGGATCGACCCCACCACGCTGACCAACGGCACCAAGGACTGCCGCAACAAGTTCTATGACGATACCACCGGCGTGTTCACCTACTGGGCCGGCACCTGGGCGACCAACCTGAAGAACAACCTGGAAGGCAACGGCCGCGACAGCGAGCTGGTGCCGCTGGCTCCCCTGCAGGGCGCTCCCGGTTACTTCGACCGCACGCCTCCCGTATGGTCCATCTCCGCTACCTGCGAGAATCCTGAAGGCGTGTTCACCTACTTCATCGACACCATCCTGGATGGCGGCGACATGCAGTTCCTGTGGACCTACGGCGTGGAAGGCGTGCACTGGAGCCGCGCTGCCGAGACCGTGCTGGACAACACCTACGCCGAGGGCGAGTTCCACTTCCTGGAGAACCGCGAAACTCCCGGCACCACCTACACCAAGAACCACACCGACCCCGTCAGCTCCCTGGCCGACTTCGCCGAGGGCTATGTGGATCCCGTTGACACGATCGTGAAGCCCGAGAACATCGCGTCCTCCGAGCTGTTCGCCGCCAACAGCCGCGCTGCCTGGCTGGTGCCCTCCACCGACGTGATGAGCATGTACAACGGCGACCTGACCACCCTGAAGAACGAGCTGATCGCCAAGGTGGCCATGGGCGAAATGACCTATGCCGACGCGATGACCGAGTTCGCCAAGCAGGGCCAGGGCTGGAGCGACGCTATCGTCGAGAGCCTGAACGCCGCGAAGTAAGCCTTTCGCAAAGCGTGTGCGCTGTCTTTCATGGCAATAGCACGTTGTGAATGAAACAAACCGGGACAGGGATCGCGCTTGCGGTCCCTGTCCTCCCGTTCGATTCCCAAAGGAGGTACTGCACATGAACGGCGCCGCCCCCATTCAGGTGAAGAAAAAGCCGCTGCTGCCGCGCATCAAAAAGCACACCGGCTTCTATCTAATGTTTTTCCCCGTTCTGGTTTTCCTGATCATCTTCCACTACCTGCCGATGTTCGGCATCTACTACTCCTTCACCAAGTACACCATCATCAAGGACCCCATTTGGGTGGGACTGGCCAACTTCAAGCGCCTGTTCTCCATGCCCAATTTCTGGAGCGCCTTTTCCAACACCATTGAGCTGAGCGTGGTCAAGCTGCTCATCACCACGGGCGCGTCGGTGCTGCTGTCGCTGCTGCTGAATGAAATGGTGAATGAAAAGGGCAAAAAGCTGGCGCAGACCATCATCTATCTGCCCCACTTCATGAGCTGGGTGGTCACGGCCTCCGTGTTCCAGCTCATCCTGTCGCCCACCACGGCCGGCCTGCTCAACGCGCTGCTGATCAAGCTGGGCATTGTGGAAAACGGCATTTATTTCCTTGGCAAATCCGCCACATGGACGGGTGCGTACTACGCCATCAACATCTGGCATGATACCGGCTGGGGCACCATCATCTTCATGGCCACGCTCACCGGCATCGACCCCGGCATCTACGAGGCGGCCTCCATCGACGGCGCAGGCCGCTGGAAGAAGATGTGGTACATCACCCTGCCTTCTCTGGCCAACACCATCATCACCGTGCTCATCCTCAATCTGGCCAAGATCATGAACCTGTTCGAGAGCGTGTTCGTTCTGCAGAACGACGCGGTCATGGATGTTTCGCAGGTTCTGCAAACCTATGTGTATTATCAGACCTTTAACTCCGGCGGCATCCCGGACTACGGCTACACCACCGCCATTGGTCTGTTCCGCTCGCTGGTCGGCATGACGCTGATGCTGGTGTGCAACTACGCCAGCAAGAAGGTGCGCGGCCGCGGCATTGTGTAAAGCAAGGAAGGAGGACGAAAAGCCATGAAAAACGAAAGCAACATCAATGTGAACGCCCGCCCTTCCCGCAAACCGCTGAACGTGTTTCCCTATGTGAACGGTCTGCTGTTTGTGCTGATCTGCTTCCTCATCCTCATTCCGGTATGGAAGGTGCTGGTGGACTCCTTTGACCTGTCCACCGGCTACGGCATGAAGCTGTTCCCCGATCACTTCGGCCTGGACGGCTACAAGACTGTGCTCACCAACCCCACGCTGCTCACCCCCCTGCGCAACAGCGTCATCACCACGGTGGCGGGCACGTTCCTGGGCCTGCTGCTGTCCACCATGGGCGCGTATGTGCTCATCCAGTGGGATATGCCGGGCCGCGCGCTGTTTGGCGGCATCCTGCTGTTCACCATGATCTTCTCCGGCGGCATGATCCCCTCCTACATCGTCATGCGCAAGCTGGGCCTGACCAACACCCTGTGGGTGGTCATCCTGATGCCGGCCATCAGCGTGTACAATCTGGTGCTGATGCGCAACTTCTTCGAGGGCATTCCCGCCAGCCTGTTTGAAAGCGCCACGCTGGACGGCTGCACCCCCATGCAGACCTTCTACAAGATCGTGCTGCCGCTGTCCAAGGCTGCGCTGGCCTCCATCGGCCTGATGTTCGCCGTGAGCTACTGGAACGACTACACCAACTACAAGCTGTACATCACCAAAGCCAACCTGTACAACTTCCAGATGAAGCTGCGCTCCATGATGATGGGTTCCAACCTGCCCACCTCCACCGGCGGCGCAACGGAAAACACCATCCAGAACGCGGCCGTCATCGTGGCCATCCTGCCCTTCATGATCCTGTATCCCTTCCTGCAGAAGTACTTCGTCAAGGGCATCAACATCGGCGCTGTAAAGGAATAAAAAAGCAAGAAAACGCCCGCTGCGGAGCAAGACCGCAGCGGGCGTTTTTTTACTTTTTACTTCAGATAGCTCTTAACCTTGGTCACGATCTTTTCCAGCTCGTCGGGCAGATCGGCCTTGGACAGCTTGTCGATGAAATCCTTGGCTTTGTCCAGCAGCGCTTCCAGCTCATCGGAGGCGCGGAATTTTTCCAGCGCGGGCTTGAAGGCGGTCAGCGCGTTCTGGGCGATGTCGTCCAGCTTGCCTTCCTTGCCGTATGCCTCCAGCTTGCTCACCAGCGTTTCCAGCGTCTCGGTCAGCTTCTCGTCCAGCCCCAGCTGGCCGGCCAGCTGCACGGCCTGATCCTTCAGATTGTCCAGAAGACCCATTGCAAACCACTCCTTTGGCATTGATAGGCTTATCTTAGCGCGAAAGGCGGCGGTTGGCAAGAGCGTTCACCAAACGTTCACGCACGCCACCATGCCTCGGGGATCGTCTCCCGGCTGGTGAAGCATTCGCGGTCGTGCCGGTACACCTTGGCCGTTACATCGAAGATGGCGCATGCATCGCACAGGATGCACGCCGCGTCGCCAAAGCGCACGTCTCTGGCTGCGCTCAGCGTTTCGTAGGCCTTGCGCAGCTTGTCGAACTGCAGCGACACATGCCCCTTGTGGGGATAATAAGCGCGCGGCAGCAGCGTGCCGTCGGGCATTTTCACGCTGAGAGTGATGGGCGTATCCACCAAGCGGCCGGGCACGTCGAAGGCTTCATCCACCACATGGATGAAGGTGTTGCACACATGTGTCACGCCGATGAGCAGGATCTTGGCGTGCACATCGCGCAGCCGGTCCCACGCGCCGCCGGGCGGGCAGGGGGCCGCGGCGCGCTCCTCGCCGCGGATGAAGGCGGCGGCGTTCCTGCCGTAGGCGGCCATGCTGTGCGTGGGGTGCAGCGAGCGCAGCACGCCCGGCCGCTTCATGAACAGATTGGGCAGGATGCCCACGCAGGCGGGCTCCGTCTCCGGGTCGAACACGCAGTGCTCGGCGTTCATCTGCGCCCATGTGTGCGTGGGCAGCAGGAGCAGCCCCTCGCTGAAGAAATCCATCAGTGCGTCCAGCACCGTGTCGGCGCGGCCCTCCACATCGCCGATGGCTTTCATGGAGGAATGCACCATGACTGTGTCGGTGGGCTGCAGCCCCATGGCGCGCAGGTGCTGCATCAGCTGTTGCTTGTTATACATCCGTTTCGTTTCCCTTCTGCCAGCGTTCCAGATTGCGGCGGTGCTTTTCGCGATACGCCTGCTCCAGCTCCTCGGGCGCGATGCCGTAGCAGAGCAGCACATCGTTCAGATACATGAGCGTGTCGCACGCTTCCTCGATGAAGCGGCGGCGCGCGGCTTCATCGTGCAGGATGGCCTCGTCGCCCTCCTTCTTGATCACATCGGCCATTTCGCCCGCTTCGATCATCATCCACAAAAGCTGGTTTTTCGCCTTGGCGGGCGTCAGGCCGCCCCATTGATCCAGATAGGTCTGCTGCAGCTCCTGCTGCATGCGCTGCATGGCGGCAAAATCCATCGGCTCCTTTTCCATCAGCAGCACGCCTGCGCAGTGGGAAAGCTGCTCGAAGCGCACGCGCGCGGGCGCGATGGCGCGCCATTCGTCCATCACAAAGTAGATCTCATCATCGTCCCAGTCCTCGCCCGCTTCCTCGCGGCAGCTTTCCAGCGCGGCGCGGCTTTCAAACGCCACATCGCCGATCAGCAGCACCCCGCCGGGCTTGAGCCGATCCATCAGCACGGATACAAAGGCCGCCTTTTCGCCGTCCGTCAGGTGGTGCAGGGAATAGGTGGCCAGGATGGCGTCATAGCGGCGGGCGGCCAGCTCCGGCACAAGCCCATCGGCAAAGCTGCCGCAGTACAGGTGCGCCTGCGGCAGCTTGCGCTGCGTCACCTCCACCATGCGGGGCGAAAAATCCTGCCCCCAGATGCGGCAGCCGCTCTGGTACAGCCGCGTTGTTAGCACGCCGGTGCCGAAGCCGATGTCCAGCACATCGCCCCCGCCGCGCACCATCACCTCGCGGTAGATGCGCCCCAGCACTTCCTTATATCCGGCAAAGGGATAGGTGTTTTCCTCGTCGGACAGTCCCACGCTCTGGTCGTATTCATCTGCCCACAGATCAAAGCCCTGTGCACTGAGCATCTCTTTTGCCTCCTCTCGGGCAACCAAAAGCAGCCCGCGATGTCTGCCGCTATCTTATCATGAAACGATGCATTTGGGAAGGAGGGGGGGAGACTGCTGATGAACGCCGCTGCCAGAATGAAGCGAACCTTAAGAGGATCCTTGCCCTCCAGCGAATGGCAGCGCTATAATAGGGCGAGTCGCATTGCACGGGGAGGAAGGATCCATGCGGAAGAACAGCTGCCAATTGCTTTTGTTTGATTTGGATGGAACGCTGCTGCGGAGCGATAAAACGATCTCCGAAAGAACGCTTTCGGCTTTGCGGCAGTGCAGGGAAAAGGGGATATGGATCGGCGTTTCCACATCCAGGAGCGAGCAGAATGCCTTGGCGTATATCCATGAACTGATGCCGGAGGTTTTGATATCCAGTGGCGGCGCACTGGTCAAATACAAAACGGAATCTATCGAGAAGGCCGAGTTTTCGCCGCTGGAAACCAAGGCGATGATCGATACGGCCAGAAGCGTTTGCGGGAACGACTGCGAGATCACCATCGATACGGGCGATGCCCATTACTGGAATGACAAGGTGGATCTCAAAAAAGCGGATCAAAACTGGGGCGACAGCATTTATACGGATTTTTCTGATTTTGCACAGCCCGCCCTGAAAATGTGCGTTGAGATTCTGGAACAGGGCAAAGCCGAAGAACTGGCGCACAGATTGCCGGATTGCGACTGCATCCGGTTTTCAGACGGCTATTGGTATAAGTTCACAAAAAAGAACGCAACGAAAGAAAACGCCATTCGGAAGCTCTCGGAAAAATGCGGCTTGACCACAGACGCGATCATTGCCTTTGGCGATGATTATGCGGATATCGGCATGCTGGCATTGTGCGGAACCGGCATTGCCATGGGGAACGCGATCGATGAAGTGAAAGCGAAAGCGGATCTGGTGATCGGCTCCAACGACGAGGACGGCATTGCTGATTTTGTGGAAAGGGAAGGCCTCGCCGGGCGGTAGGGGAAAAGCGCGGATCTTACTTCATGTTCCGGCTGTACAGCCCGGTACGGATCTCGCGCACATAGGCCTCCACCCACGGCAGATCCGGCGCAGCCAGCGCGTCCTGCACGGCCTGCTCGCGGTCGTAGCCGAGCTGGCGCAGGCGCATTTCGAACGGCGCGTCCGCCGCGCCCATTTCGCATTCCAGCAGCCCGTAGCAGCAGCGCGGCTCGCCCATGGCGTTGCCCACCGATCCGATGTTCACCCACAGGCCGGGGGTCATGGTGCGCAGCGCCTGCCGGTGGGAGTCCGCGTAGATCACTACATCGTAGCGGCCGCCTGCGCCGTCGGAAAAGAACGGGTCGATCAGGCTGGCGTCTTCGTAAACGCGCAGCAGCTCCCTCATGACGGGGCGGCCGTGGAACAGCCGGACGCGCCGGCCGCTGCACACCATCTCGTGCTCGCGGGGCAGCGCGCTCAGGCGGCGCATGCGCTGCTCGCCCAGCTGGTTCCAGTAGAAATCGTCGCGGGGAAACTGCTTGCAGCCCACGCCGTAATCCCAGTTGCCGCCCAGCACCAGCTGACAGTTGGCCATGGCCCAGTCGAAGGTGTAATCGCTGGACGGGCCTTTGCCCACGATATCGCCCAGACAGTAGATGCAGTCGGGCGCGGTGCGCTTCAGGTCCTCCTCCAGCGCTTCCACAGCGGGACGGTTGCCGTGCAGGTCGGCGACGAGGGCGATTTTCATGGGCGTTCCTCCAAGCGTGATTTTTGAAAATTATAGCACAAAGCTGCGCCGTGTGCTATACTGCGTTTGATCCAAGAAAAGGAGGAAAGACCGTGCCGGATTACACGCTGATCATCCCGCCGGAGATGGACGGGCAGAAGGTGCGCCACGCCGCGCTGTGCGGGCTGCACATGTCCTCCACCCAGTACAAGCGCGCCAAGTTTGAGGGCGAGATCGCGCTGGACGGCGTGCGCGTGACGGCGGATGCGCGCGTGCGCGCCGGGCAGACGCTGCGCGTGGCCGTGCCGGAAAAGGCTGCGCAGCCGCCCAGCGCCGCGGCCATTCCCCTGACCCTTTGCTACGAGGATGAATGGCTGTGGGTGATCGACAAGCCCGCGCCGCTGCCCAGCGCCGTCAGCGCCAAGAGCGACGCGCCCACCCTGCAGAACGCGCTGTTTGCCCACCTGAACCAGCCGCCCGGCTTTGTGTACCGCCCCGTCAACCGGCTGGACAAGGGTACCAGCGGCCTGATGATCGTGGCAAAGGACGCGCACAGCCAGCAGCGCCTGCAGCGCCTGCTGCACACGGCGGACTTTGTGCGCGAATATCTGGCCGTGGTGGAGGGCGGCCCGCCGGCGGACGAGGGCTGCATTGACCTGCCCATCCGCAAATGCGAGGGGGCCACCATCCGCCGGCAGGTGCATGCGTGCGGGCAGGCGGCGCGCACCTTCTACCGCGTGGAGCAGCGCGGGGCGCGCAGTTTGGTGCGCCTGCGGCTGGACACGGGCCGTACCCATCAGATCCGTGTGCACATGAGCAGCATGGGCTGCCCCGTTGCGGGCGATTTTCTTTACGGCACGGAGCTGCCGGACGCGCTGCCCGGGCGCTTCGCCCTGCACAGCTGCACCATCCGGCTGCGCCATCCCTTCACAGGCCGGCCGCTGACCCTGCACAGCCCGCTGCCCCAACCGCTGGCGGCCCTGCTGCAGGATTCACAAAACATTCACATTCAAACGGTTGACGATTGAAAATTTGCCTCCTATAATGTTTGATGTGCAACATTTTAGGAGGTTTTTTCATGTGCAAAAGAAAGCCGGGCGTGATCATCTACCGCCTCAATAACCTCATCGGGCGCGTGCTGAGCCAGCGCCAAACAGAGGAGGAGCGCGAGCTGAGCTCGCTCAACGGACGCATCATCCGTTTCGTGGATGCAAATGAAGGGCGCGACGTGTACCAGAAGGATGTGGAAAAGGAATTTGGCGTTACGCGCTCCACGGCTTCGCGGGTGCTGATGCTGATGGAGCAGAAGGGGTTGGTGGAGCGCTGCGGCGTGAGCCATGACGCAAGACTGAAGAAGCTGGTGCTGACCGAGAGGGCGCGCCATTTCAGCCAGATCATGCACGAGCGCGGCGAGCAGCTGGACCGGATCCTGCTCAACGGCTTCACCCCGGAGGAAACAGAGCAGTTTTACCGCTTCATGGAGCGCATGACCCAGAATGTAAGCGCAGAAATGAAACCATAAGGAGATATTGTATGCTGAAACGACTTATGCAGAGTATCCGAGAGTACAAGACCGCCAGCATCAAAACGCCTGTGTACGTTTCGCTGGAGGTGGTGATGGAGTGCGTCATCCCGCTGATCATGGCGCAGCTCATCGACAAGGGCATCGACGCGGGCAGCATGCCCACCATTCTGAAGCTGGGGCTGCTGCTGCTGCTGTCCTCCATCGCTTCGCTCGTCTTCGGCGTGCTCAGCGGCCGCTATGCCGCCGAGGCTTCCGCGGGCTTTGCCCGCAACCTGCGCAAGGATATGTTTGACCATGTGCAGGATTATTCCTTTGCCAACATCGACCGGTTCTCCACCGGCGGTCTGGTCACCCGCCTGACCACGGATGTGAGCAATGTGCAGAACGCCTACCAGATGATCATCCGCACGGCGGTGCGTTCGCCGTTCATGTTCCTGTTTTCGCTCATTGCCAGCTTTTCCATCGATGTGAACATGTCCCTCATCTTCCTGTGCTTTGTGCCGCTGCTGATGGCCGGGCTGCTGTTCATCGCCAGCAAGGCGCACCCCACCTTCCGCAACGTGTTCAAGCGCTACGACAGGCTCAACTCCGTGGTGCAGGAAAACCTGAGCGGCATCCGCGTGGTGAAGGCCTTTGTGCGCGAGGATCACGAGACCGAAAAGTTTGAAAGCACCTCCACCGAGATCTACGACCTGTTCACCAAGGCCGAAAAGCTGCTGTCCTTCAACCAGCCGCTGATGCAGTTCTGCACCTACGGCTGCATGATCCTCATCAGCTGGTTCGGCGCAAGGGCTGTGGTGGCCTGCGGCGGCGACGCGGCGCTGGGCCTGTCCACGGGCGAGCTGACCAGCCTGTTCACCTACACCATGCAGATCCTCTCCTCGCTGATGATGCTGAGCATGATCTTTGTCATGGTGGTCATGAGCCGCGCCAGCATGCAGCGCATCGTGGAGGTGCTGGAGGAAAAGAGCGATATCCAGAGCCCCGAAAACGCCCTGACCGAGGTGAAGGACGGCTCCATCGACTTTGAAAACGTCAGCTTCCGCTACAACCGCACCGCCGAAAAGCCGGTGCTGGATCATGTGGATCTGCACATCGCCAGCGGCCAGACCATCGGCATTCTGGGCGGCACAGGCTCCAGCAAATCCAGCCTGGTGCAGCTCATCCCGCGCCTGTATGACGCGACCGAGGGCGCGGTGAAGGTGGGCGGCGAGGACGTGAAGAAGTACGACCTGGTCACCCTGCGCGATTCCGTGGCCTTCGTGCTGCAAAAGAATGTGCTGTTCAGCGGCACCATCCGCGACAACCTGCGCTGGGGCAACAAGGAAGCCACCGATGAGCAGATGATCCACGCCTGCCAGCTTGCGCAGGCGGACGGCTTCATCCGCCAGTTCCCGGACGGCTACGACACCTATATCGAGCAGGGCGGCACCAATGTATCCGGCGGCCAGAAGCAGCGCCTGTGCATCGCCCGCGCGCTGCTCAAGAACCCCAAGGTGCTCATTCTGGACGACTCCACCAGCGCCGTGGACACCGCGACCGACGCCATGATCCGCCAGTCCTTCCGCGAGGAGATCCCCGGGGTGACGAAGATCATCATCGCCCAGCGCGTGGCCAGTGTGATGGAGGCCGACCAAATCATCGTGATGGACGCGGGCGAAGTGACGGCCGTGGGCACGCACGATGAACTGCTGCACAGCAGCGACATTTACCGCGAAGTCTATGAATCGCAGATGAAAGGAAGTGAGGACGAATGATGGGCGGACCTCGTGCCAGGAGAATGGGCGACGGCCGGATGGCCAAGGACGTGAAGGGCACCATCAAGCGCCTGATGAGTTATGTGGCGCGCTACAAGCTGCGGCTGGTGCTGGTATTTTTCTGCATCATCGGCAATTCCGTGGCCAGCGTGCTCAGTTCCTCCTTTATTCGTACCCTGATCGATGATTACATCACCCCCATGCTGGGCGCCGCTTCCACGGATTTCAGCGGGCTGGCCATGGCGCTGGTGCGCATGGCGCTGATCTACCTGTGCGGCATCGCGTGCGGCTTTACCTACAACCGCGCGATGGTGAAGGTATCGCAGGGCGTGCTCAAGAGCGTGCGCGACGAGATGTTCGCCCACATGCAGACCCTGCCCATCTCCTACTTTGACCAGCACTCCCACGGCGAAGTGATGAGCCACTTCACCAACGACACCGACACCCTGCGCATGATGATCTCGCAGGCGCTGCCCAGCGTGTTCTCCTCCTTCATTTCCATCACCAGCGTGCTGATCGCCATGCTGGCGCAGAGCGTGTGGCTCACGCTGTTCGTGGTGCTGTTCACGGCGGTGCTGGTGTTCATCTCCGGCAAGATCAGCGGCAAGAGCGGCAAGTACTTCATCAAGCAGCAGCAGTCGCTGGCCAGTGTGAACGGCTACATCGAGGAAATGATCAACGGCCAGAAGGTGGTCAAGGTGTTCAACCACGAGGACGAGACCGTGGCCGAGTTTGACCGCCGCAATGAAGAGCTGCGCAGCAATGCCACCAACGCCAACCAGTTTGCCAACATCATGGGCCCGGTGAACAACAACCTGAGCCATGTGCTGTATGTGCTGCTGGCGGTGGTGGGCGCTGCGCTGGCGCTCAGCGGCGTGCCCAATGTGAGCCTTGGCGGCGTGAGCGGCGGCGTAACGCTGGGCATGATCGCCTCCTTCCTCACCCTGAGCCGCTCCTTCACCATGCCCATCAGCCAGATCAGCCAGCAGATCGCTTCGGTCATCATGGCGCTGGCCGGCGCAGAGCGCATCTTCGCCCTGATGGATGAGCCCAGCGAGACCGACGAGGGCTATGTGACGCTGGTGAACGCCGAGCGCACGCCCGACGGCGGTCTGCGCGAGACGGAGAAGCGCACGCATCTGTGGGCATGGAAGCACCCCCATCAGGACGGCACCGTCACCTATACCGAGCTGCAGGGCGACATCGTTCTGGACGATGTGGACTTTGGCTATGTGGATGACAAGCTGGTGCTGCACAACGTATCGCTGTACGCGCATCCGGGCCAGAAGATCGCCTTCGTGGGCTCCACCGGCGCGGGCAAGACCACCATCACCAATCTGATCAACCGTTTCTACGATATCGACGATGGCAAGATCCGCTATGACGGCATCAACATCAACAAGATCAAAAAGGCCGATCTGCGCCGCTCGCTGGGCATGGTGCTGCAGGACGTGAACCTGTTCACCGGCACCGTGATGGAAAACCTGCGCTACGGCAAGCTGGACGCAACGGACGAAGAATGCATGGCCGCGGCGAAGCTGGTGGGCGCGGACAGCTTCATCCGCATGCTGCCGGAGGGCTACAACACCGTGCTCACCGGCGATGGCAGCGGGCTTTCGCAGGGGCAGCGGCAGCTGATCTCCATTGCCCGCGCGGCCGTGGCAGACCCGCCCGTGATGATCATGGACGAAGCCACCTCCTCCATCGATACCCGCACCGAGGCCATCGTGCAGCGCGGCATGGACGCGCTGATGAAGGGCCGCACGGTCTTTGTGATCGCTCACCGCTTGTCCACCGTGCGCAATTCCGACGCCATCATGGTGCTGGAGCACGGCCGGATCATCGAGCGCGGCAACCACGAGGAACTGCTGGCGCAGAAGGGAACCTATTACCGGTTGTATACCGGCGCGTTTGAACTGGAGTAAAGAAATATAGCCATCACCGTTTAGATAACGGTGATGGCTCAGACCGCTGACACAGTCGTCAGCGGTCTTTTCAAATGGGAAAAGCAAGAAAAAGAGGGAGGGATGGCG
>CAZDEF010000054.1:0-16249 GCA_964504385.1 uncultured Oscillospiraceae bacterium
TAGCGAAGGCTGCGGCGAACCTGCTCGCTGGCAGCGCGGTACTGCTTGGACTTGGAGCCATAGTAGCCCTTGGCAAGCTTAAAAATCTTGCGACGCTTCTTGTGGGCGTTGACGGCTGCTTTAATACGTGCCATTGTTTTTTATCCTCCTTGAATCGTTAGCAAAGCTTATTTGTAGGGCAGCAGCTTGCGGATGGTGCGAGCCTCGGCCGCGTTATCCACAATACCGTCAGCACGCAGGTGACGGGTACGCTTGGTGGTCTTGAGGTGGACCTGGTGGTTGGCGTTCATCTGCTTATGCGTTACTTTGCCGTTCTTCGTGAAGGAAAAACGCTTGGCTGCGCCACGATGGGATTTCTGCTTAGGCATAGGGGTTGTCCTCCTTCCGTGTGCTATCCAAACCGCCCGGGCGAAAAGGCCCTGAGCGCGGGATGGCCATGTGTTTCGGTCAAATCATGTTCTCGCTTTCGCGCTTGACCTTTTTCTTGGGCTGCGGCTTCGGCTCGCGCTTCACGGCCTCCTCCGCCTTCTCCGCCTTCTCCGCCTCAGTGGCGGCCTTCTTTTCCTTGCGCTGCTGGCTCTTTTCGGCGAAGCTCTTCTTCTCGGCCTTGGGCGCGAGAATCATAATCATGTGACGGCCTTCCAGCAGGGGACGGCGCTCCACAGTGCCGTAGTCCGCAATGCGGGAGGCAAAGTCCTGCATGATCTTCAAACCGATGTCCGCGTGGGCGATCTGGCGGCCTCTGAAACGGATGCTCACCTTCACCTTGTCGCCGTCCTCCAGGAACTTCACGGCGTTTTTGAACTTGGTCTGAACGTCGTTTTCCTCGATGGTGGCGGAGAGCTGCACTTCCTTGAGCGTAACGATGCGCTGATTCTTGCGCAGTTCGCGTTCGCGCTTGGACTGCTCATAGCGGTGCTTGTCGTAGTCCATCAGCTTGCACACCGGCGGCTGAGCGGTGGGAACGATCTTGACCAGATCCAGCCCCTGCTGTTCGGCCAGCTCAATGGCGGCGCGGGTAGCCATCACGCCAAGCTGCGTGCCGTCTGCACTGATCACGCGCACCTCTCTGTCGCGGATCTCCTCATTGATCATCGGCTCGTTGATATCCATACACCTCCAAATGGTTCGGGCGCTTTTTCACACAAAAAAACGCCGGGCATGCTGACCCGCCGTACACACCCCATGGACTTATGTGCCATGACCTCCGCAAGACTTTCGCGTGGTGAGAAGCGGGCAGCTTCTGCTTACAAAAATCATTATAGCATGCCCCGGCATCAGTGTCAACCGGTTTGATGCATTTTTTCGGGGGAAACATTCCAACTCTCCAGCCTGCAATCGTGCAACCGCGCAGCGTCCTTAATACAGATCTTGAACAGAAAACAAGGCGGAGCGTATTCAGAATGCAAGCGTTTTGAATTTACCAATCGTTTTTGTCTCGGATAGGGAGGAGCTAACGCTGTGCGCAAGCGTCCCGTACGCTGAGGCTTTTTTACTTCGCTATACAAACTGCCAGTCAAAGCGAAGATCCCGCATGGAAATTTACAATTCTGTCACCCCGAAACAGCGGATCCATGGTATGATATAAGGGGCACATTGTGCCGCAGACAAGAGGATTGCAGGAGGATGGCTTTGTGATTGAGATCCGGCATCTGTCCAGACGGTACGGGAGCGTGCAGGCGCTTCGGGATGTGAACCTGCGGGTGGAGGAAGGCAGCATTCTGGGGCTGCTGGGGCAGAACGGCGCGGGCAAGACCACGCTGCTCAATGTGCTGACCGGCTATCTGGCGCCCACGCAGGGGCAGGTGCTCATCAATGGGCACGACCCGCTGATGGAGCCTGCGCTGGCCAAGCGCTGGCTGGGCTATCTGCCGGAGAATCCGCCTCTGTACGATGAAATGACCGTGCGCGAATACCTGTGCTTCGCCGCTGAACTGAAGGGCACGCAGCGGCGCGCCATTCCCGCCCATGTGGACGAGGTGATGAACTTCTGCGGGCTGACGGATATGCGCAGCCGGATGCTGGGGCATCTGAGCAAGGGCTACCGCCAGCGCGCAGGGCTGGCCCAGGCGCTGTGCAGCGATCCCGATGTGCTGGTGCTGGACGAGCCCACCGTGGGGCTGGATCCCAAACAGATCACGGAGATCCGCGCGCTCATCCGCAAGCTGGCCAGCGGCCACACCATTGTGTTCTCCTCCCATATTCTGAGCGAGGTGCAGCAGCTGTGCGACCATGTGGTGATCTTGGATCGCGGCGAGGTCAAGCTGGATGCGCCCGCCAGCCAGATGAACCGCAGCGATGAGATCACCCTGCGCTGCGTGCTGGGCGCTGCGCCCCAACGGGTGCTGGACCGCGTGCGTGAGCTGGACGGCGTGAAGCGCGTGCATGCCCAGCCCTGCGCGCAGGAGGGCAGGGCGGAGCTGTTCATCACCTTTGCGCACGCCGAAGAGCCGGAGCGCCGTCTTTTTGCCCTCATGAGCAGCCTGAACGTGCCTATTCTGCATTTGTCCCGTTCGGAAAACAGTCTGGAGCAGATTTTTCTGGACGTTATTTCCCAGTAAAGGAGCATGGCAATGTCGATCATCTTCAGGCGCGACCTGCTCGCGTATTTCCGCACGCCGGTCGGCTATGTGTTCATCGGCGTGTTTCTCACCCTGTCCGGGTTGATCTTTGACCTGTATAATCTGCAATACCTCTCGGGAGATCTGCTCAGCTTCCTGTCCCAGCTGACGCTGCTGGTGATGCTGCTGTGCCCGCTGCTCACCATGCGCCTGCTGTGCGAGGAGCGGCAGAAGCGCACCGATCAGCTGCTGCTCACCAGCCCCGTCGGGCTGGGCGCGATGGTCGTGGGCAAGTATCTGGCCGCCGCCGGGGTGATGCTCATCACCATTGCGCTCACCAATGTGTACACGCTCATCATTGCCGTGTGCGGCAGGGTGTACATGGGGGAATGGTTTGTGGGCTATCTGGGCTTTACGCTGCAAAGCCTCGGCTTTCTGGCCATCGACCTGTTCGTGAGCAGCTTTGCCAAAAACCAGATGACCGGCGCAGTGGCCGCTTTCGGCGCGAACTTTCTGCTGTGGATGGCGGATCTGCTGGCGGATCATCTGCCCTATGCGTGGATGCAGCAGGCCCTCAACTTTCTCAGCCTCTATGACCGCTACGAGCCGTTCCGGCTGGGGCAGCTGAGCTTTTCGGGCGTGCTGTTCTTCCTCAGCTTCATCGCTTGCTGCCTTGTGGCCACTGTGCGCGTGATGGATGCGCGGCGCTTTTCGGAAGGAGGCGCGGCATGAAAAAACAACTGGCCAAGCTGCGCCAGCCGCGCTGGCGTCACGGCAAGCTGGGCGCGCTGATGCTGGCGGCCTTCATCGCCGCGTGCGTGCTGGTGAACGCGGGCGTGACCGCGCTGGAGGAAGCCTACGGTTGGCAGCGGGATCTCAGCTTCAACGGCTACGCCACCACCGGAGCGGAAACGCAGAAGGTGCTGGAGCGGCTGGAGCATGATGTGGAACTGTACCTGCTGTACCAGAGCGGCGCGGTGGACGCGGAGGTGCTCAACCTGCTGCAGCGCTACGGCGTGCTGTCGGATCGCGTTTCTGTGCTGCCCACGGATCTCAGCCGCAATCCCGGCATCCTCACCCGCTTTCAGGGCGATGTGGACAAGGCCATCGAGGCCGATACCGTCATTGTCAACTGCCCGGACACCGGGCGCTATAAGCTGCTGACCTACGAGGACTTCATCACCACCGGCTACAACACCGAAACGTGCGAATTCGAGCTGGAAGGGTTGGCTTATGAAAAGAACCTGACCGAGGCCATCGTCTATGTGGCGCAGGAGGAGATCTCCGTCGTGGGCATCCTGCAGGGGCATGGAGAGCTGAACGAAGCCGCGCTGAATGTGCTGATCTCTTTTCTGACCAGCAACCATTATGCGACCCAGACCGTCAACCTGCTGGAGGGAGATACCCTGTCGCAGGTCGATCTGCTGCTCATCGCCTCGCCCCAGAAGGATCTGAACGATCTGGAGGTGGATATGATCAGCGCCTATGCGCAGGACGGCGGGCATTTCTTCATCACCCGCGATTATACCGACCCCATGGATCTGCCCAATTACATGGCGCTGCTGCGCAGCTACGGCGTGGTGCCGCTGGACGGCGTGGTGGCGGCGGGCGAGCAGGACAAGGGCAGCTATTACGGCGATGTGTTCCAGCTGATCCCCTATATGGAGACCATGGACATGACCATGAACCTGACCACCTCCGGCATGGATCTGCTGCTGCTGCCCTATGCATCCGCCTTTGAAACGCCGGGCGAGGCCACGGCCAGCCTGACCACGGCCACCGTGCTCAAGACCGGCCCCAATGCCTATGTGCGCCGCGTGTCCGATGGGGTGGACAGCGCCGAGCGGCAGCCCGGCGACATCACCGGCGAGCTCAGCGTGGGCCTGTATGCGCACCGCATGTATGCCAACGGAAACGTGAGCCGCATGTTCGCGCTGGGCAACAGCCCGGCCATCATCTGGGAGTATATCTACACCAGCTCCTACACCGAGGAATTCCTCATCGCCGTGCTGGGCGACATGCTGCCGCAAAGCAGGGTGTCGCTGGATATCATGGCTTCCACGGCGCTGCGTCCCTCGCTCACCGTGGGCAGCCAGACGGCGGGCGTGGCGCTGATCGTGGCGCTGCCGCTGCTGGTGCTGACGGTGGGGCTGCTGGTGCTGCTGCCCAGACGCAACCGTTGAAAATTGCCAAGGAGGGATCGCTTTTGCAGAAGAAACAGCCCAAGAAGCGCCCCGGGCGGCGCGCCGCGTGGGCGGCGCTGGGGCTGGGGCTGCTGGCGGCCATTGCATTTGCCGCCGCTGCCTTCACCATCCGCGATCATCGATCCGCCGCCAGCCTGAAGGCGGTCGTGTATCCCTCCACCGCCCGCACGCTGGAACTGCGGGAAGCGGCGGAGATCGACCGGGCGCTGGTGCAGCCGGACGGCGCGGAGCCCTATACGATCGTGTTTCAGGAAGGAACACCCTATCTGCTGGAAGGGGACGAGTCCATCGACCTCAACGACGTGTACGCGGACGATTTGACCAATGCGCTCACCCAGATCGTGGCGCAGGAGACCGTGACGGAGAATGCGACCGAGGTGCAGGAGCATCTGGCCGATATGGGGCTGGAGCCCGCCAGAGCCTGCGCGACCATCCTGTATACCGACGGCACGAGCGCTACGGTTGAAGTCGGCGCAGCCGTGCCCAACACCACCTACGCCTATTACCGCTGGAGCGGCGATCCGGGGATCTATATGTGCGATGTGGGCATTCGGGAAACCTTCGCACTCAGCCGCAGCCACCTGCTGCCGGTGGAGCAGCCCGATGTGCAGACGGTGCTGGTGGAGGAAGTAAAGGTGAGCAACGCCAACGGTGTGAGCGTGTATACCTTTGAAAACGCCGCGTCCGGCAAGCTGGTGGAGCCGTATGCCTACCCGCTGGCGGACGGATCGGTGGGCACGCTGCTGTCTGCGCTGGCGAATTTCCGCCTCGGCATGGCGGAGGGCAAGCTGCGCCCGGATGACCGTGCGGCATACGGGCTGGATCAGCCGCTGTGCACGGTGGACATCCGCAGCCGTGCGGGCAGCGTATCAAAGATCGACGAAAGCGGCGAGCTGGTGGTGGCGGAGGTGGACGCGCAAAGCATCCGCTTCGCCATCGGCAGGGCGGAGGGCGACTATTTCTACACCTGCGAGTATGAGGATCAGTGCTATCTGGTCAGCCGCTTTCTGGTGGAAACGCTTGTGAACCTTGACCCGGATGAGCATGTGACCCGCACCCCGGCCGCGCACGGCGAAGAAGCGCTGGCGGCCATCCGCATCGAAGCGCCGCAGGGCACATGGGAAATGCAGGTGGAGCGCACCGAGCGCGTGATGGCCAACAATCAGCTGGAGACCGACGCCAGCGGCAATATTGTCTATGACGAGCAAGTGACGGTCAACGGCACGCAGGCCACGGCGGAGCAGCTGGATGACTGGCTGCAGCGCCTGAACAGCTGGACGGTCGCCGGCATGCTGCCGCAGGATTTCACGCTTGCACCGGACGCGCAGCCGCGCTGGCGCATCCAGTGGGTGAGCGCGGCAGGCCGTACCCGCAGCGTGACCGGCTACCGCATGGACGCGTTTTCGGACGCGGTGGAGGTGGACGGCGTGATGAAGCACTACATCCATTCGGACGCTATCGCGTCGTTGACGGCGGGGCTGTAGCGCCGGCCTGCCGGTCGGCTTCCAGCACGGCTTGGGCCAGATGGAGCAGCACCGGCCCGCCCAGAAGGCCCGCAAACCCCATGAGCCGGTAACCGGCGTACATGGCCGCCATCGTGGCCAGCGGGTAGATGCCCAGATGTCGCCCCAGCAGGCGCGGCTCCAGGATCTGGCGGATGACCACGGTGCCGATATACAGGATCCCCATCAGCACGCCCATGCCCGTCTGCCCCGCCAGCAGGCTGATAAGCGCCCATGGGATCAGAAACAGCCCTGCGCCCAGCAGCGGCAGCGCATCGGCCAGACCGATCAGCACGCCGATGATCGCCCCGTAGCGCACGCCTGCTACTCCCAGCAACAGCACAAGGAAGAACGTGACCACCAGCGATACCGTTGCCTGACTGCGCAGCTGCCCCAGCAGCGCCCGCAGCAGGCTGGCGCGGATGAGCTGCCCGCGCTGCGTGACGGATGGGGGAAAGGTGCGGTGCAGGAATGCGGCGATCCGCTGCCGGTCCGCCGTGAAATAGTAAGTGCTCATCACCAGCAGCACTGTGCTGAGCAGCGCGTTGGGAATGGAGGCGGCCGTGCTCCACGCGCCGCCGGTGAGCCGCCCGGACAGCGCAAGCGCCTGCTGGCCCAGCTGCGCCAGCGCGTTTTCCAGCAGCTGCGGCACATAGCCCGGCAGCAGCGCGCGCCAGCGTTCGTACAGCGCCAGCAGGGCCGGCAGCGCCTCGGCATTGACCCACTGCAGCCACTGCGGCAGGCTGCGCACGAAGCCCGCCAGCTCCCCCAGCAGCCAGCCGACCAGCGCGCTGAGCGCAGCGCCCGCCAGCCCGAACAGCAGCGCCATGCCCAGCACCGTGGCCAGCCTGCGGGAAATAGGAATACGCAAAGAACCCTTCGCTGCAAACTGCACGAAGGGTTCTAAAATTCTGGAAAGCAAAAACGCAGCCGCAAACGGCCACACATAGGGCAGCACCGCCATGCCCAGCACAGCCAGTCCGAAGGCGCACAGCACCAGCAGGGCTTTGCGCGGCAGCTGGTTCATGCGCGCGTTCCATTCGGTCAGCCTGCTTTGCGTGCGGATCGCCGCCTTTCCCATGGCATTCAGAAGGGCAGATAGACGATACGATCGTCCTCTGCTGCGGCGTCTGCCTGCAGAAAACAGTCGGGCTCGTGGCCGTTCACCACGCCCACCGCCTGCAGAAAGCTCTGCACCACGACCAATCCCACAAACTGCATGCCGCGCTTTTTCAGGTCGCGGGAGATCGCATCGCTCAGCGGCGAGGTAATGACCACCTCGTCGGGATCGCAGGGTGCGGCCTTTGCTTCGGTGAAGCTGTCCAGATACGCCGCGAAGCTGCCGTATTCCCACAGGATGATCAGATAGCACCGCGCGTTGCGCACGGCGGCTTCCATCTTCCTGCGGTTGCGGATCAGCCCTTTGTCCTGCATCAGCGCCGCTATCTTTTCTTCCCCGTACTGTGCTATCTTATGCGGATCAAACCCATCGAATGCACGGCGGAAGTTTTCGCGCTTGGCAAGCACCACTTCCCACTTCAGGCCGGTTTGGAACGCCTCCAGCATCAGCGCTTCAAACAGCTTGACGTCGTCGCGCACGGGCACGCCCCATTCCTCGTCGTGGTAATGGATCAGCAGCTTGCCAACGGCCCAGCTACATCTGGTTGGTCTGTTCATGTCAGAACTTCCTCCCGGCGCCGCCGCCGTGAGTCATGCCGCCGGACGAGGTGTGCACGCCGCTGCCGCCGGAACGATGGCTGCTTCCGCCGCCGCCCGGCTGGGGCGGGGGCGCTTTGGGCGCGCGTACCGTGGTGGTGCGCAGGTAGTCGTCGGTCTGGCCGGTCAGCGTGCAGGCGGCATTGGCGGCCCTATCGTAGGAATAGGTGCTGCCCTTGAGGGCATAGCGCCCCTGCACGTTCTTGATGAACAGCAGCGCCAGCACCAGCGCAATCAGCCCGCACACCAGCACCTCGCTTGGGGTGAGCGATTTGTGGAAGGCCGTCAGCCGCTGGCCGGTCACCACATCGTAGCGGTACTGCCCTTCCGGGATGCCCGCCTGCACATAGCCGTACACGGCGTAGATCATCTGCTCCACGGCCCCGGCATAGTCGCCCTGCACGAGGCGATCGTAGCTGCTTTCATGTGCAGCCTCGATGCGCTCATCGGTCAGGTAGTCGATCATCACGCCGGTGGTGGAAAGATAGGGCGTGCGCTGATACATGTCGATGTAGTAGGCCGCGCCGCTGCGGTACTCGTCCAGCCCGTAGTCGCCCTGCTCATAGAAAGCATCGGCGGTCGCCTGCAGGCTGCCGCGGTCGTCCTCCGTGGTGAGCACGGCAAAGTCCATATTCGTCTTTTCCTGAAACTGCAGGATCAGCGCTTCCAGTTCCGCCTCCTCGGCGGAAGTGAAAAGGTCAGCCTCGTCGGTCACATGGGGCGTATCTGCCAGCGCAAGGGAGCTGAGGCACAGCAGGCACAGCGCCAGCACAAGGGAGAGCCGTTTCTTCATGCGTTCGTCCTCCTTGCTCACAGCAGAAAATAGCACAGCACGCAGCCGATGACGAAGACCGCCGCGCCGAAGCCCAGTGCGTGCAGGTACAGCTTCTTGCGGTCCAGCGGCAGCTTGCCGCACACCTGACCGGTGCAGCCGTTCATGGCATAGTAGTAGGGATCGTCCTGATCGTGCTTGTTGGGGTAGGTGAGCACCCATGTGGGCAGCAGCACATAACGGCTGTCCATCTCGCGCATGCGGGCGGAGGGCTGGCCGTTGAAGCTGTCATACTGGATGCTGTCGTTCAGAAGCGGGCGCACATAGCCCTCGGCCTCCTGCTGGATATCCACGGCGATATCGCCTTTGTCCACATCGCGCCGCTCAGCCAGAAAGCCGGACAGATAGGCGTCCTCAAAGGGCTTGGCGTTTTCCAGCGGGAAGGGGTGGATGCCGTCGGACAGCTTGCGGTTGGCCTTCTTCAGCGCGGGACGCAGGATATTGCGCAGGGTGATGCGGCCTTCGCGCCGCACATGGTAGTGCCGCGTGCTGGTGACGATCTCCTTGCCGGTATCGTGTACGCTCATGCGGCGGCCTTCGCCGTCCAGCACGCCGTCCAGCTCGCAGCGGGTGACGAAGTGGGGGTAGTACACACCGGTCATGCTTTCAGCCTGCGCGCGGCTGAAGAACGCCTTGGGCACATAGCGCTTGCCCTTCGTCCATTTCAGGAAGGCCTCCACCGCCTGCTCCTTGGACACGGTAAAGGGCAGTACCTCGTCGGGCTTCAGCTCGTCGGAAAACTGCTCCTGAAGCACCACGGGATTGTGGCAGTAGTAGCAGTGGGTGGCCGCCGTGGTGGCGGAGGTGACGATCTCGCTGCCGCAGGTGGGGCAGCGGTAGCACTGCTCGCCCTGTGCGCCGCTGTCAGCGGACTGGCGCTCGGTGGCGGTGAGCTGTTCCTGTGTATAGAGAGAATCGCAGAAGGGGCATTTCCACTGCTGCGTCTGCGGATCGAAAACCAGATGGCCGCCGCAGTTCGGGCACTGATAGATAACGCCTGCCAATGGTTTCACCTCGTTTGTGATCATTCGGGGATTACGTCGTTTCTATTATAGCATCGTCATGGCTGAAAAACAATGAGCGCTGCGCCGCACGTGGCGTTTCGCCTGTAAAATCTTTGTAGACGCGGTGAAAGGTGCGCAGGCTGGAAAAGCCGCAGGCCGCCGCCACATCGATGAGAGAGAGGGAGGAATGCGCCAGCAGCTCCTGTGCGCGGATGCAGCGCAGGAAATTGACATAGCGCGGAAAGGGGCAGCCGATGCGGGCGTTGAACAGGTGGGAAAAGCGCCCCACGCTGTAGCCGAAATGCGCGGCGGCGTCCTGCAGACTGATGGGCTCGGCCGCATGATCCTGCAGATAGATGAGGATGCGCTTCATCAGGTCGCTCTCCGCATCGGCGGTGTTTTCGCGCAATCCCACGCGCTCCATCAGCAGGGCCAGCAGCGCCTCGCCCAGCGCGTTCACGAAGGGCTCGTTGTCGCGGTTGGCGGGATCGGCCATCATGCGCAGGATGCGGCGGCACTCCTTCATATCGCGCGCGTCCACGATGGAGCGGGCAAAGCTGTGTTGCTTGAGCTGGGCGCGCAGGGCGGGCACGGTGTTGAGCGGGATGGTGGCGATGTAGCAGCGGGAGGCCTCCGGCGTGGCGTAGCCATGCAGCATGTAGCTGGAATTGACAATCAGCATGCCGCTTTCCACCAGCGTGGTCACGCCGTCCTGCAGCACGCTCAGCGCCCCGCTCTCCACATAGACCACCTCCACCGTGCTGTGAAAATGCGCCCAGCAATGGTCGTTTTTGGATGACCAAGCCATGGCGCGGGTGTAGCTGTCGCGGGATAATTCATAGGTCTGCTGCATGGTGGGTCCCCTCCAGAACACGAAAAATGGATAGCGGATTTTGGCACAATCATATCACAAACTGACGCGACAGAAAAGCCCCTTTGTTTTATAATACAATCACAATCGACAAGGAGGGATTCCTTATATGGAAAAACGTCCCGTTGCATATCAGGTGTATTCTGCCCGCGAAGAAGCCGCGAAGGATCTGGACGGCGTGCTGGGCGCTCTCAAGCAGATGGGGTATGACGGTGTGGAGTTTGCCGGTTTCTACGGCCACACTGCGCAGCAGGTGAAGGAAATGCTGGACAAGCATGGTCTTGTCGCCATTTCCAGCCATGTACCCTTTGTGCAGATCGAGGCCGACATGTTCGGCGTGATCGCCTTCCATCAGGCCATCGGCTGCAAATACATTGCCGTGCCCTATCTGGACGAGGCCACCCGCCCCGGCGCGCCCGGCTTTGCCCACGCGCTGGCGGTCATCCATCAATTCGGCCGCCTGATGAAGGAAGCCGGCATGACGCTGCTGTACCACAATCACGATTTTGAGTTCGTGCAGCTCAGCGGCATGTACGGGTTGGATTTCCTGTATCAGGCTGCGCCTGCCGACGTGATCAAGACCGAGATTGACGTGTGCTGGGTGAAGTACGCGGGCGAGGATCCCGCCGCTTACATCCGCAAGTACGCGGGCCGCTGCCCGGTGGTGCATCTGAAGGACTATGTGGGCGTGAAGGCGGAGGACGGCTCCACTCCCTATGCGCTCATCGGTCTGGACGAGAACGAAAAGAAGGACGTGCAGGCCTTCGAGTTCCGCCCGGTGGGCTACGGCTGCCAGAATGTGGCCGAGGTGCTGGAAGCCGGCATCGAAAGCGGCGCAGAGTGGTTTGTGGTGGAGCAGGATCAGTCCGTGGGCCGCACACCGCTGGAAGCTGCGGAAATGAGCATTGGCACCCTGAAAAAGCTGGGTTTGAAGTAAAAGGAGGAACAGTACCATGGCATTGGATATGAACAACTTTTCCACCGATATGACCAAGAAGGAAGCCATCTTCAGCGAGAAGAAGCTGCGCATCGGCTTCATCGGCACGGGCGGCATTGCCCATGCGCACATCAAGGCGTACCTGAACCAGCCCGATGTGGAGATCGTGGCGGCTTGCGATCTGATCCCCGGCAAGGCTGCGGAATTCCTGAAGGAATACGGCATCGAAGCGCCCACCTTTGAGGATGCGCACGAGATGCTGGAAACCGTGCCCATGGACGCGGTGAGCGTATGCGCCTACAACCGTTCCCACTGCAAGTGCACGGTGGACGCACTGGAGCACGGCCTGCATGTGCTGCTGGAGAAGCCCATGTCCGTGACGCTGGACGAGGCGGTGGAGATCTGCCGCGCTGAGAAGAAGAGCGGCAAGATCGTGTCTGTTGGCTTCCAGCCCCGTCTGGACGAGAACATGCAGATGATCAAGAAGATCGTGCAGTCCGGCGAGCTGGGCCGCGTGTACTATGTGCAGACCGGCGGCGGCCGCCGTCACGGTATCCCGGTCAGCTGGAGCGAGACCTTCATCGAGAATGACAAGGCCGGCTTGGGCGCTGTGGGCGACATCGGCTGCTATTCGCTGGACTTGGTGATGAACGCGCTGGGCAACCCCAAGCCGCTCACCGTCAGCGGCCGCGCGACGGATTTCTTCGGCACCACGCCCGAGGCTTATGCCGAGGTGGGCAAGCCCGAGTGCGCCAAGAAGTTCAGCGTGGATGACTTTGCCTCCGCCTACATCCGTCTGGAAGGCGACATCATTCTGGACTTCCGCATTTCCTGGTACATGCACATGGATACGTCCGGCGACACGCTCATTCTGGGCACCAAGGGCGGTCTGCGCATTCCTTCCACCGAGTGCTGGAACGGCACCTTCGACAAGCCCATGACCGTGTATCACGACATCGCGGGCAAGCCTGTGGAGACGGTCATTCCGCTCATCGAGACCAATGCGGATCTGTGGGACAAGAAGATCCGTTCCTTCCTCAACGCCATCATCACTGGCGGCAAGGCGCCTGTTCCCACGGACGAGATCATTTACAATCAGGCCATCATTGACGGCATCTTCCGTTCCAGCAAGCTGGGTCACGAAGTGGAGATCAACATTCCGGAAATCTAAGGGCTTGAATTCTGACACGCGCCCTCTGAAGCTGCGAGGCTTTGGAGGGCGCGTTTTTTGAAACAGATCATTTTTATTCATTGGGTTTTGTGGTAGGATGGTAGTGGGGGATAGTGCCTTCGTAACCCTACCAGTAGCCCAGCTCTGCCGAAGGCAGAAGTAGGGCGGTTCTCGCCGCGTTTGCGGAAGATAGATCACGCTCCTTAGCAAAGTCCCCCCCGTGGACGCGGGGGTCAAGGGGTTTACCCCTTGTTCATGCCAAAGCGACCGGGTCGAAGGGCAGGGCCCCTTCGACTTAAGGGAGCGGCGCGCAAGAACGTTCGATGTGGAGGGCAGGCGCGGCGCTTCAGCGCCGCGAATGTCCGGTGCTGCTGGGAGGCGGGGAGTCCAAAGGGGTGTCCCGGGGGGACCTGTGCGGGGCCTCCCCGACATCCCTCTGGCCCTAGCGGAGCGGGCACCGCTTCCGCTCAAGCCCAAAAAAAGCGTCAGCAAACCCACGCCGCGCACCAGCGCAACCCGCAAGGGGAGCAGCCTACCACCCGTGCGCGTGCACAGCGCCCACCCTCCTCCCCACATTGCACCCACCCCCACAAATGTGATACAATACCCTCCGACAGCAATCAAGGAGGTTCCCCCATGCGCCTCATCTCATGGAACGTAAACGGCCTACGCGCCTGCCTTACCAAAGGCTTCGGCGATTACTTTGCCGAAATCAACGCAGACGCCTTCTGCCTGCAGGAAACCAAAATGCAGCCCGGTCAGGCGGACTTTTCCCCCGATGGCTACCAGCAGTACTTCAATAGCGCCGAAAAGAAAGGCTATTCCGGTACCGCCGTGTTCACCCGTATGCAGCCGCTCAGCGTGCAGTACGGCATCGGCGTGGAGGAGCACGACCACGAAGGCCGCGTCATCACTCTCGAATTCAACACCTTCTATCTGGTCACCGTCTATACCCCCAACAGCCAGCGCGAACTCACCCGCCTGGACTACCGCATGACGTGGGAGGACGCCTTTGCAGATCACCTGTGCAGGCTGGATCAGCACAAACCTGTGGTGGTGTGCGGCGATATGAATAAATCTCAACCATCATCGGCAACGACACCGAAAAGGAAACCGATTATTATTTGTGGCGATTTGAATGTGGCTGCGACGCCGATGGATTTGAAGAACCCGGAGGCGAACCGGAACAATGCGGGGTTTACCGACCGGGAGCGGGAACGGTTTGCACGGCTGCTGGATTTGGGGTTTGTGGATACGTACCGTTATTTGCATCCGGATACGGTGGAATACAGCTGGTGGAGCTATATGCGGCAGAGCCGTGCGCGGAACATCGGGTGGAGGATCGATTATTTTTTGATTTCGGATTTTGCCAAGGACTGCGTGAAGGAAGCCCAAATCATGACCGATGTGTATGGGTCGGACCATGCGCCGATACTACTGGATGTAGACATCTAAGATAAATTCATCGTTGCTTTCGCGGCTGAATTCGATTTTGTCAAGGATCAGCTTGAGGAAGGTGTTTTTGGCTTTGGCATTGATCGTGTCATCTTCCAGAGCGTTGAGGGCATCGGTAAGGCGGACGATTTTGTCTTGATATTCCTCTGCGGCGGGAAGGGTGGTTTGCAGGGCCGCGATCTGGCTTTGGATGGATTGAAGCCGCTGGGTGTGTTTGGCTTTGCGGGCCACAAATTCGTTGGCGGAGTAGATGCCATCCTCGTAATCGTCGAAGAGCTTGTCCAGCTTGTGCTGGACGAGGGCAAGCTCCTTGTTCAGCGCTTCGAGCTGGAGGGAGGCGGCAGCTTCGTTGATGGAGGGGAGGCCTTCCAATTTTAGCTCAAAGTCCTGAATGTAGAGGCGCAGAGAGTGCGCAACGGCCTTGAGAACATCGTCGGCAAGGGCGGATTTCACCTTGCACAGCTGCACGGGCGCATGAAGAAAACGCGGTGAAGTGTTGGAGCGGGAGGGATAGCCCTGATACTGCATGGCGTGCCCGCAGTGTTTGCAGACCAGCAGACCGGCAAGAACGTTTGTCAGTTTCAGGTTCGCCTTTGTTTTGTCGGACTTGAAGTTTTGGTTGGCGAGCGTCCATTCTTCGGGCGTGACCATGGCGGACGGCTTGTGGAGACCATCATACAGCAAATAGTGCTCGGTGTGATTGGATCGTGGGCGGCTGGTGACAAGCTTGCCATTGTGCATCATTTTGACCTGCATGCGGTCGTTCCAGCGGACTTTGCCCATGTTGACAGGATTGCGCAGAAAATCCTTGATGGTTTCTTTGGACCATTCCTTCGATTTGCCGGTATAGGTGGGCACGCCCATGGTGGTTAAGCGCTGGGCGATGCTGTAAGGGGAAAGGCCGTCCAGGCGGAGACGATAGATGAGCTTTCCGATCTCGAATTCGGCTGGGTTGGGTTCGAGGGTGCGCTTTTTGCCTTTTTCGATGATGTTCCAGCCATAGGGACGGTAGGAGCCCATGAATTCGCCTTCGACAACGCACTGCAGCCTGCCGCGATTCATGCGTTTATTGATCATTTTATATTCACGGCGGGACATGAAAAGCTCAAATTCCAAGTACTCTTCATCGTCCGGGTTGTGAGCGATATCATAAACCTTGGTGGGGGTTACCACCAGCAGGCCGTTGTTGCGGTTGGAATACTTGAGACAATCCAGTATTTTTTGCGCATCCCCCTGGTTGCCGCGGGAAAGTCTGGTGACCTCCACAATGAGGATGCCGCGATACAGCCCGGCGTAGCAGTCGTGGATGAGGCGCTGAATTTCGGGCCTGCCATCGATGGATTCTGCGCCGGAAACGACTTCCTGATAGATGGCGCCCACATACAGGCCTTTTCGGGCGGCGAGATCGGTGAGAATGGCGCGGTGCTTTTGCAGGGTTTCGGCTACGGTTTCGGTTTCGTCATCCGAACGGCTTTTGCGCAAATAGATAGCGTATACATCCATGCCAGCTTGCGGGGCATGGATGTTTTGATTTGGGGAGAAGTGATTGGTGATGGGGAATTCCTCGCTTTCTGGTGATGGGGGGAAACTAATGGATATCGCTTTGGAAGGCAACGGCGCGACCAAGAATGCGGATATGGTTCAGTTCCTCGCCGGAGTAGATCAAGTCCTCATAGTGGGAATTTTCGGCCTTTAGGATGAGCAGATCGCGTTCGGGATAATAATTCACCCGCTTGAGGGTGGCTTCGTCATCGATGATGACGGCGGCGATTTCGCCATCCTGCACCATATCCTGCTTTTGGATGAAAACAATATCGCCATCGTGGATGCGGGCGCCGATCATGGAATTGCCCCGTGCGCGCAAGCAGAAATCCGCACGAATGCTGGCACCGGCTTCCACATACAGCTCCCGTTCCTCGTTGGCAACGATGGGTTTGCCGCAGGCGATTTCGCCAAGGAGCGGGAAACGTTTGGATTCGATGGGGAACAGGTTATC
>CAZDEF010000054.1:16349-17964 GCA_964504385.1 uncultured Oscillospiraceae bacterium
CATGGCACGAAGCGCAAGCCTGCACACGATGGAGGAAATTGAGCAGGAGATTGAACGGCTGCGGAATTCGGAGTTTGTAAAGCTGGCAAGGAAGGAGCAGCGGCTTCGATACAAGCGCCGACAGACGCTGTATCAGCTGCGGAATCTGGACAAGCGAGGCAGGGAACTGGCGGAAAGCGGCCTGACGCTGGAAACCATGGAAGAACAGCTGAGCGAAGACGAACTGACGATGCTGGATGAAACGGAGGACTGACCTGTGAAGAAAATTGTGAACGCGCTGACGTGCGCGGCGATGGTGGTGTTCGTGCTTGCGCTGACCGCCATTGAAAGCCTGAACCCATGGGTGCTGGCGGCACTGATGATTTCCGGTGGATGGCTGGTGGCCTACGCGATGATCTACAACGAAATGCGCCGCATGGGCGAACGCCGGTGAAGAAAGGAGGCAACGCCATGCAGGGCGCAGGCAAGCCCACGGAATACAGGATAGGCCGGGCCATTGTGCGCATGCATGGCACGCCGGACCGGGACAAGCTGGAAAGGGCTGTGGCACAGCTGATGCAGCAGGTGCAAAAGAAACCCTGCAGCGAAGGGCGCGGGGCGGATGAAGCCCGGAGCGCCGAGCAGGCAAAAGGAGCGTGAAGGAATGTATGTGATCCACATCAAGAGGCTGAACGGCGAAAAGACCATGGAATACGCAAACGACATGGAAGAAGCGGCGGCAAAGGCCGATGCGTACAGCGGTCAGTTTGCAGAACTGAAGATCATACCCATCCGACTGAAAGACATGAGACAGGGGAAGGAGAAGAACCATGAATCTGTATGAAATTGACAAGGCGATCCTTGAAACCATCGACATGGAAACCGGAGAAGTGATCGACCCGGAACGCCTGGACGCGCTGCAGATGGAGAGATCCAAGAAGCTGGAAAACGTGGCGCTTTGGGTGAAGAATCTGGAGAGCGACGTGGAAGCCTACAAGGCCGAGATGGAGAGCTTCATGGCGCGCAGGAAGGCGGCAGAGCGGAAGATTGAGAGCCTGAAAAACTGGCTTGCCTACGCGCTGCAGGGCGAAAAGTTCAGCACGGCCAAGTGCGCGGTGGGCTTTCGCAAATCGCAGGCGGTGGAAATCACGGATGAAGCGGCGCTGCGGGCCTTTGCGCCAAGCAGCCAGCTGGATCTGCTGACCATCCAGCTGCCCGCCATCAACAAGACGGAGGTGAAAAAGGCCCTGAAAGACGGCTGGGAGATTCCCGGCGCGGTGCTGGTGGAACGGCAGAATATTCAGATCAAATAAGGAGTTGAAGCAAATGGGCCTTCCAGTCCTGATCATGGGTGAAAGCGGGAGCGGCAAAAGCGCCAGCCTTCGCAACTTTGAGCCGGAAGAAATCGGGATCTTCAATGTGGCGGGAAAGCCGCTGCCATTCCGCAAGAAGATCCCATCGAAAGCTACAGCGGATTACAACACGATCATGAACGGCATTGCCAAGGGAAGCCGCAAGACGTATGTGATCGACGATTCGCAATACCTGATGTGCTTTGAATCCTTTGCGAGAGCGAAGGAGACGGGGTATGCAAAATTCAACGACCTTGCGCTGCATTTTTACAATCTGGTGCAGT
>CAZDEF010000055.1:0-17727 GCA_964504385.1 uncultured Oscillospiraceae bacterium
TTGGCTCTCTGTTTTCTATTCCTTTTTTGTTACCTATGTATTGTACCTCAACAGTATCCCTATATATGTGAAGGTTTTTCCCGCCTTGGGCGAAAAATATCTGTGAATTCACTTTGCTTTTCATTGCCGCCTATGGTATGCTTATACGGATCATCCGCATCAAAGGAGCACCTGTGTGAAAGAACGGAAATATAAGGAAGACTATGTGCTGAGAACGGTGGTGGACAGCCGCGGCCGCGAACGGCGCGAGGCGGTCTACTGCGGGAAATGGTTCGGCTTTTCCGCAGCGGCACGCAAAAAGCACGCGCTGTGCGCAGGCGGCTTTGCCGCCGCCTTTGCCCTGCTGTACGGGCTGTATCTGGAGGGGAACACCCCCAGCACCCGCTGCCTCTATGTGTTTCCACTGGCGGCCTGTGCGCTGCCGCCCTTCCTGTACTGGCTGATGGGGCTGTGGACGTTTTCGCGCTCGCCCGAGAAGATGACGCGCCTGCAGAAGGAGAACGGCATCGGGCGCGTGGTGCGCAGCAGCCTGGGCTGCGCCGTTTTGCTGGGCGCGGCCTGCGCGGGGGATATCATCTACCTTTTGAAGGCTTCCAGTGAAGGGCGCGAGCTGGAATGGCTGGGCTTTGTGTGGCTGGCGCTGGCCGCCGCTGTGGCGGCAGGCTGCTTTGTGCGCATGCGCGAGGCCTACCGCAGCGCGGCTTCGCTGGGCAAGGGGGAAAGGGAACAGTGAAATGGAAATGGTTCAGCAGAGTGCTGGTGATCTCGGCGGTCGCGGCGCTGCTGGCGGTCATTGTGGGCATGGTGTATGTGGTGCGCGCCAAGTACAGCATGAACGAGTATTCCCTGCAGCTGGGCGCGGCCTTTAACGCCGCCACCATCGTCAACGCCAGCCAGACCCACACGGACGAGGCGCAGGCGGTCATCGCCCGCTATCAGGGGCAGTCCAGCGTGATCGTGCCGGAAAACTACAAAGCGCTGCAAAGCTACCTCCGCCGGGAGCATGCCATGCCCTTTTATGTCGCAGTCAAAACAGAGGATGCGCTGCATCTTTCCTTTTGCGGGCAGAGCCATCTGTACGCTGTGGGCGACCGCGACGGACAGGGCGCGATGATCCGCTTTGAAAGCGCGGGCGAAAGCTTTGTGATGCATGTGAACGGCGGCGACCTGTGGGACAAGATCGTGCAGATATGCATGGACGGCACGGCCAAGGAGCCGAACATTGCATTACCGTAGCGATTCCATTCTAAAGAAGGAGGATACACCAATGATCCGGGTACTGATCTACAATGAATATGTGCATGAGCGCGAGGATGAAAAGATCCGTCAGATCTATCCGCAGGGGATTCATCAGGCATTGAAGGCGCAGCTGGAGGATGACGAGATCAGCGTGCGGACGGTCACGCTGGACGAACTGCCGGACGGCCTGTCGGAAGAAGCGCTGAATGAAACGGACGTGCTGATCTGGTGGGGCCACATCCGCCACGGCGCTGTGCCGGACGAAGCGGCGCAACGCGTGCAGCAGGCAGTGCTGAAGGGAATGGGCGCTATCTTCCTGCATTCCGGCCATCACTCCAAGCCCTTCCGGCTGCTCATGGGTACCTCCTGCAACCTGACATGGCGCGAGGACGGCGACAGCGAAACGCTGTGGGTCATCGATCCCGCGCACCCCATCGCGCAGGGTCTGGGACGCTTCATCCGTCTGGAGCACGAGGAAGCCTACGGCGAGCCCTTCGGCATTCCGGAGCCGGACGAGCTGGTGTTCATCGGCACCTACGAAGGCGGCGAGGTGTTCCGCTCAGGCTGCTGCTACCGCAGGGAGAACGGCAGGGTGTTCTACTTCCAGCCCGGCCATGAGAGCTACCGCTCCTATTATCATCCGGACGTCATCCGCGTGCTGAAAAACGCCATTCGCTGGGCCAAGCTCGCCTACCGCGTGCCGCAGCTGGTGTGTCCCCATGTCCAAAAACCGTTTGAGGAGTAACGGCATGAAATATGTTTCCATCAGCGGCGCAGTGGCTGCCGGAAAAACCACCATGCTCAGCCTGCTGCTGCAGACGCTTGGCGAAAGAGCCAAGGCGCATGAGGAGCGGCCGCAGGACAATCCCTTCATTCGGGAATACTATGCGGATTCCAAGCGCTGGTCGTTTCATAGCCAGATCACGTTTCTGGCACTGTATTTTGATCATCCGGACTGGAAAAACAGCGATCGGGATTTCTATTTCTACGACCGCTGCCTGATCGAAAATCTGGTCATTGCCCGCTACCGCATGGAGGAGGGCGACCTGACCCCCGATGAATATGCCGTGATCGAAAAGACGGCGCGGGGGGTCGCCGACCTGATGCCGCCGATCGACAAGTACATCTACCTGCGCTGCTCGGCGGAGCTGCTGGTGAAACGGCTGCGCGACCGGGGCCGGGAATACGAGGGCGCGTTGGGAATGGCCTATGCGTCCAAGCTGAAAGCACTGTACGATGAATGGCTGGAAACGCTGCCGAAAGACCGCGTGCTCATCGTGGACGAGGACGAGGGCGTGGATATGGACGCGGTGCTGCGTTTCCTGGAGGCATAACAACAGAATGATCCAAAACCGCCCTGCACGAGCATTGGCCTGTGCAGGGCGGTTCAACTTGTCAAAAAACCATGGGTGGTTTGGAGGGCCACAGCCCTCCAAGTGCGATCGTATCGACCGGCTTTGCCGGTCGGTCGGGCGTTTCCGCGCCTTGCGCGGAAACATTCCTTACGCCGTTTGCCGCCCGGCGAGCCGCAGGCGAGTAGGCAAACGGCGCCTTCTCTCGGCGGAAAAGATCGCGCAGCGAGCTTTTTCGACGGTCCATTTATGCTTCCGGGGATCCTTCCAGCAGCTGCTGCGCTTCCGCTCCATCCAGCGCTTCCACGCTGCGCAAACGCTTTTCGATGGTGCGTGTTTTGACAAACGCGGTGTCGATGCTGTTGCTGGCTTGCTGCAGCTTTTCCTGCGTGCGCTGCAGCAGGGTGGCGAATGCGCCGAAGTCGCCCTTCACAGCGCCCAGCAGTTTCCACACCTCGGCGGAGCGCTGCTCGATGGCCAGCGTGCGGAAGCCCATTTGCAGACTGTTGAGCAGCGCCAGCAGCGTGCTGGGGCCGGAGATCAGCACGCGCTGTTCGCGCTGGATGGCCTCGACCACTGCGGAGTGGCGCATCACTTCGGCGTAGAGGCTTTCCAGCGGCAGGAACATGACGGCAAAATCAGTCGTGTGGGGCGGGGCGATGTACTTGCCGATGCGCTTCGCCTCTGTGCGGACAGCTGCAAGCAGCGCCTTCTGCGCCGCCTCCACCGCCGCCTGATCGCCGCTTTGCGAGGCGTCCGCCAGACGGGCGTAATCCTCCTGCGGAAATTTGCTGTCAATGGGCAGATACACGGGCGCAGCGCCGCTTTCCCGGCCGGGCAGGCACACGGCGAATTCCACCCGCTCGGCAGAGCCGGGCACGACCGCCACATTTCTGGCGTACTGGCTGTCGGTGAGGGCTTGCTCCAGCAGAGCGCCCAGCTGGATCTCGCCCCATACGCCGCGGGTCTTGACATTGCTGAGCATGCGCTTCAGATCGCCCACGCCGCTGGCCAGACTGTGGACCTCGCCCAGAGAGCGGTACACCTGCTCCAAACGCTGGCTCACCTGCGAAAAGCTGGAGGAAAGGCGCTTTTCCAGCGTTTCGTTCAGCTTTTCATTCACGGTGGCCCGCATTTCGTTCAGCTGCTTGGCATTGTCCTCGCGCAACAGGTGCAGGTTTTCGTCCATCGTCTTGCGCAGCGCGTCCATGCGTCCCTCCATCTGCACGAGGGCTTCGCTGACTGTGCGCTGCATCGCCTGCGCGCTGTCGTGACTCTGGCGCAGCACGGCGTTTACCTGATCGCCCTGCAGACTGCTGAAATGCCCGATGGTGTTGATGAGGCTTTCGTTCAGCTGGTGCAGATTGCGCACGATCTCCTCGCGCAGTTCGTCGCTTTGCTCATCCAGCGAGCGGGCAAGCCGGTCTTCCAGCATGCGCAGCCGGCGGCGTATGCGGCTGTTTTGTACGCACTGCACGATCAGCAATCCCAGCAAAAGCGCCGCGCACAGCAGTGCGGCCATCAGATCATAGGTCAGTTCCATGTGGTTCACCGCCTTTGGTATCGATTCAGCATCCATGAACATCATGGAGCTCTCATATCCGTATTAAAGAAAGCAGCCGCGTTGCGAAAACGTCGGCTGCTGTGGTGCTACATTTCGCGCCGTCCCTCCATCGCTTTGGAAAGCGTGATCTCATCGGCGTATTCCAGATCGCTGCCGACGGGCACGCCGTGCGCAATACGCGTGACCAGCAATCCCATGGGCTTGACCAGACGGGCGATGTAGGCAGCGGTGGCCTCGCCTTCAATATCCGGATTGGTGGCCAGAATGATCTCCTTCACGCTGTCGTCCTGCAGGCGGGCGAGCAGTTCCTTGATGCGGATATCCTCCGGGCCTATGCCGTCCATGGGGGAAAGCGTGCCGTGCAGCACATGATAGGTACCGCGAAAATCACGCATGCGCTCGATGGCAGCTACATCGCGAGGATCGCGCACCACGCAGATCTGCCCGTTCTGCCGCCGCTCGTCGGCGCAGATATCGCACAGGCGATCCGTGGCGTAATTGCCGCACACCTCGCAGTAGCGGATGGCCTTGCGCCCCTGATACACGGCGGTGGCCAGCTCGCGCACTTCTTCCAGCGGCATGCCGATGATGTGGTAGGCAAGGCGCTGCGCGCTCTTCTGACCGATGCCCGGCAGGCGGGAAAGCTGCGCCACCATTCGCGCGATGGGTTCCAGCTGCTGTGCCATGGCTTAGAACATGCCTCCCATGCCGGGGGCCAGTTTGGACATTTCCGCTTCGCGGGTCTCCTCGACCGTGCGCAGGGCCTCGTTCACTGCAGCCAGGATCATGTCCTGCAGCATTTCCACATCGTCGGGATCCACACACTCGGGCTTGATCTCCAGCGCTTTGAGCTCACGCTTGCCGCTGACGGTCACGCTCACCATGCCGCCGCCAGCCTGCGCGGTATATTCGCGCTCGTCCAGTTCTTCCTGCGTCTTGGTCATCTGCTCCTGCAGCTTCTGTGCCTGACGCATGAGCTGCTGCATATTGGCGCCGCCGCCAAAACCGTTGAAATGATTTCTCGCCATTGGGAAAACCATCCTCTCCGAAATTCAAATGCTGCAAACGTCCATCTGGACTTTGCAGGACAATGCGATGTCATCCTATGTATCATACCCTGTTTTTGCAAAAAAAGCAATCACACATTTGTCACAGATGAAAAGGGAAAGGAGCGCTAACCGAACAGCCTTCCAAGCGCGGCGGTCAGCAGGCACAGCGCTATGCCGCACAGCGTTGGAGTGAGCACCGCCAGCACTGTCCAGCGCAAACTGCGCGTTTCTTTGCGGATCGTCAGAATGGTCGTGGCGCATGGCCAGTGGAACAGGGAAAACAGCGTTACGCACGCCGCGGTCCACACCGTCCAACCCTGCTGCAGCAGTACGGCTTTCATTTCCATGACGCCCTGCACCTGACTCAGCACTCCCTGCTGGCGGTAGATCATCAGCGCGATAGGAAGCACGATCTCGTTGGCGGGCAGTCCCAGAACAAATGAAAGCAAGATCACGCCGTCCATGCCGATCCACCATGCCGCAGGCTGCAGAAAGGCGGAGGCATGGGCAAGCAACGGCTGCCCGTTCACAGGAAAGTTTGCCAGACACCAGACCAGCGCGCCCGCCGGAGCGGCGGCGCAAACCGCCCGGCCCAGCACAAACAGCGTGCGATCCAGCAATGACCGCAGCAGCACTTCACCGATCTTCGGGCGGCGGAAGGGCGGAAGCTCCAGCGAGAATGCGGAGGGAAGCCCGCGCAGGACCGTTCGTGAAAGGAGCCATGAGCAAAGAAAGGTCATTCCCACGCTCAGCAGGATGAGCAGCGCCAGCCAAACAGCGCCCAGCAGGGTGTGCAGCGCGGTGTTCCCCAGCACGAAGAACATGCTGATCATCGCAATGAGTGTTGGAAAACGACCATTGCACGGAATAAGCGCATTGGTCAGGATAGCGATCAGCCTTTCACGAGGGCTTTGGATGATGCGGCAGCCGGTCACGCCTACTGCGTTGCAGCCCAGCCCCATGCACATGCACAGCGCCTGCTTGCCGCAGGCATGGCAGCAGCAGAAGCACCGATCCAGATGAAAAGCCACACGCGGCAGCAGACCGAAATCTTCCATAAGCGTGAAAAGGGGAAAGAAAATGGCCATCGGCGGCAGCATGACGGCAACCACCCACGACGTTACGCGGTACACCCCCTGCATGAGCAGATCCTGAAGCCACTGCGGCGCATGCGTCATCTGCAGCAGAGCCGCCAAATGCGGCTCCAGCCATGCAAACAGATCGCTCAGCCATTCCGCCGGAAGATTGGCGCCCAGCAGGGTAATGTACATTACCAGCGCGAGCAGTCCGATCATGATGGGGATCCCAGTCCATTTGCTGGCCATCCATCGGTCAAGCCGCTGATGGAATCGCGGCTCTGCCGGCCGCTGGCGGGTAACGGCGCATGCAATCTGGTGCGCCTTGGCATAGCTGGCGGCCACCAGCGAGCTGACCCGCTTTTCGCGGGGAAAGCCAAGCCGCAGGAGCCGCTCGTGTTCCAGCCGAAGCCGCGCCGCCAGATCGCTTTTGTTTGCTGCGCAGTTTGTCAGCTTTTGCAAAAACGCCGGTTCCCGCGTCAGGGCGCGCATGGCGGCGAAGCGGGCGGTCCCTGCTTCCGCCATGGCAGGACAGCAAGCGGTGATCGCTGCTTCGAGCGCGGAGAGCGGATGGAGGATATCTGGCGGACAATCGAACATCAGCGGGCGCGCAGGGGGAAGGGGAGCTGCCAGCAGCGCGTTCATCCGCGTCTTCAGGGCTTCCAATCCTTGCCGGTTGCGCGCGCTCACACCCACGACCGGCAGCCCGAGCATCCGTTCAAGCTGGCACAGATCCAGCTCCACGCCGTATTTGGGGGCTTCGTCCAGCATATTGACGCACAGCAGCGTTCGCGGACAGGCCTGCGCGATCTGCAGCGCAAGGTTCAGGTTGCGTTCCAGCCGCACCGCATCGCATACTACAATGGCAGCGTCCGGCTGCCCGAAGGTGAGGGCGTCGCTTGCGACCATTTCTTCCGGCGAACCGTCGAACAAGGAGTAAGCGCCCGGCAGATCGACCAGCTGCCAGTCGCCCTCCGGCGTCCGTACCTCGCCTGTGGCTACGTCCACCGTCTTGCCTGTCCAGTTGCCCGTATGCTGCCTCAAGCCGGTCAGGGCATTGAACACCGTGCTTTTGCCCACGTTGGGATTGCCGCACAGGGCGACCCGCCGCGCGCTCATGCTTCGCCTCCGCAGGGGCGGCAGCGGATGAGGGAAGCGTCGCTGTGGCGAAGTGCGACCACGCTGCCGCGAATGCGATAGGCGCGTGGATCGCCAAACAGGGAGGAGAACAGGCAGGTGACCACGCTGCCCTGCGTGAAGCCCAGATCGCACAGGCGCTCATACATGGCGCCTTGCTGATCGACGTGATCAATGACGCCGCTTTGCCCGCTATGAAGCGCGGTCAATGGAAAAACCGTTTGCATGACGGCAGCACCACCTTTTCAAAATGGGCGTGAAACGCCCTGCTCTCAACCTATGACACTGGATGCGCAATGTGCGAGACTTGTCATTTTTCTGAATGCATGGTACGATAGGTTTCAATTAGCAGACGCGTGTTTGCACGAATACATGCGCGGCATACGTCGTTATGAATGTGAGTTTTGCTTGCAAGCAAGGAGGAATCCATGTTGCATTTTGTGAAGAAACGTTCGCTGCGATGGACGGCACTGCTGGCGGCGGTGCTGCTGATATTGGAAATGGTGCAGCTGGCCGCGCTGGCGGAGGAGATCCCCTCGGCGAAGGAGCGCAGCCAGATGGTGCGCGTGCATCTGACCCGTCTGGGCGTAACTGACCGGCTGGATCTTACGCTGGATTGCGATTATCACCTGACCACGCAGCAAGGCACGCAGCTATACTTTCATCGCGGAAGCGAACTGGCCATGCTGCTGCGGAACGGCAGCATTTACCTGCACTATGCGGATATGAGCATTGACGCGGGCGGAACGCTTGCGCTGGAACGGGTGCAGACGGATGAGGCGGAGCCGACCGGCTTCTATCAGACGAATTTCGATCCGCTCTATCTGGGCGATCTGCTGCTGGACATCAGCGACGGCGCGCTGCGGCCGGTGCTGCGCATCCATGTGGAGGATTATCTGCTGGGCGTGGTGCCGTATGAGATGGGAGACAGCTTTCCGCTGGAAGCGCTGAAGGCGCAGACGGTTGCGGCCCGCACCTATGCGCTGCGCAAGCAAAACGCCGCACAGCCCTATGATCTGGTGGATACCACGAACGATCAGGTGTTTAGGGGCTACCTGCCGGGCAGCCCGCTGTCCGAACGGGCGGTGGCTGAAACGCGTGGTGTGTGCGGTTTTTACAAGGGCGAACTGGCGCAGTGCTACTATTCCGCCAGCAACGGCGGACAGATGGAGCTGGTGCAGTCCGTGTGGCCGCTGGACGGCGATTACGGCTATTACACCTTTGGTGAGGATCCCTATGATGTGGCCAATCCGCTCAGCGTGGTGCGCAGCTTTGAATTGCGGAAGGTGTATCTGGAAGATGCGCCCTATGTGCTGCGCAAATACCTGTCCGAAGTGCTGGGCGAACAGCTGAGCGCGCTTGGATATGACGCTGCGCCGGAAAGCATACGGGTGGATGGCGTCGCCGCTGCTGTGCTGGACACACCCGATTGGGAGAAAAGCAAACGGATGACGCAGCTTCATCTGACGCTGCAGATCAGCGCGCGCACCCGCAGCGCAGCCAGCGTTCGCGTGGTGGATGCAGACGCGGAGGAAGTGAGCCTGTTTGTGCAGCAGACGCAGCAGCCCAACGTGACCTTTGCCCCGGTGGTCACGCTGGCCCCAACGGCTACACCGGAACCCGTTTACGGCGCGTTTGAAGCGCTGGAAGAGCCGATCACGCTGGACATTCCCGTGTTTCCAACGGCGGAGGATCTGTTTGGCATGGATATTCTGTCCAACTATGAAAACGAAATCTGGCGCGTTGTGGAAACGGAGGAAGCCTTTGTGCTGGAGGCGCGCCGCTATGGTCATGGCGTGGGCATGAGCCAGCGCGGGGCGCAGTGGATGGCAGGCGCAGAAGGCAAAAGCTACCGCGATATCCTGTCATCCTACTATCCCGGCATGTCGCTGATGCGCTATCCCGAAACGCCCGCGCCCTATGCGCTGGCAGACGAGGCGCTTGCCGCCACGCCCGGCCCTGCGCCTTCGCCCACGCCGCGCCCCACGCTGATGCCGCTTTCCATGGCGGCGGGGGAGGGGCAGTACTATGCGCAGGTCACGGAGATCGCCGAGGACAGCTCGCTCAATCTGCGAAGCGAGCCCAGCCTGAACGGCAAGATCCTCACGCGCTTGTATAAGGGCCAGAAACTGCTGGTGCTGGAAGAATGTCCGGAAGAGGGCTGGGTGAAGGTGTGTACGGATGCGATCGAAGGCTATGTGATGCACAGCTTTTTGACAGCTGAACCGTGAGGGTGGAACAGCGAATGGATACGAAAGGTGGAATCGAAAGAATGAGGATTGCGCTGATCGGCGATCTGCAGTATCGCGATGGAGAAGACGAAAAAATCAGCCGAGCCATGGATCAGGTTGCCGCGCTCCAACCGGATCTGGCAGTTTCTTTGGGAGATTATGGCGGCTATGGCAAGCTGGGCACGCTGCAGGGCTTTCGCGAGTGTGCGGAGTTCCTGAACAGACTTCATTGCCCGGTCGTGCCGCTGATGGGCAATCATGATGTGGAATACCGTCTGGATGACGGCTTTGAAAGAGACCCCGCTGCGTGGTATCGGGAGGTTTTCGGGCGGGAAACGCTCTGGTCGGCCATGGAGGCAGGCCATACGCTGCTACTGTTCATCTGCACGGAAAAGCAGCCCCGCGAGGGCTTTGCAACGCAGAACGCGCTTTACATTTCCGATGAGCAGTTTGCCTTTGTGCAGGATCAGCTGGAGCGTCACCGCGATTGGCCGACGGCGATTTTCTGCCATTGCCCGCTGCCGGGCAGCGGGCTGCGGGGCGTGCCGCCACTGCATGTCGCGGCGACGGATTCCTATATCGATCATTGCTTTCAGCCGCTGCGCTGGAAACAGCTGATGCGTGCCCATCCTCAGGTGTTCCTTTGGGCCAGCGCGCACTTCCACATGGGGCATGACGCAGCGTCCATCAGCCTGTGCGAAGGGATCTGCCACGTTTCCTGCGGCGTTGTCACCTCCGCCGCGCGCGACGGCACAGCCCACACGCGCATTCTGGAGCTGGAGGACGACCGAATGACGCTGTACACGCTGGATCACGTTGGCGAAGGCGGGCTCCGGAAGGACTTTTCCTGCGTTGTCGGCGATCCGGCTACGGCGGAAGGAACGTTCTACGTTCGCAGCGGAATGGAGATCCAACTGGGCAAGGATACCTGCACCGCTTGCATGCGCGCGCCGGATGGAAAGATCTATGTGAGCACCGGCGGCCGCTTGCTGTGGGAATACGACCCGGAGCTGGGAGACCTGACCGGCACCATCGTGCGCGGGCAGGAGATGCGCAGCGTGGCTTGGAGCGATGGAAGACTGTGGGTGCGCATGGCGGATGAAAACATCTTCAGCGTGGATCCGCAGGATCCCATGCGCTTTGACCGCTTGAGCGGCTCGTTCCCTGCGCAAAGAAGGCAGGAAAGCAGCTGGCCCGCAGCAAACGAGCTGACGCCCGTTCCCTATACGGAGAAGCAGATGGCGGATGGTCTGCGTTTGATCCTTTGAGGGAGCCCGCGCCCTGCGCGGAAGCATTCCTTGCGCCGTTTGCCGCCCGGCGAGCTGTAGGTGAGTAGGCAAACGGCGTATTCCATCGGTGGAAAGATCGCTTTAGCGAGCTTTTTCGCCGGCCTGAAGAGTTCTTCGATCCAGAAGGACTCTTTTTTTGCCCGCAGATGGACAAAATAGAAAAATAAAGACAGATATTGCGCAAATGGGATGGTGTTTTCGGACAAAAATATCTGTCATAATAGTAACACACTGTTGAAAGTGACACAAAGGTATGGGGTGATGGGATGCAAAAAGCACAAGGAATGACACTGCATTCGAAAAGAAGGATTCGAATCAACAGGAGTCATGTAGAGATCTATCTGCTGTTTCTTCCGGTATTGATTTGGTATTTGATCTTTTGCTACGCGCCCATGGGCGGCGTTGTCATTGCCTTTAAGGATTACAAGATCCTCAAGGGGATCAGCGCCAGCAAATGGGTGGGGCTCAAAAACTTTGAGTACCTGTTTACCCTTCCTTCGTTCAAAAGGGCCATTTCCAACACGGTGCTGATGGGCGTGCAGCGCATCTGCTTTGCCTTCCCGCTGCCGATCATTTTTGCGCTGCTGCTCAACGAAGTCCGCTCCGCGCGCTTCAAAAAATTGGTGCAGACGGTCAGCTATCTGCCGCACTTTATTTCGTGGTCGGTCGCCGGCGGTTTGGTATACATGCTGCTTTCGCCCAATACCGGCGCGCTGAACAACCTGATCCGCATGCTGGGCGGCGAGGGCAAGAACTATGTGGGCCTGAGCGCGTACTTCCACCGGATCGTGCTGGTATCGCACATGTGGAAGCATCTGGGCTGGAGCTCCATCGTTTTCTTGGCGGCCATCACAGGCGTTGACGAGCAGCTTTACGAAGCGGCGTATATCGACGGCGCCGGACGCTTCAAGCGGATCTGGCATGTGACCCTGCCGGGGATTCGCAATACGATCGCCGTTATGCTGATCCTTGAGGTGGGCAACATCCTGAGCATCAGCTTCAACCAGATCTTCAGCCTGATTAACGACGCCGTGCTGGATGCGGGCGAAACGCTTGACTACTTCGTCTATCGAATGGGCCTGAACAGCGCCAACAATTTCTCCGTCGCTACGGCGGTGGGCTTGATCAAATCCTTTGTTGGTCTGCTGATGATCATTGCCACCAACATCGCTTCCAAGAAGCTGACGGATGGCGAAGGAGGAATTTGGTGATGAAGATCAAACCTACGAGAGCCGAGCTGACGTTCCGGATCCTGAACACGCTGCTGATGCTGGTCGTCTGCGTGATCATGCTGTACCCCTTCTGGTATGTGGTGGTCTGTTCGCTTTCTTCTCTCCAGCATGTGCAGACCACAACGTTCATCCTCTGGCCGGACGGCCTCCATTGGGACGCGTATCTGCAGGTCTTCCGCGATGACATGATCCCGCGCGCCTATCTCAACACCATCATCATCACCGTTGGCGGCACGCTGCTGAGCATGCTCCTGACGATCATCGGTGCGTTCTGCCTGTCCCGAAAGGATCTGCCGGGCAAGAAGGCCATGACGATGTTCGTGGTGTTCACGATGCTGTTCAACGGCGGCCTGATCCCCACCTATCTGCTGGTGCGCAGCTTGGGCATGCTCAACAGCCTTTCTTCGCTGATCTTTCCCACGGCCATCAGCACCTACAACATGATCATCCTGCGCAATTTCTTCAGCAGCGTGCCGGATTCGCTTGCCGAGGCGGCCACGATCGACGGCGCCAGCCAGAGGACCTACATGCTCAAGATCCTGCTTCCGCTGTCCGGCGCGGCGATCGCCACGATCACGCTGTTCTATGCGGTCGATTACTGGAACTCCTACTTCAACAGCCTGATCTATATCACCAAGCGCGAACTGCTGCCCATGCAGGCCATCCTGCGTCAGGCGCTGATGACCAGCGAATTCGAAACCATGATGTTTGACGACGCTGTGCAGACCCTGCCTTCGGAAATGCTCAAGGACGCCATGATCGTGGTGACGGCGCTGCCGATCATCTGCGTATACCCGTTCATCCAGCGCTACTTTGTCAAGGGCGTTATGGTTGGATCGCTGAAGGGCTGATCACCGAAACCACTGCGCATGGTGCGCATGGAATGATAAAAGGAGGAACCACCATGAAGAAGTACCTGGCTCTACTGATGACCGTGATCCTCATGCTGACCGCTCTGCCCATGAGCGTGCTGGCCGAGGATGAGGTCGTCACCCTCACCCTGATGAGCGACGGCAACCGTCCTCAGAACGAATTCACCGATGAAACCTGGCAGTATATCAAGGATAATCTGGGCATCGATCTGCAGATCACCCAGGTTCCCGAAAACTTCACTCAGCAGCTGGCGCTGACTCTGGCCGGCGGCGACATCCCGGATCTGATCTGGATGACCTATGACACCTTTGTCAGCTATATTGACGAAGGCCTGTTCTACGACATCACCGATCTGGTCGGCAACTATCCGGAACTGATGGCCTATGTGGACACCAACGGCATGGGCGAATACTGCTGGAACCGCATGAGCGCGGACGGCCGCATCTACGGCGTGCCCACCCGTTCCGTCAACCCCACCATGTACACGGCCGGCATCCGTCAGGACTGGCTGGATAACAAGGGCCTGTCCGTGCCCACCACACTGGACGAGCTGACCGAAGTGCTGCGCGTGTTCACCGAAGAAGATCCCGATGGCAACGGCCTGAAGGATACTTACGGCGTGAGCTGCAACGGTCTGGACTACATGAGCGTGTTCTTCGGCGCTTTCGGCGCGACTTCCATGATGGATTACTTCCTCAATGAGGATGGCACCGTGACCACCAACGTCATCAGCGATGATTACAAGGCCGCTCTGACCTACCTCAACCAGATCTACGAACTGGGCTATCTGGATCCCGAAGTGTTCACCCAGTCTGGCTCCCAGACCTACGAAAAGTTCGCGACCGGTAAGATGGGCTACTGGCCCTGCTGGTGGTCTCACGGCGGAAGCGTGTACCTGAAGTACGGCTTCGGCGATAACAACCCCGATGGCGAGATCACCATGATGGATGCGATCACCGGCCCCAACGGCGATGCCGGTCTGCCTGCCTGCGACCCCATCTGGCGCACCGTGGCCATCACCTACACCTGCGAGAACGTTGAAAAGGCCCTTGAGCTGATCAACTGGGAAATCAGCCCCTACGGCTGGTACACCGTGCAGTGCGGTCTGGAAGGCGATTACTTTGAGATGGACGAAAACGGCAAGGTCACCTGGTATTGGGGCCTTGAAGGCCAGAACCGCCGCGGCGACACCATCGCTGACATGGAGATCTACAAGTTCATCGAGAACCTGAGCCTGCAGCAGCAGCTCTACACGCTGGACGAATCCGACTACGGCGCGAAGCGCACGGCCGGCATCGCTACCTGCATGAGAGCCAACACCTACACCAACCTGTTCCTGGGCATGTATACCGATGAGTATAACAACCTGAACAGCGAGCTGGACACCTACTACACCAACATGACCGTGAAGTTCATCATGGGCGAGCTGGACATCGAAACCGAGTGGGACAACTACGTTTCCACCTATCTGAGCATGGGCGGCGAAGCGGTCCGCAACTCTCTGCTGGAGAAGTACAACGCTGAAAACGGTACTTCCTACAGTTTCGTGTGATCTCAGCAAGCCAAAACCGGAAGGGAACGGCAAACCGTTCCCTTCTTTTATCATGATAAAAGAAGTTTTCTGCATTTGCATTTTTATGATATCCTAATGGACGCCGCCCCTTTCGGCTGGGCGGGGCAGCAACACACGGAGGTGGAATATGCGGTCTGAGTGGTCGCTCCAGAATAAGATGATGAGCCTGCTGGTCGCCTTTGGCATCATTCCGCTTTGCGTGATGTCGTGCCTGCTGCTCACCATCAGCTGGAAGGCGTATGTATCGGATACGGTCAAGCGCAACGAGTATGTGCTGGAAAACATCGAGGCGGATGCGCACATGCTGATGTCGCAGACGGAGAGTGTGATCCGCACGCTTGCGGCAACGGATTCACTGAATGAAATGCTTTCCAGCCGCACGGCGGCGGAATGGACGATCTCGTATAAAATGAGGTGCTGCTGGAGCTGAGAAAGGCCGAACTGTATCTGTCATCGCTCAATGCGAACATTATGCTCATCTTCAACCGGGAAGAGCCTTTCAGCGAACACTGGTACTGGCTGCTGAAGGAAGAACGCTTCTTGGATGACGAAGCCTATTGCAGCTTTGTGGAATCCAAGCAGTACGACCAGTGGTACGGAATGGGGAACCCATATCCCACATCGCTGTCGCATGTGTATGACTACCGTGATTCCGCCCCCAAGTTCGCCTATTATTGCCGCGTGTCCTCAGATTTCAACCGGAGTTTTGGCGTCATCAAATGCGCCATCGATGCGCAGCCGTTCATCACATCGGCGCTTCAGCGTGCCAATGAAAACCCGATGTATATCCGATCAAACGAACGGATGCTGTATGCGGCCGACGACCAATACAGCGAGGAGGCCTTCGCACTGCTGCGGAAGGACGGCTCCTACCGCTGGGATGGGAGCATGTGGCAGCGCAGATTGATCGGCGATATGGAACTGGAAGTGGCGATCCGGATCGGATTTGACCAGCTGGTGCTGGAATACATCAGCAACAACTTTGGAACGCTCCTGCTGACCGTGCTGGCGATCTTCCTGCTGTTCTTTGTGGCGCAGCGCGTGCTGCGCAGCCTGCTGGCGCGCATCAACCGCATGGCGGTCGTTGCGGACAGCATCAACGCCAAGGAGGGCCGCGTGCATCTGCCGGAGGACGGCGAGGACGAGGTGGGACGCGTTGTCCGCGCCTTCAACAGCCTGTTTGACCGTTTGGATGCGCAGATGGCCGAAACGATGGGCAAGGAAAAGGCCAAGCGGCATATGCAGGCGTTGGCGCTGCAGTACCAGCTCAATCCGCATTTTCTGTTTAATTCCTTGCTGTGGCTTCAGATGGAGCTGGAGGAGCAGAATATCGACCCACGGATCAGCAATAACATCACCAAGCTGGCCAGCGTGCTGCGCTACAATCTTTCCGAAGCGCTGCAGTCCACGCTGGCGCAGGAAGCAGTGCATCTGCAAGCCTATATCGACTTTATGTGCGAGATGAAAAAGCAGAAGATCTCGCTGGTGCTGCAGTGGGATCCGGCCCTGAATGATGTGGCTATTCCGCGGTTCATGCTGCAGCCACTGGTGGAGAATGCGCTGCAGCATGGACTGATCTACGGCCTGGATATGACCATATGCGTATCCGCGCAAAGCGACGGCAGCAGCATGCAGTTCCGGATCGCCAACAACGGCCGCGAGATCCAGCCGGAGCAGCTGGCCAAGCTCCGCGATACCCTTGTGCAGCCGGCCCACGGTATTCGCGGCGTGGGCATCAGCAATCTGGTGCAGCGCCTGCGCCTGATGTATGCGGACCGCTATTCCATAGAAGTAGAATCCGATGCGAAGGAAACCGTTTTCAAGATCTGTATCCCACGGGAGAATCAGCCCGCTGCGGCGGCCGGAGAGGCGGAACCAACATGAGATATCTGGTTGTGGATGATGAAGTGGCGATCTGTCAGGGCACGGCCCGAAGGCTCCAGCGCTTTCTGCCGCAGGACAGCAGCGTGCAGTGCGCTTTCAGCGGCGAGGAAGCCATCGAGAAGATCAAGGCGCAGCCGCCGGATATCCTGATCACGGATATCCGCATGGGCAGCATGGACGGCTTGGCGCTGATCGAACAGGCAAGAGCGGTTCGCCCGGAGATGGCCTGTATCATCATTACTGCTTTTGATAATTTCCATTATGCGCAGCAGGCAATTAAATTGGAAGTGAAGGATTTTCTGGTCAAGCCCTACAGCGAGAGCGATCTGAAAGCCGCGGTGGAGCGGGTGACGCTGGGCATGGAAAAGACCCGGAGCCAGAACCACGACCTGCTGGAGCGCAAGCTTTATATGCAGCTGACAGACGGAGGGCCGCTGGAGCCGGGGATCTTTACACGCTCCGGCCTGCCGGAGCCGCCGGACAAAGTGCGGATCGTCGTGTGGAATACGCGCATGGAAAAGATACCGGCATGGACGGGCAGCTGGCACTTTGCGGACGCGCGTTACGGCTATCAGCTCATCAGCGATGAGCGCGACTGCCTGCTGGAATGGATGGAGCAGGTGACGCAGCCGGACGTGCGGTTCGGCATCTCGTCGGCGGGTGACGACCTTGGAACGCTTTGGCATCAGGCCCAGCGTGCATTGGAGATCACTTCCTTTGAAAATATGCCCCGATGGGTGTTTTTTCAGGATGTCCTTCTGAACGAACGCGGCTTGGGCCAGAGCTATATGGCGCTGTGGACGATGAACTACATCGCGGAGCATGTGGGGCAGCCCATTTCGATGGAGGAAGTATGCACGCATCTGCATTTGAATTACAGCTATTTCAGCAGGCAATTCAAGCAGCAGATCGGCGTTTCCTTCTCCGAATACCTGCTCAAGTGCCAGATGCAATGGGCGCTCGAGCATCTGCAGAAGGGGATGCGCGTGAACGAGGCGGCGGATGCGTTGGGCTATGGCAGCGTTGAAAGCTTCGGAAAAGCTTTCTCGAGAATTTTCGGCTCTACGCCGCGCAACTACCTGAACCAGCAGCGTGATGCCAAAAAGACTCCCGCAAAGAAGGAAACGCACAGAATGTAACAACTTCGCCCTGAAACACATGTGTTTCAGGGCGTCAGACCGCTGAAAAACGCCATGTTTTCAAGAGAAAGCATGGCGTTTTAGTATGC